>CANRFR010000206.1 GCA_947629945.1 uncultured Clostridia bacterium | reverse complement strand
ATTCCTGCTGTGTCAATTCTTGTAACGTCGCTATAATAAATCTCCCCCTCCGTGTCGTAAATGGCTTTGTAAGCGGCAGCAGCGTACTTGTCTATTTCGCAGTACGCGATACATTCAAAGCCTCCCGCTTGCTCCAAGCCGCTGCGGAAACCTCCGATGCCCGAAAAGCAGTCGAAAAATTTAATTGCTATAAAATCACTTCCTTACAAAATTTCGCGTCAATTCTTACATTGACATTTTCGGTTCCTGAACTTCCGTCTGCTCTGTGATCTTGTGGAAGCTGTCCACCTCGGGGCAGATCCCGAGCGACCTACCGTTATCGAAATTCACGAAAACAGTGCCGATATCGTCCACCGCGATCACGGTGCCGACCGCTCACGACTCAACGGGACAGGGATCATCTCCCATGCTGTCGAGCTGCACGCGAGTTCCGCGCAGATAATGCTCCTTGTAGAAATCGATTCGTCCTCTGCTCATCGCCATAATAACACCTCCAATCCGTATAGATTTTATGTTAAGGCTCTCACCTTTACATACTCAAATCGTTTGTCTGCCGCAGCTCGTTCATCAACTTTTCAAAAGCTGCGTCAATATTTACCGCGCCGCGCACATCATTCTCCGAGAGGGCGCTTTCAAATTCCTCGGCGGTAATTCTCCAAAGCCCGTCGAGCTTATTGCAAAGCCGATTCACATCGGAAATCTTATCCTCGGGCAAGAGTCTGTCGCAGACGATTTTCGCGATCTCATCCGTATCATCGGTAGGGTAGAAGTCGAGATATATCTTCTCGCTGCAAGTCACGGGAATATCTTCGCCGATCCCGATGCTGCCCAAGTGGTCGAACAGCTCGTCCGTAGGTGCGTCAAACTTCACGGAATTATTTCCGTTTTTAATAAAAAATCTTATCATAAAGTCCTCCGATCAAACGTAATAAATCGGGCTGATATCCGGCGCCCAATTAACATTGCAGTTCACATTATTTTTCCTGTCGTAAGCCATTTGCCATTGTCCGGGAGCAGCGTCCGCGATATGGTAACAAACAGCGCCCTTACCCCGTTCCGTCGGCAATTCGGACGTTTCGAGCATCTTGCCGTCGGGCATTATAAAGGCGACAGTAGGTTCGTCGACATCATAATACAGAGTTACCGCCATATCGCTTTGATTCTCGATATTGAAGATATCTATTTTATCAGGCAGCGTGACCGATACAACGCTCTCCGATACGTTCTCGGGCTTATCTCCGCAGCCGGATAACGCAAGCAATGCCGCCCATACAAGTGCGGCAAAGGTTATTTTCTTTTTCATAAATCCTCACTTCCAATTCAGCATTTTAATGCCGTTCCTGTGGAGCATTGCCCCCGCAAAAATAGTCAGCATTGTGGGATCGTCGATCAAAGTCCAGTCGCACAGTTCGCTCAGCGAAACGTCAGATTTTCCGTCGTACACAGTTCTTGCCGCTTTATAAAGCGCATAGCCCTCGGTCGAAATCCCGCTCAAATCAATCATGTCAAAATTCACGGCGTACCTTGCAATCGCGTTTTTTGAGCGCTCCCATAAAAGCTTATCTGCGGACAAAAGAAAAACCGCGGCAATAAACTCGCTGCGGTTGCTGTAGTAATCGGAATTTTTCGGGGAAATATATTCCGCGAAGTTCTTTCTGTGATAGTAATTTTTAAACCTCACTCTCATATTTCTCCACCTTTCCCGCCGATAAATTTTTTGAGATCGCGATATCCAACTTTTTGCCGAGATCGTTCAGCAGCTTAGTCATATCCTTGGTTAATGTTTCGCACATCTCGGAGACTGCGTAAACACAGTAGCAGAGCGTTTCCAGCTCCTCATCATCAAAGATTTTTTCACGATCAACAAGCCCCGAAAGCACCGCAAATTTCTCGCGTGCCTTGTCGTAGTTTGCAAAAAAACAGGGGTATTCTTCATCGCTCCAAACGACAAATTCAAACCCCGATTTTCTGTCAAATCGCGCTGCCATTTCCGCGCCGCCAACCTGATAAATAATTCGATATCCGTCCGAAAAATCCGGAATATTTATCGGTTCGCCGATTTCGTAAGCGTTACAGTAATTTGAAACGTTAGCGCACAGCCGCTTGATATGGAGGAATTTCTCCTATTCTTCATCTGTAATTCCCGATATTTTTTCGGCTGTTTCATAACTTATTTCCGCGATTTTAACGCCATCGTACATAACGGAAATTTCTTCATTCTGTTCCCTGTAAATCGCGCTACAATCAAGTTCCTTGACCCTGTGCATGATCTCGTTTTCAAAATAATTCATCTTGATTTCCTCCTACATTGACATTTCCGGCTCATCACTCTGCGTTTGTTCCGGAATATTTTCCGAGATTTTTTCGTTCAATTTTTCGAGAAACTCGCAGTCATCGAACTTCAAATCGCCGTTGTGCCTTACGGTAAAATCCACGCACTTCCCGAGCCATTCAAGCTCCTCCGTGCCGAACAGCTTATCCTTATCGATAAGTCCGGACCGGGTTGCGAAATTCTCTTTTGCCGCCGCATAATCGCTGTAATAATTCCCATG
>CANRFR010000205.1 GCA_947629945.1 uncultured Clostridia bacterium | reverse complement strand
TGCCCCCCTCTCCCCTTTCCCGAAGGGTTGTCCCCTCGATACCGGCAACATAATAGCTCAAAGTCAGCAAAAGAGGGCTATATGAAGTGCTCCGGGGCTGTTCCCTCGAAACCGGCAACGTAACAATTCAAATTAGGTAAAAAACGTCATAAGAAGTTTTCCCCTCGAAACGGGCGCGTAAAGTTTACAATTAAGCGTGAAAAAGGACTTTTTCTACAAGCTGGCGTGAAATAACCAAATTCACGTAATTATGTATTAAACAATAAAAAAAGTATGGCGCGTATAAAATTTCCAAAACCACTTGACAATATATGTAAAGCGTGCTATAATGTATGTGATATCAAAATGATATCACCAAATACAACAGTGAAAGGAAAAGCAATGGTAAAAATACGAAACCTGAAAAAGAGCTATAAAGGGTTCCCCGTGCTGAGGGGGCTGAATATGGACATAAACAGCGGCGACGTTTACGGATTTTTGGGAAGAAACGGCTGCGGCAAAACCACGACGATGAATATAATTTGCGGAGTGATACCTAAGGACGAGGGCGAAATAACCTTGGGTGAGGGCGAAAAAACGTTAAACATAGGTTATCTGCCCGAAAGTCCGACGATTTTTCCGTATATGACGGCAAGAGAGTATTTGGAGTATATAGGCGCGTGCGGAAATTACGACGGCGATATAAAAAAACGCGCCGAGGAAGTGCTTGAAACGGTGGGCTTGCGCGAAGCCGCCGACAGACGAACAAAAGGCTTTTCAAGAGGTATGACGCAGAGACTTGGAATGGGCGCGGCGATTTTCAAAAACCCCGAGCTGCTGATATTCGACGAGCCGACCTCGGCGCTCGACCCGCAAGGACGTTCCGAGGTTATCTCGATAATCGAACGCTTAAAGGGATTAGGCAGCACGATAGTCCTTTCAACGCATATTTTGACGGACGTTGAGCGTGTGGCAAACCGCATAGGAATAGTGAACGGCGGCGTTATCGCGGAAGAGGGCGATATGAAAGTAATTCTTCGCAAATACGGCGGCGACGTTATCAGTATGTCGGTGCGGAATTTGACGCAGGAGCAGAAAATAACGCTGCTGAAAGTGGATTTCGCGTGCGCCGAGTTCGACAACGAAATAAACACGTTTCGTTTCGGCGGATTTGACCGGTTGGGCGCGGGAAACGCCGAGGACGCTTCTAAGCGCTTGATAAAACTCGCCGCAGAAAATGATATAACGGTGGAGAGCTTCAAAATAGGCACCGCGACGTTGGACGAGGTGTTCGGAAAGGTGGTCGGATAATGAGTACGCAGTTAAAATACAGCTTCAAAAAAGAAAGCGCAATGTTTTTCAGAACGTTTAAGCTTTGGGGTATAGTTATAGCGATATTCAGCTTCGCGCTTGCCAATCCGCTTATGAGCAAGTTTTCGGGAGTGGTTTTGGAAGAACTCTCCAAAACAGACATCAACGGTTTTGAGCAGACAGCTACAGTGGAATATGTGAAAACCTCGGCGTCTCCCGATTCCGAGACCGAAGCGGGAGAAAGCGGAATGCTTGACGGAATGGGCTTGGACGATATGGTAGGCATTTACAGCGACGCTTCGGCAATGTGCTCTATGAGCTTGGTCAGCTTTTCGACTTACTCCTTGCTTATAGCTATGCTTGTGATAAAAGCCGCGGCGGGCGGCGAACAGAAAAAACGCGCGATGATAGTGCCGTGGTGCAGCGGACTTACCAATAAAAACTACCTCATTCCAAAGTTTGTGATATATCCTACGGCAATGTTCGTTATAACGTTCCTCGGGGGAATAACAACGGGCGGCTTGTGCGACGCGCTTTTCGAATACAATAAGGTCGGTTTTGATATGATAGCGCTCGGTTCACTGTTTATGGCGGTTTATACAACGTTTATCATTACCGTTTTTCTGTCGCTCGGCATTTGCACGTCCAAGCCCGGGTTAATGGTGGCTTTGGTGTTTGTCGGACAGCTCTTTTTGCAGTCTCTTCTGGAGGGTATGAGGCTCACCGATTATAATCCGTTCACGTTGGTTACGGTTACAGGCTCGATGTACACCCCCGGCTCCGAGGGATACGACCTCGCGGCGAAAGCGCCGAGTATTCTCACGGCGATAGGACTTTCACTGGTTATCTGCGTGCTGATGTTCTTCCTTGCTCTGGGCGTGCTTAACGCTAAAAAAATAGACAACACCGAAGAGACGAAGCCGGAGTTTTGATTTTAGAGGTAATTTAGCGGCGGTATTGTATACGATACCGCCGTCAGTTTGTAGAAAAGTCCTTTTTACGTTTAATTGTAAACTATACGCGCCCGTTGCGAGAGGAAAACTTTTCGCTTTTTTAATATGTTGATTTGAAATTGAAATACGCCTTGTGCGAGAGGAAAACTTTTCGCTTTTTTTATGTTGATTTGGAACTGAAATGCGCCTTGTGCGAGGGGAAAACTTTTCGCTTTTTAATATGTTGATTTGGAACTGAAATGCGCCTTATGCGAGGGGAAAACTTTTCGCTTTTTTTATGTTGATTTGGAACTGAAATGCGCCTTATGCGAGGGGAAAGCTTTTCGCTTTTTAATATGTTAATTTGGAACTGAAATGCGCCTTGTGCGAGGGGACAACCCTGCGGGAGGAGGGAGATGGGGGCTGATGTACCGCCGAGAAATTCACAAATGCGGTTGCACTATGCGCCTTTGCTATAAACTCAAATGCCGGGAA
>CANRFR010000204.1 GCA_947629945.1 uncultured Clostridia bacterium | reverse complement strand
ACACCAGACAAGACGTTGGAACCCTAAAATGGCTCCCTACATCTTCACAGAGAGAAACGGCATTTACATCATCGACCTGCAAAAGACCGTAAAGAAGCTCGACGAGGCTTACAACTTCATTCACGAGACGGCGGCTTCGGGCAAGGAAATTCTGTTTGTCGGTACAAAGAAGCAAGCCGCGGACAGTATCAGAGAGGAAGCTACCCGCGCGGGCGCTCACTATGTAAACGCACGTTGGCTCGGCGGTATGATGACGAATTTCAAGACCATTCAGCGCCGTATCGCTCGTTTGGAGCAGCTTCACACTATGGAGACAGACGGCACGTTCGATTTGCTCCCCAAAAAGGAAGTTATCAAGCTCAACCTTGAGATTGAGAAGCTCGAAAAGTTCCTCGGCGGTATCAAGAATATGAAGAAGCTCCCCGGTGCGCTGTTCGTCGTTGACCCGCGCAAGGAGAAAATCGCTGTTGCGGAAGCTCGTAAGCTCGGTATTCCCGTTGTCGCTATCGTTGACACCAACTGCGACCCCGACGAGATAGACTATGTTATCCCCGGCAACGACGACGCTATCCGTGCCGTTAAACTTATCTCGGGCGCAATGGCTGACGCGATTATCGGCGCTAATCAGGGCGCGGGCGAGACGGCGGCTCAGGATAACGCCGAGCAGTCCGTTGAAGCGGAAGCTGCGGAATAATTATATATTAAATATTTAAGGAGAATAACTATGGCTGATATATCTATTCAGGAAGTAAAAGAGCTTCGCGAAATGACGGGCTGCGGCATTTCGGACTGCAAAAAGGCGCTCACCGAGGCTAACGGCGACCGCGACGAGGCTGTTAAGATACTCCGTGAGAAAGGTCTTGCAAAGGCTGCGAAGAAAGCGGGCAGAATTGCCGCAGAGGGCGTTGTTAAGGCAAAGGTTGAAGGCACAAAGGGCGTTATCGCCGAAATCAACTGCGAAACGGACTTCTGTGCAAAGTCCGACAAGTTCTTGGAACTCGTTGAGACTATCGCGGATACCATTCTCGCTAACGACGTTGCGGACGTTGAAGCGCTGAACAATGTTACCGTTGCGGGCGGCAATATGACCGTTAAGGACTATATGACCGACAAAATCGCGACTATCGGCGAGAATATGAACATTCGCCGCTTTACTAAAATGGACGGCACTCTTATTCCGTATATGCACGACGGCGGCAGACTCGGCACGCTTGTTAAGCTCGACACGGACAAGCCCGAGGACGCGGAAGTACTTGCTTGCGGCAAGAATATCGCGCTTCAGGCTACCGCTATGGGCGCGGAGTATGTAAGCCGCGACGACGTTCCCGCTGAAGTTCTCGCAAACGAGAAAGAGGTTCAGACCAAGCTCGTTGAGCAAGAGGGCAAGCCCGCGAACGTTGCCGAGAAGATCGTTGAGGGTCGTATTCGTAAATTCTACGAGGAGAAGTGCTTGCTTGACCAGGAGTATTTCAAGGAGTCCAATATGAAAGTCGGCAAGTATATTGAGAGCGTTGCTAAGGCTCAGGGCGCTTCCATTAAGGTTGCTTGCTTCGTTCGCTACGAGCGCGGCGAGGGTATCGAGAAGAAAGAGGACAACTTCGCCGATGAGGTTGCTTCTATGATTAAGTGATTTTTAAAATACAAAGTGCCTTTTCGTTATTGGAAAGGCACTTTTTCGCGTTTAATTGTAAATTTTACGTTGGTGGGTTCTAGGGGAATACTTCATATAACGTCTTTTACTAAATTTAAGTTATTACGTTGCTCGGTATCGAGGGGAAAACTACCTTTGAAACCCCCACAAATGCATTCTTGAAATCTACCTGCAGCGTTTTTACGGACGGCAGGAAGCCCCCTCTCCCCTCTCCCTACGGGTTTTCCCCTCGAGCTCCCTTTTCCCCTCTCCCTCGCCCCTCTCCCCCTCGTCGCTCTTTGGGGGAGCTTTGAACGGTGCACTTTTTGGGGTGAACTTGAACCGACGGAACATAACGGCGGTGCGACAACGTCCACACAATAGGCGGTTTGCGCGTAGCGCAAATTGCGAGGGTGACCGCTTGCGGTCACTTGCGCAAAGCCTATTGTGTGAGGGTGACCGCCTACGGCGGTCATTCGCTCTTTGGGGCGCTTGAAATGAGGTCTGCCACTCAATGAGGGTGTCCATTTTTCCTTTTTTATTACCGACTTTTTATACAGACCGGTGCCTTTCCGTTATTGGAAAGGCACTTTTTTATGTATTTGCCGCAAAAATCTATACCTGTGTATTTGCCGTCTTTTTATGTGACAATTCCTCATATTTGCGTTTTGTCGCTTCGCCGCCGCGAATGTGGCGTTCCTGTTTGTTTCTGTCAAGGACGGCTTTTACTTCGTCGTGGAGCGGTTTGTTTACTTTCTCAAGCTTTTCGGTAATATCCTGATGAACGGTGCTTTTGCTTATCCCGAACTGCCGAGCCGCCGCGCGGACGGTCGCGTTGTTTTCTACGATATAATGCCCTAACATCACACATCTTTCGTCTTTATTTGGAGCTGAACCTTTCAATGCATTTCCCCCCTTGAATGTGATACAGTAAATATTATGTTGACAAATCTCCGTTTATGATTATGGACAAATTGTGTAATATATAAAATTCCGCCTTGACAAGCCGTGAGGAATAGTGTATAATTAATATGTATGCGGCTATCGTAAAATGCGGACAGGTTTCTAAGGAAGTGCTGATTAAATCGGGGTGTGCAGATTGCGCAGCAGATTTTTCGTCAGATTGTGCAAATTTGACGCCGACGGGCTGACGCCCGTCAAGGAAAATTTGTGCAAGATGACGGAAAATATGCAAGCAAGATGTGCACATCCGATTTA
>CANRFR010000203.1 GCA_947629945.1 uncultured Clostridia bacterium | reverse complement strand
CGGGAGTGACGTCGTTTTGCGAAAGCAAAGCCCGCGCTTTGTCCACCGCCGCCGAGATCTCGCTGTCCTCCGAAAACTTTACGCCCGCCGCCCTCTCTATCTCATTTATAAATCCCGAATCGTCGTCAAGCAGCGCCAGAGCCGTTCTGCGCGGCGATATACGGCAGTTCGCGCGCTCTTTGAGCACAGGCTCAATCAAAGCTATCGCGTCCTCTATCGGTCGAATGTAGCGGAGCTTTCGCGGATTTCGCGGAGCTTCGTAAAACTCGCCGCAAAGCTCGTCAAGACGCTTCGTCAAACGCTTCAAAGTGCGCTTGTCGTGAGCGTTTGTGCCGACGACGGGCACGCCGAGTTCTTTTTCCAGAGCGTTCAGATCTACCTCAATGCCACGCCTCCGCGCTTCGTCCAACAAATTCACGCATACCAAGGTTTTCGGGCAAATTTCCATGACCTGCAAAACGAGATTTAACCCGCGCTCAAGGCAAGTTGCGTCGCACACCACTATCACAGCCTCGTGCTCCGCGAAGCAGATAAAATCCCTCGCCGCCTCTTCCTCGGCGGAATGTGCAAGCAAAGAATACGTTCCCGGTAAGTCCGCCAGCGCGTAGGAGTATTTTTGAGTTGTGAACTCCCCAACGGCGGTCGAAACGGTTTTCCCCGCCCAATTTCCCGTGTGCTGATGAAGTCCCGTCAAAGCGTTGAATACCGTGCTTTTTCCGACGTTTGGATTGCCCGCCAGCGCGATAAGCTTTTGACCCGCGGCGCACTCCGCCGATCTTGTGTTTATAAGCCGCGCGCCCGTGGAGTTTGCGGTAAGTCCCATCTTTCCACCCCCGTATATAGTGACGATTACCATGTCCGCTCTCAATCTTTACACGCGTGGCACACTCAAATCGTCCGTTTGTGAACCAATTTATGTCTATATGTTGATTCCAAATCAGCATTACTTGTATTTCTTAACTATAACTCCGCGGCAGTCGGCGGCTCGAATCGCGATAACGGCGCCGCGAACAAGATACGCCGACGGATCGCCAAGCGGACTTCGACCCACGCATTCCACCCGTGCGCCTTGGCATAATCCTATATCCAATAAACGGCGGCGCATCGCGCCTTTGGTATCAAGCGCGCTAACCACGGCGCGTTCTCCGACGCAAAGCTCGTCTAAAGTGCAGATCTTCATGCAAAACCCCCGTGTAATTATTTCATCTGTAATTTTGTCGCTTTCGCTTATTCTCATTATATGTGGAACGGATGAAAGTGTTAATCAATCTGATCTTATTAAATAATATCAAATTGGGTATTGAGACATCTCCCAAAAGTGGTATAATAAAGTCATAAAGCAAATCCCGAATAACTTATAAGCAATGGACGGATACACAAAATTACACTCTAAAAACATTATCGGGGTTTGCTTTTTAAAGAAAAAATTATGAACAGAAGAAAGGTAACACTTATGAACAGCGAAAAAAGCAACTCTAAAGACATACTGCTGAAAATATGCGTTTCGGGAATGTTTGCCGCGCTGATATGCGTAGCAACTATGATTATACGCATTCCCTCGCCGTTGGACGGTTATGTAAATTTCGGCGATTGTTTCATTTTGATTGCCGCTTGGGTTCTGGGACCCGTTTACGGATTTGCGGCGGGCGGAATCGGCTCCGCGCTTGCGGACTTGTTCGCGGGCTATACGCACTACGTGCCGGGAACGTTTGTTATAAAAGGACTTATAGCGGTGGCTGCGGCGCTTATTGTTCACGCGTTCCTAAACAAAAGCAAAAAGCTCCGTTTCCCCGGCTACGTAGCAGGCGGCATAACAGGCGAGATAATTATGGTGGGCGGATACTACTTCTACGAGGCGGCATTGCTCGGAAATGGCTTTGCTGCCGCTCTTAAATCGGTTCCCGGAAACATTGCTCAAGGCGTATTTGGCGTAGTGCTCGGCGTTATTCTCAGCACCGTTATCGCAAAAACGCACGTACTTAAAAGCTTCCGCTCCTACGCAGTCTGAAAAAATTATATCTATATACTGCAAAACCCTCAAGCGAAATTTAGCTTGAGGGTTTGATATTTTATTGCGCCGCGGCTTTCGGCTCTTCGATGAAGAACTCGCTCTGCTTACGTTTCAGCTTATTCCATACGATAACCCAGCAGACGATGTGCGCGATAAGCGTTAGCGTCCAAGTTATAGGATAGGAGATGTAAACGGTGACTATCTTGTGGTATTCGGGAATCTGAAAAACCGTTGCGACCCAAAGTATACGCAGTCCGCACGCACCGATAAGCGACACTATCATCGGCATAACCGAATAACCAATGCCGCGAAGCATTCCCACCATAACGTCCATACAGCCGCACAGAGCGTAGGTCGTAACGATTATTCCAAGGCGCACCATTCCCGCATCAATTACCTCCGAACTGTTTGAGTAAATTGACAACAGCGGACGACCAAAAAGGTATGCCGTCATTCCCAGCACCAATCCCGTGACGATAACGCACCCCTGTGAACAAAGCAGGATACGCGGAATACGGCGGTATTTTTTCGCGCCGACGTTCTGACCCGTAAACGAGATTGCCGCTTGATAAAACGTGTTCATCGCCATATAAATGAAGCCCTCAATCGACTGAGCCGCAGAGTTTCCCGAGACCACCGTTTCGCCGAACAGGTTCACGGAGGACTGTATCACAACGTTCGACAGCGAGAAAATAACGCCTTGAAATCCCGCCGGCAGACCCACGCGCACCACTGCCCGCATTACCAGACCGTGAAGCTTCAGCTTGCGGAAGTCCAAGTGAATAGCGCCGTTTTCCTTAACCAAACATATCACGGTCAACGTTGCGGAAATGCATTGCGAGATGATAGTCGCCAAGGCA
>CANRFR010000202.1 GCA_947629945.1 uncultured Clostridia bacterium | reverse complement strand
CGGCACGCTGGATATTGAAAGCGAACAGGGCAAGGGTACGACCGTAACTATCGTTCTTCCGCTCAAAAATAATTAAAGCAAAGAACTTTCGATCTTTTCAAATAAGGAGCAAAAATGGGCAAAAATAAACCAACGGATACAGGTAAAAAGACCACGGTCGGTGGTCAGGCGCTTATCGAGGGAGTAATGATGAAAGGCGTCTCGGTGGGCGCAATGGCGGTGCGCCAAAAAGACGGCGGGATATACACCGAGGAGTGGGAAATTAAGGAGAAAAAGTGGTATAATAAAGCGCCGATAATACGCGGGTGCTTCAATTTCGTGCAGACCCTTAAAGAGGGGTATACTTGTATGAACAAGTCAGTGGAGGTAAGCGGGGTAGGAGAGGAAGAGCAGTCCAAGCTGGATAAGTGGCTGGACGAGCACGTTAGCGAAAAAGGCGCGGAGGCTATCGCGGGAGTTCTTTCGTTTTTGATGATCGCCGCGCTTATGGCAGTGTTCTTCTTCGTGCCGAGTTGGCTGTTCGGGCTGATAGAGGGCGCGGCGGGGGAGAGCGTCGCGCCGTGGAAGTCCGCGTTTGAGGGCGTTTTGAAGCTTGTGCTGTTTGTGGCTTATATGGCAATAGTAGCGCAGATGAAGATGATGAAGCGCGTTTATGAATATCACGGCGCGGAGCACAAGACGATAGCTTGCTACGAAGCGGGCAAGGAGCTTACCGTTGAGAATGTGAAGCCGATGTGCCGTTTTCATCCGAGGTGCGGCACGAGTTTTATCATCATTACGCTGCTTGTCAGCATTCTGGTGTACTCGCTTGTGCCGATAAACCCCGCTGCGTGGTGGGCTATTGAAAACAAGGCTCTTGCGGCTTTGCTGCGCGTTCTGCTGAAGCTGCCGCTGCTGCCTGTCGTAGTCGGGATATCTTATGAGCTTATAAGACTTGCCGGCAGATATTCCAATCCCGTGACGAAGTTTTTCAGCGCTCCCGGGCTTTGGATGCAAAGGCTTACCACCCGCGAACCCGACGCTTCACAGATAGAGTGCGCCATCGCCGCCGTTCTGCCTTGCTTGCCAAAGGACGGCGAGGACGACAATTGGTGATAACGGCTGACTATGTACAATGAACAGTTGACGGTCAGAGGACTGTATGCGCTTATATGCGAACGATTAAAGAGCATAGGCGTTGAGAACTCGCGGTTTGAAGCGGAACAGTTAATGCAAAGCGAGGGTCTTGACAGGTTGGCACTTATTACGGAGCAGAACGCTCGCGTTACCGAAAATATTTCCTCGGAAATTATGGGAAAGCTGGAGCGGCGGCTTGCCGGAGAGCCTTTGCAGTACATTCTCGGCGAGTGGGAATTCTGCGGACTGCCTTTTAAAGTGGGAAACGGCGTGCTTATTCCGCGGCAGGATACCGAAACGTTGGTCGAGGTCTGCGCGGATTTCCTGAAAGACAGACAAACGCGCAAAACGCTAGATTTGTGCGCGGGCAGCGGCTGTATTGGGATAGCTCTCGCAAAGCTGTCGGGCGCGGAGGTCATTTGTGTGGAAAAGTCGGAACAAGCGTTTCGTTACTTAAAAAAGAATGTTTTGCTTAATAAGGTCAATGTAAGCGCGGTTTTAGGCGACGCGCTAGACGAACGGACGGTCGGCGGAGAATTCGACGTTATTGTTTCAAATCCGCCGTATTTAACATCCGCAGATATGGAAGCTCTTCAAAATGAGGTGAGGTTCGAGCCGGAAACGGCGCTGTTCGGTGGCGCGGACGGCTTGGATTTCTACAGACGTATCCTTGAAATCTACCCAAAAAAGCTGAAAAAAGGCGGAATGTTCGCCGTGGAAATAGGGATAGACCAAGACGAAGCCGTGTGCGGATTGTTTCGCGAGAACGGCTTAATTACGCGCGTAAAAAAAGATATGTGCGGCGTAAAAAGAGTAATTTACACCTTTAAATAATGGAGGTACACAAAAATGGCAATGACAAAGAAAAGCGATAAGACGCCTCAAAAGTCCGCGGACAAGATTATCGACCCCAAAGAGCGCAAAAAGGCGCTTCAGACCGCGATAGCCCAGATAGAGAAACAGTATGGCGACGGCACGATAATGTTTATGGGCGCAAACCGCAAATTGGACGTGGAGCACACGTCCACAGGCTCTTTGATGCTGGACTTGGCGCTCGGTATAGGCGGTCTGCCCAAGGGCAGAATTATAGAGATATACGGCGCTGAAAGCTCGGGTAAAACTACGCTGGCGCTCCATTCCGTGGCGGAGGCGCAGAAAGCGGGCGGCACGGCGGCGTTTATCGACGTTGAACACGCGCTCGACCCCGTTTACGCGAAACATCTTGGAGTGGACGTAGATAATCTTCTGGTATCGCAGCCCGACACGGGCGAACAGGCTCTTGATATAATTGAAATGCTCGTGCGCTCGGGCGCCGTAGATATTATCGTGCTCGACTCCGTAGCGGCAATGGCGACCCGTGCCGAGATAGACGGCGATATGGGCGACGCTCACGTAGGTGTTCAGGCTCGTTTGATGTCGCAGGCAATGCGTAAGCTCACTGCGGCGATCAGCAAGACCAACTCTATCTGCATTTTCATAAATCAGATACGCGAGAAGATCGGCGTGCTTTACGGCAATCCCGAGACCACTCCGGGCGGTCGGGCGCTGAAGTTCTACGCGTCCGTCCGTATCGACGTGCGTAAGGGCGAGCCGCTGAAAAACGGCGCGGAGATTATTGGAAACCGCGTGAAATGCAAGGTCGTGAAGAATAAGGTAGCGCCGCCGTTCAAGACCGCCGAGTTCGATATGCTGTTCGGTGAGGGAATATCGAAGATGGGTGAGATAATCGACTGCGCCGTGGAGTTCAACATTATTAAGAA
>CANRFR010000201.1 GCA_947629945.1 uncultured Clostridia bacterium | reverse complement strand
TGCCCTGTTTGGCTGCAATTTTAGTATTGGTTTATTTTTAGGGATTATTCCCGTTTACACAGTTTATTTTTCAGACCTAAACTCGGGGCGCTTTTTAGCTTGCGTTCCGGTAATGCCCTCGTCGGCGAAAATTCCTGCCATTTGCCATTCGGCGTTTTTGCCAATTTTTTCGGTGTAGTAGCTGATTTGTGCTTCGTAACTGCTTTCCTGTTCCTCTTGGTCGGTACTGACGCGGCAGTATGCCGCAACCCTTAAGCGTCTTTCCGTCTGTCCGGTTTCCTCGCGGGATTTTGCGGGTATCATTACTATCCTCATACCGCTTGGTGTCAATGTTTCCGTCATGTTATCACCTCTTTGATTGTCGTATATTTTAATTGAGCGCACATTATTATAAGCGCTTCAACCTTTTTCTTATCGGGATTTTCGGAATCAAGCTGCCGATTTATTTCATTGGTCATTCTCTGAATTTCATCGGTCGGCTCGTATTCCATGATAGTCACTTCCGATTGCCGCGGCTCGTCCTGTGGAACAGTTTTGCGGTAGGTGTTTCGTTCTGCCTTTATCCGATCCGCTTGCTCAAAGTCCTCGGCGGTAACGATTTGCGGATATCCGTTTTCGCCGATGTATTTCTTGTTTTCAAGCACTCGGCATACCATATTTATATTCCATTTATTTTTGCCGACATTATACGGAATTCCCATTTCCACGGCAATCGCTCTCAGCGATTTGCCGCCGATATAGTCGGCGAAGATTTTCCGCACCGTATCTGCCTCGGGAGCATTCAGCGCATATTTCCCGTTCACCATGCAGTATCCGAACGGTATGCTTCTGTTTTTTAACATCTCATCACCTCACGATTCGCTCTGTAAAGCCTATCCCGCCAATCAAGTCGAAGCGTATTTCCGATTCCGACAGCACCGTGATTTTCTCAACGATCTGTCCGAATTTGATTTCATTGAACTCAGTTATCATCTCGGTTCTCTCGAATATTCCGATCAGCTTCCGCAGCTCGTCAAGCCTTTCGCCATCCTTATCGTCAAGATTGGCGTGAAGCTGCTTTTGTGCGGTCTGCAGTTTTCGGTCAAGTTCTTGGGTGCGCTCCTTGAAGTATGCGCTATCCAGCGTACCTTGTGCGTTCAGCCTGGTCAGCAAGTAGGTTTGCTGCTTGATCTCGGATATTTCCTTTCGGAGTTCCGCAAGTTGTGTGTCGCCCGATTTTTCTCTTTCGGAGAGCGTTTCGAGTTGGCGGAGCATGGGTGTGAGAATCGCTTTGTAATGCGCTTGAAGTTTGTTCCATAACCTCACGAACGCTGCCTGAAATTCCGTTTCCCGTATCTGTCGAATGCCGCAGTTCTCGGCGGCTTCGTCATGCTTTCGGCATACCCAACATACGCAGCCTTTTCGCGGCTTTCGTCTGAATGATGTTCCGCATTTACCGCATATAATTTTTCTGCTGAACGGAGAGCGTTCTTTTGCAAGTCCGCTTGGCTTATCCCTTTCGGAAAATATTTTTTGAGCGTTATCAAAAACCGTTTTCTCTATTATCGGTTCGTGCGTTCCCTTAACATAATACTGTTCCTTTTCGCCGCTGTTTCTGACCGCTTTGAATGGGAGTGTATCGGTTGTGTATCTTTTTTGAAGTAAGGTATCGCCGATATATTTTTCGTTTGTGAGTATGCAGCGAATCGTTCCGTGTCGCCAGATCTCGTTACGAACGCCCTGCGAGTTTAGCCGAATCGCGATCTCGTTCATTCCAATCCCGCTGACATACCATGAAAAAATCTGTTTGACGATTTTCGCTTTTTCGGGATTTATTTTTAATTTCCCGTCGACATAATCATATCCAAACGGGGTTGAAGCGGTTTTATAAGTGCCGTCCATCATTCGTTTGTGAACTCCCATTCGGCAGTTTCGGGATATCGACATGGATTCCTCTTGGGCGAACTGGCTGTATATCGCCAACATCATTTCCGAACTGACCTCGCCTGTGTCGATATTTTCCTTTTCAAAGTAAACCGATATTCCGAGCGTTTTCAGTTCTCGTACCGCTTCAAGGCTGTCTTTGGTGTTTCACGCAAACCTCGATATTGATTTGACGAGTATTCTGTCGATCTTTCCTTTTCGGCAGTCGCTCATCAACCTTTGAAACTCGGTGCGCTTTATCGCCGATGTTCCGGAGATACCCTCGTCCGCGTACATATCCACGAATACCGCGTCGGTGCTGTTTTTGAGCAGTTCGGTGTAGTATCTTATCTGTGCCGCGAATGAGTTTAGCTGATCCTCGCTGTCGCTCGATACTCGGGCGTAGGCGGCGGTTCTGACGATCTCGTCAGCATGCTTTTTAGCGGGTATAATCGTAATTTCCGCCATCTCATCACTTCCTTTCATAACACATCATACCGAAAAATTTCAGTTTTATCTATCACCAATGCTACCGAAATATCCGCAGCGGTTTGTATCATAATCGACAAAAGCGGACAAGGGTTCAAACCTCCGTGATCCGCTTTATGACAGCCTTTTCGACCTTTCGGCGCTGTGCCTCGGTTATGAGATTTTCGCTCAGCAGCTTGTTCAGAAAATTTCTGCACAAGTAGAATTTGTACCTGATGATCGCTTCGTTATCCATGTTCTTGTTCCTCCATAATTTTATATTAAATGTGCAATTTTCAATCTTGTTCGTAAACTCAACTGAAATTTGCACACTTTTCAGTGTGCAAACGGTCGCGGCGCTGTGTCACCACCGAGCCGTAACCTTATATTTTAACAGCGAATTTCTTCGCTTGTTTGCCTGTAAAACTGTCGTATTTGCCCCGCACCCCCGACATCGGGAATATTTCAGACTGTTGTTGGCACAACATCATGGGACTCTCACCCCGGCGTGGTTCTCATGCCGCCGCCCCCACTGCTTCTAACTTATGGCCGGACGGAAGTATCATTATC
>CANRFR010000200.1 GCA_947629945.1 uncultured Clostridia bacterium | reverse complement strand
GACGTCAGTCCCACCAGAAATACCAAACCGTGCTCTGCATAAGTCCGCCCGCAAGCCGTCCTATTGTGCCTACGCCTTGGAACACTATGTCCTGACAGAACGCGAATTGCTCCAAAGCCGCGCCGATTGCCGTATCCTTGTCTTTAAGCGGCGGCACTGAGAATTCCAGAACATCGCGGGTCATCACTGCGGGAATCGCGCCGTAGCGCTTGTAGAAATATTCAGCGATACGCAGAATGTCCTCGGGGTTCGGACAGTCGTTCCAGCCGCCGAACGGCAGCCACGCAAAAACCTCCCAAGGCTCTTTAACGGGGATTTTTGCGAGTATACATTCATCGGCGAGGCGTGAGTTCTTATAATCCAAAAAACCCGAAAACGTTTTTTGAACATCGCCATTCTCCGCCTTGACTTCGCCGAAAGTCTCATTCCAATCAATGTCCGGCTCGTTTTTCCATTCGGTAAGACGGTCAGTGAACCATTTATTAACGTCAATCGGAGGTGTTTTCATCAGTTCGTCGTGATTTG
Source organism: uncultured Clostridia bacterium (assembly GCA_947629945.1). Classification (GTDB taxonomy): domain Bacteria; phylum Bacillota; class Clostridia; order Oscillospirales; family Ruminococcaceae; genus CAG-115. The sequence continues at coordinate 2,493 of CANRFR010000200.1, read as the reverse complement.
CTTTCAACTCCTCGGCGGTTTTCGCATCATCCTCGATACACTCAATAAGAAGTTCGTCAGGCACAATGATCATCGGCGTATAACCGCCCATTTCGCGTTTCGCGAACGCGTCGTCGTAAGCGTTAAGCACTTTTTGAGAGTCGGTGCCCTTGGGGAAATGTTCGCACGGGCAGTTCAGAAGCGCGATCATCTTTTCGGCAAAATCGCTCTTTTCAGTGCTTTTGGTTTGTTTTTTCTTTCCGAATCCAAACATAGTCATTCTCCATTTAGCAAGTTAAACTAGACAAGCTCCGAAAGCGTAACGCGCGGATTTTTGCAGCGTTTTACCGCTCGTGGAGCATTCTTATAGTACATTGGCGAAAAACTGCCGTTGTCCGGCACTTTTCTTGATGCTAAACAGGCTTTTACACAGTCCGCACCGGTATATTATGCGCTTTCAAGTGCTCCTTGACCTCGCCGACAGTCAGCTCTTTAAAATGGAACAGGGAAGCCGCAAGCGCCGCCGAGGAGTTTGTTTTTTCAAAAACTTCGGAAAAGTGCTCGATTTTTCCGCAGCCGCCGCTTGCGATAACGGGTATGGAAACGCGTTCGCATACGAAATTCAGCATTTCGATATCAAAGCCGCCGCGAACTCCGTCTGTGTCAATCGAGTTAAGGCAAATTTCGCCCGCGCCGCGCTCGGAAATTTCTTTTACCCAGTCGCCGAGGTCAAGGTTCATATCTACGCGTCCGCCGTTTATGTAGACAGAATAGCCGCCTTTTCCGTTGCGTTTAGCGTCAATGCCGACAACTACGCACTGACTGCCAAAAATTTCCGCCGCGTCGCTGATGAGCCCGGGATTTTTTACCGCCTGAGAGTTCACAGACACCTTATCCGCGCCCGCCCTGAGCGTGTCGCGAAAGTCCTCGACCGAGGAAATGCCGCCGCCTACGCAAAGCGGTACAAAAACATTCTGCGCGGTGCGTTTCACAACATCAAGCATAACGCCCCGCCCCTCATAAGAGGCGGTAATATCGTAGAACACCAGCTCGTCTGCACCTTGCTTGTTGTACTCCACGGCAAGCTCCACGGGGTCGCCGATATCGCGTACGCCCTCAAAGTTCACGCCTTTAACGACTTTACCGTTTCTGACGTCAAGACACGGGATAATTCTTTTAGCTAACATAATTTTTACCTTTCGGAAGTATTTCCGCATTTTTTAGAGCTTGTGTTCATAGGATTTGTGCGTGGATTTTCGAGCAGATTTTGTCGCTGACAAGGCAAAATTTCGCGGGCTTGCTGTCGCACGTCAAGAAATTTTAACGCAGTCAGCGGTAAAATCTGCCGAAAAGACGCGTGCAATATCCTATGAATACATGCTCTTAATATAAATATCTATTATTTATTATATCAAGTCTTTGGTTTTTTGTCAATACTTCAAAATAACAAAATTACATCACGCACCATATAAAATCTTGTGCAGAGCGACGCCAAGAGATATTATGCTTAACGTTTTCAACGGTTCTGCAAGATTGTCAAATTTCGCGAGAAGCTTTAAAGTAAGGCAGCGAAGAAGCATTGGCATTTCTGTCGCAGCAAGTCCGCGAATTTGTCCCCGAACATTATTTGCAAAATCTTCCTTGGCAAATTCGGATTCGTCAAGGTTAATCACACTGTAAATTTTTTTCAGATCGGCGCATACTGCCTTTCGGTTTTTGAACAGCATGAACTTACAATTGTTTTGAATCTAAAGCTGATTTTTTTTGTCTTCGGGAAAATCGTGACGACAATCTCTGTGCGTTTTTAGAGCCTGTTTAGTATCTTCCGAAGCACCGTCTTCACCCGTCCTTTCGCGCCGTACTTAGGCAATTTTTCTTGAAGTACATACAGTACATCGGCGAAAAATTGCCGTTGTACGGCACGAAAATCCGGGTAAATCCGGCACTTCTCCAGATACTAAACTGGCTCTTACTTTAAAACAACGCGCTGTGAACTATCTCAAGAAGCATTGAATTGGAGAACGGCTTTGTAATATAGTCGTTTACTTTAAGGTTGCCGAGTTTATCATTGGTATGGCTCTTTTTATTGATAACAAGAAGAATGGGAATATCGCATAGTTTTTTAAATTCGTTTAGTAACTCTCTTATCGGTTTTTCACTTATGTTTTCATCAAGCATTATAAGGTCTATCTTACAGCAGTCAAGAAAATTTGCGACCTCGTCCTTTGCCTGTACGGAGAAAACATTGTACTGCGGTTCGCATTCAAACGCGGACTTTAACCGAGAGCACCCCGCTTCGGATTTATCTACGATAAGAATGTTTTTCTTATCCTCGTCGTGCTGCCTCATTTTGTATTCGGTATCTTTATCGATAAGACGCAGCATAACATCGGCGATATCGGGATCGAATTGAGTGCCCTTGCCCTTTTCGATTTCGCTTCTTACCACGCTTTGCGGAAGCGCGTTACGATAACTTCTGTTGGAAGCCATAGCGTCGTAAGAATCCGCTACGGC
>CANRFR010000199.1 GCA_947629945.1 uncultured Clostridia bacterium | reverse complement strand
CCGCTTTTCGTAAATGAAGTGGTTGTTACCTTCTCAAGTTGGCTCCATGTATTTCCGTTAAGCCATTCAACGGTGTAGCCCGTTGCATTTGTAACTTTGTTCCAAGTGAGCGTTACGCTGTCGGTTGTTGTTGTAGCCTTTAGTTCGGTGACCGATGCAATAGTTTCTTCGTCGGTTTTTGTGTTGACGGTCACAGGATTACTCTTAGCTGTACCGTTTAATGCGGTAACTCTGAAATTGTAGGAGGTTCCCGATTTTAGCCCGGTCTTGTTATAAGAAGTGGATGAAGTCGTTGTGAGTGAAGTCCAACTTCCGCTGCCTTCCTGCATCTCAATCTGATAAGTTTTCGCGTTCGCGGAGGCTGTCCAAGTAAGCGAAACGCTGTTAATGGTAGGAACTGCTTTGAGGTTGGTTACCGCCGCCGGAGTTTTGACTTCTTCGTCAGTCGTTTTGGTGTTTATGGTAACAGGATTACTCTTAGCTGTGCCGTTTAATGCGGTAACTCTGAAATTGTAGGAGGTTCCCGATTTTAGCCCGGTCTTGTTATAAGAAGTGGACGAAGTCGTTGTGAGTGAAGTCCAGCTTCCGCTGCCCTCCTGCATTTCAATCTGATAAGTTTTCGCGTTTGCGGAGGCAGTCCAGGTAAGCGAAACGCTGTTGACAGTCGGCGCTGCTTTCAAATTGGTTATTGAATCAACCGTATCAATCGTAGTGGTGGCAGTTTTGCTCGGTGCGGAGGTGCTGTATATGCCTTTATTTATGGAATAAACTCTGAAATTATAGAGCGTGCCGGGATTGAGATCCTTTACAGTAAATGTAAGGTCTGAGGTAACGCCTGCTTTTTCCCATTTGGAGTTTACCATCATCTCCACCTGATAGCTGTCAGCAGTGGCGGATTTGTTCCAATTAAGAACAACGCTTGTGGAATTCGGCGTCGCGGTAAGCCCGGTAATGGCGGCGGGCGGCGCGGCGGTCGTTGTGACCTCCAACTCGGTCGGATCGCTTTCTATGCCGCCTTTGACCGCTATAACTTTAAATTTATAAGCGGTCTCTGATTTTAATCCGGTTTTATTGTATCCTACGCCAATGGTATCATCCAGCCACTTCCAATTGCCGTTTTCCCACATAAACACGCTGTAATTGTCAGCGGAAGTGTTGTCCCATATAAGCTGAACGGAGGATTCCGTGACCTTAGACGCTTTAAGGTTTGTTACCGGCGGCGTTTTTGCATTGGGATCTATAGGCGTCCTTCCGGTTATCTGAACCACGCCGCTGCTGTATTTTCCGTCGGCTCTTTGCGCGGAAATGGAGAAGTAGTAATCCGTGTTCTGCGTAAGTCCGGTGATTGTGCAAGAGGTGTCTGCGGTCTCGACCTCGGCAACTCTGCCTTGAAGTAAATTTGTAACGTACACATGGAATTTTGCCGCGTTAGGGTGCTTATCCCAAGACAGTTTTGCAGTGGACGCGGTTAACTCGTCTATTTTAAATCCCGTAACGTCCGCGACAGGATCCTGCGAAGAGTCCGGATTGAAGAAATTAACGGTATAATTTATCGTCTCGCTGCCGATACCCGCGATCTTTACCGTAAAAGTATCCAACGCGTTATATGTAATGTCTTTTGGATAGAATATAACGCAGCCCGTAAGTCCGCTGTCGGTATTGGAAACATACATCGATCCGTTTTCGGTGGTATCGGACGAGAAGTTCCACACCTTGCCGTCGCTTGTTCTGGTGAGAGTTACTTTAACTCCCGCTGTGTTGGTGATGCTTTGTCCGTACGAATAGCTCCACGGAAAACCCGTGCTGAAATAATTAATCGGTGTGTTTTGTGCGGGCCAGCATACGCCGCTTGTTCCGGACATGGCGGAACTTAAGGTCTTGGTGTTGATAAAGAAGTACGGTCGGGAATCTGTGCCGTAGCCCGACTGACCGAAACCAACCTGACTTAAAGCGGGGTCAAGCATACGTCGTCTTATGGACAGTGTGTTTTTTTCGTTGTCGCCGCCTGCTCCAATAAGTCCCAACTGAAGACCTGCGGGCAGATTCCAGTAATTCCAAAAGCTTATACCGTTTGTATAGGCTTGTGTGGCGGTTTGATAAATGGCGTCATTGATACCGTCGGGTTTTTTGCCGGTGATCTCCATTGAATCTCCGACTTTCGCCACATAAGCCACGCATTGGCTGTTGTAGTTAGCGGTTTCGTCCATTGTGACTTCCGAGAGTCCCGCTGTGTAACGTATAGCATTAAGTGCGTTAAGATTGTCGCTCAGCGCTTTTTCCGTCAATGTGCCGGGGTCGTCGAACGGTGTATCGTAATCCGGCGCTTTGGAAAAAATGTTTGTTTCTTTATCGTTTACGTCGGTCGGGTGGTTTTTTATGTATGCGCGTATCTCGTCCTGAGTACGGTTGGCAACGTTCACGCCGCTTGTTGACGCCGCGTATTTTTTTACGGTCACTTCTCCAAAGACAAGACCGCTCGGATCGATCGAACTTGCCGTAGCAGCTCCCGCAAGAATTGCCGCCATTCCCGACAGCAATATGCGTTTCAGTTTCATTGTGCGTTCCTCCTTAAAAACTGCTAAATACGATTTAAATATGTGGTAATTTTGGTAAATATTGCTATTTATATTATACAATAAATTATTTGTAAAGTCAATATGAATAATCCGAACAATCGGCGTTTTGGCAATTTTTTTCGCAATTTGAACGTTCCACAATTGTTACTTAAATTTCATTTAAAATTACTTATAATTTCGGTTTTTTAGGTAATTTTTTTGCGATATATAAAACAAGCGGCAGTCTGATGAACAAACCGCCGCAGAAAATTATTTGGTTTTTGCGGTAATATTAGCTGCCGCGCTGTAGGAACTTCCCTTGTAGGTGAACACCCTGAACTTGTAAGAGGTTTTAGGCGCTAAACTCTTGACCGTGTAAGAGGTCGCGGAGGTTTGCGCGAGACGAACCCACTTTCCACCCTTGTATATGTATACTCTGTAGCCGTTAACGGCGGTGTTTTTGCTCCAAGAGAGTTTTACGGAGTTCGCGGTAGAG
>CANRFR010000198.1 GCA_947629945.1 uncultured Clostridia bacterium | reverse complement strand
CAGCTCTGCGCCTTTTTGAGCACGACCAAAAGCTGGTGTGGCTTGGAAAGCTCGTAAAAGCCAGAAAAGCAGTCGAACGTCCGTTGACGGAGCCGCTGAAAAAAATGGCTGAGCTTTATTCCGTTATAAAACAGACGACCTACGCTTACGACGCTCACGACGATAAAAAATGCCGCGAGTTGTTGGATAAGTACCTACCCGAGTATTCCGATGATCCGTTCCTTTTGAAGTTCGACCTTAAACTTAAGGTTCGCGGAGGAATGAACGGCGACGAAATTATATCAAGAGCCGACGAGCTTCTTGAGCAATTCCCCGATGAAGCGGAGCTTATGTATTTCAAAGCCGACGCGTTGATAAAAAAGGGCGAAACGGAAGAGGGAATAAACATTTTCCGTGATATCGCGGAGTTTTCAAATCACGGCATAGTTCTTTTGAATATGAAAGAGACAGTTGCCGCGATGTTTAAAGACGATCCGCAAAACGAAGTTCTGGCTGAACTTTGGTTGAAGATCAGGGCAAGAATGGGCGAGGAGGATTTGCCCGACGTAGAGGAACTGATTTCTCAGGACGATGACGAGGACGAGACTTCCGAGTCGGAGTCTTCCGAAACTGATAACGGCGAAAGCGACTCGTCCGAGGAAAACACAGCCGAGAATGAATTGATCGACAGCAATTCGGGCGGTAACGATGTTATGAACAATCTTGCGGACGCCGACGGCGACGCTGACGACAGTAACTCGGCTAAGCCCGATGACGCCAGCGATGATACTTCGCTTATGTTAAGGAAGTATACCGTAAAGGACAAGCCGCTTACCGACGTACAACAAAAACGCTTGGAGTTGTTATGTGAGTTAAGAGATATCTGCAAAGCCAACGATATTCGCTATTATCTTTGGGGCAAGGGCTTGCTTCAGGCGATGAGAAACAAAAAATATGTCGATGAAAACGGCGATTTGGTAGTCGTTATGACGCCTGTCAACTGTGAAAAGTTTATGCAGGCTGTCAAAGAGGAAAACCGTTCCGACCGCTTTTTGGATTCGATGTACGACAATCCCAAATTCCATCGCTTTTGCGTGCGTTACGGCGACACCGAGAGTTTGGATTTTTCTCCGTCGCAATGCTCAAACCCCAATGGAGGAATATATGTAACAGTCGAGATTTTGAGAAACGCCGCGACCGCAAAGCATAAGAATTTCAGAAATAAATTCGATCAAATGCTTGAAGCCGGTTGGGAAACCCGCAACACCATGAAGTGGACATCCACAAAAAGGAAAATAAGCTATTTTGTCGTAAACGTTATGTGCTTATTCTTAGGCGAGAAAAAAGCGGGCAGAGTGCTGTTCAACAGGTTTATGAAAGGACCAAAGTATAAGGTCAAGGGAAAATACTATTTGAAACCGTTCTGGGGCAAGCGTACATTTTTCCCGTCTTTCTGGTTCACCAATATCAGAGGCGTTAAACTGGGTGGTGAAGCGTTTATAACGATGAAGCCGTGTAATCTGTATTTGAATAAGATTTACGGTGTAAAGTGGAAAACACGTAAATTCCCGTATACAAAACTCGACAAGTACGCAAGGATCGTGGACGCTAACATACCTTGCGGAGAATATTTCGATTACCTTAAAAGTAACGGAATTGATGTTGAGGAAGTTTTTAAGTACAAACAAATCACCGACAGAAAGTACGCTCCCGTAAGCACTATGGGCGCGCAGACGTCACGCTATTGGGATATAATGTGTATGTGCGGCGACCGCTATCGCTTGTATGAGGAATATATTCCGAAAAAGTTATATTTACAGGAGCTTTTCCGCTCTAACAGGATAAAATTGCTGATGAAAGAGTTGAATGATTACTATCAAACGGCTTTGAGGTACAGCAAAAAGGGTTTGGGTCTTTGTTTTGATATGAGAATTTTCAATATCCTTGATTATTGTTTGAAAATCACGGGTAAGGGAAAACAGGCGGCTATGCTGAGACGTTTGCTGACCGCTCAGGACAAAACGCCCATAGTTATGGAGAATATTGTGGAGGCAGAGGGTATGAGAGAAGCGACCGAACAGGATATCCCGGCGATATTGGCATATTTGAAGCGCGGTTTGTCCGATTGTTTGTATATGTATATTGATATCGCAAAGTACGGTTTGGAAAATCCCAATCTGAAAGTCTGGTTGGATTCAACCGAGAGCGGAATTAAGTTTGTTATGATGAACTACTATTCCGGAATAAGCATTCAGGCGGGCGAGGATTCGTTCGATCCCGAACAGGTTGCGAATATAATCAAAGAGGAGAAAGCTACTATCATCAGAGGAAAGCGCTCCGTTATTGAGAAGCTCGCTCCGTATTTTGAGGATTTCAAAGAGGAATACGGCTCGGTGTTCAAGCTTACAAGCTGCCGCTCCGATGACTTCGATGGCGAGATCGAAACGGCAACTCCCGAGGATACGCTCGAGATAGCTAACCTTATCAAAAAAGACCCCGAGATAGGTGCGTATTTCGACGCAGAGGGTCTTGCAAATCAACTTGCAGAGCGCATCGAGACAGGTATGGGAAGAAGCTACGTTATTCGCGAGAACGGAAAAATAATCGCGCATATCGCGTCTTACGCGGAGTTTGAAAATCTCGCGACCACGGGCGGACTTATAGTAGATCCGGAAGTTCAGAAGGGAATTTACGGCTCCGTTATGGAGGGTTATCTTGTGCGCCGTCTGTTGGAAGAGAATTTTAAAATATACACGTTCGTCGCGAAGCGTTTGCGTGAGAAAATGCTGACCGCGATGGGTAACGAGCGCGTTGGCGAATACGGAAAACTGTTTAAAGAAGCGGGAAATGAGTGAAAATATGGAAAATAGATCAGAGTTGAGTCTTGAATATCCGTTTAATTCCGAGCTGCTTTTGCGGAAGAAAAAGTCCGTTAAAAGAAAGCTGCTCGAACAGGAAAACGTAAAATGGGTCGAGAAGAACATCGCGATTTTGGGCGGCTCTACAACGAACGATATCAAGGATATGATGGAGATATTCCTCTTGAAAGAGGGTATCAAGCCGAATTTTTACGAATCGGAGTACAACAAGTTCT
>CANRFR010000197.1 GCA_947629945.1 uncultured Clostridia bacterium | reverse complement strand
TCAAACCGAATAGGATATCACAGACATTATATCACTATCCGGTCTGAAAGTCCAGCGGAAATAAAAATTTATTTTTCACTTCCGTTAATGAGATAAGCAAACAATTCTTTCGCCTTTTTAGGTATTAAATCAAGGCTTGTCGGCGTGATATTTATAACCTGATAATTCATGCCGTCAACCGTAACTGTCCTTCGGCTATAACGGTGGCTTTGTGGACAAGTGTAGTCCTTTGTTTGACCAAAAACCTTCTTCATGAACTCCCGACCGAACAGATTCTCCGTTTTTTCATTTTCATCCGCCCACAACCCCGTTGGATTTGGCTTAACTGTCGTGTTATTCAGATCTTGCGACCCCGAATTTTTAAAATCTTTCATTTAACAACCCCTCTCTTTGTCATAAGCATTTCGCATAGCGGCGGGCGTTGCCCGTCGCCATACCCGATCGGCAACGCCGATCCTTTAACTTGCATGAAATTCATACCCTTATATCTGCTCGAATCAGTTGTGAAATATCTGAGCTATCTACTTGCAATTTGCTCTGTCAATCGTCTTGCCCAAACCCGCGCAGAAACGGCTCAAATTTCGATCCGAATCTGCTCGGCGTGGAGTTACTCTACTCTGCTGAAAACCTTGCTCAAACCGGCGGAAATCCGCCCAAACAGCCGTCACTATTTCAAGGCAGTGCCGTCACTCCCACAATAGCCGTCACTGTCTGTAATTCGCATAGGTAAAGCATTTGCAAGACATGGAGTGACGGCAGTGACGGCTAATTCCACCCATAGTAAACTGCCGTCACTGCTGTCACTTTTATGATCGTATTTCAGAACTATAAACCGCTGACCGCACGAACGTTTTATCTCAAAGGTCACACCAAAACTTTTCAGCTCTATGCCGTGCTGAACCAGATTTTGAGTGATCTTATTTGACGGAATTTCAACACCGAATTGCATTTTTAACTCGCCGACAAGCATAGTAGCCGAGCCTTTGAAATATTTTTTCTCCAACATAAAATCGTGTACCATGAATGAAAAAGTATCGCGCGGCTTAGGAATTATTTTCTCCTCGGTAATCCAGCGAGAGCCTTTACGTTTCAAATGCAGTTCCAGATTTTCGATGTCGCGACCTACGCAATGCAGAATCGCTTCGCCGCTGCCTCGCTGCTTCTCAATCATCACCATGCTCCCGTCAACACAACCGCTGATGCCCGTTGTTCCGGATATCATGTTGAACGGATCGTTGTCGCGGCACTTACGGGTATGATGAACCAACAGGATCGCAATCCGCAGATTGTCCGCGAGATTTTTCAGCACGGAAAGTTCTTTATAGTCGGAAGCGTAACTTGTATCATCGCCCGAACGGATTTTCTGCAGGGTATCGATGATAATAATTTCCAGATCCTTATGCTGTGATTTGAAATTTTCAATCTGCCTTTCGAGAACGCCGCCAAGTGTTCCTGCCATGATAGCGAAGTGCAGATTTTCGCTTGGATCGCTTGTGAGATCGAACAGTCTGTTCTGTATTCGAGTGTAGTTGTCTTCCAAGCAGAGGTAGAGCGCCGTGCCTTGTTTCGTTTCCCGTCCAAGTACTTTTTCTCCTTTCGCAATACCGAGAGCCATGTCCAATGCCAGCCACGACTTCCCGACTTTCGGCGCTCCCGCCAAGATGAACAGTCCTGTTGAAAGCATACCGTCAATACAAAATTCAATTGGCTTAAGCGGTGTGGTCATCAGTTGTTCGCAGTTTACTGTTTTGAGTTCGTTCAATAACTTGTCCTCCCGTCAATAATTTTTCCGAAAACAAAATCCCGCCGATGAACGACGGGATTGCCCTCTATTACCTTACCGACACGAGAAAAGAGTTTTATTCACTCGCTGATAAGAAATTTTTAAATTTTGTTACTTTTCGTGAAATTGTACTTTGAGAAACACCAAGTTTTTGTGCAATTTCACGTTGGTTATATCCTGCGGACAGCAAATCTATAATCTCCTTCTCCTGTTCCGAAGCGTTTTCACGAAGTTTTTCAATCAGAATGTGAACATCTGCTGTCAATTCGATGTCAATATCTCCCGCTGCATCGTTTCCTCCTTCAACATATTCGTCAAGTGAACCAACCTTGATTGGGGAACGGGAATGATAGTATTTTTTATAGTGATCCATTCGTGGATAGTTCAGTGCTTTGTTCGGATTAAAGTCCTCGTCGCACGACATTTTTTTAGCTGTTTCGGCAAGACTTCCGATATCCAGCGTCTGCATGAGGGCGTTGACTGTGTTATGTAAAGCCTCGTTTGCCGGATCCTCGCTGAACAGAACATCATTATCCTCTATCCCGATAACCATCTGCGGGAAAATAAAATCTTCCATAATATTTTCAAGCGTCTTGTCGCTGCTGCAAATTTTTACGACCTGATCTGCGACAAGACGCTGCATTCTGTCTTTGATCAGTTCGGGAGGAAAATCCTTAGAATAGCAGTCCTGCGGGTGATTCAGTCCAAGCGACTTTGAGATTTCGCGCCACTCGGCATTTATGTGTTTAAGAACCACATTATACAGTTCCAACTCATCTTCGGTATATTCCGACGGCTCTTTCACTGGCATTGTCGAGAAATCGTTCTCGTGAAAGAATTCACGGAGACGTTCTAAAGTTAAAGGTTCATTGCTGTTAAGTAAATCTTTCATTTTATCCTTTCTTTTTTCGGAATTATGCTCCGTAATGCCGTAAGGGAATAAAATAACACCGCCGAAAAAGGCTTAACCATCGCACTTTCTGTGATTTATTAATCATAATCCGAGCGAAATGTACACTTTTTAATCACTTTCCGTAACCTCGGCGGGCTTTGCCCGTCGGCGTTTGCGGGCTTATGCCGCCCTCGGCGTTTGCGGGCTTATGCCGCCCTCGGCGGCATAAACCCTTTTTCCTGCTTCACAATCATAAGACACACTCGCCACATTTCTTTGTACCAATTAAATACCATTTTTTATAGAATCAGCTGTATAGTTCTTTCCTGCAACAATTATTGTAAAGTCATCGGCGCAATCATTATACTAATTCTCGATCAAGTTATAGACAAGATCCAATCTCTTCCGGTGATACTTTTGATGACATCAGTAGTTA
>CANRFR010000196.1 GCA_947629945.1 uncultured Clostridia bacterium | reverse complement strand
CCAAAAAATAACAAAAATTTGAAAATCCTTGGATTTCGCTTCAAAATTGCTTTTTAATCAGCGTTTCCTTAGGTGTCCGCTATGACCCTGACAGCTTGATAGCGCCTTTAACGCTATAAAGAATTTCATAATCCCAAATTTTACTTTTCTCCACTGTCGCCAATTTCTTGACAGGATATATTTCTATACCTTACTCCTATAGAGCCGTACATTCGCAGATTTGTCAGACATTTAAGCCGTTCTCACCATATATGCTTTATAGACCCCCGACCTATAGGATACACCATTCACCTCTGAACAGATTTCGTTTCGCTTGCGCAAATTACGGTATCTCTCAGTCGACTTCACCGAGCTTTTGACACAATCGGTTTCCCGACAATGCCAATCGGAGTATTAGGGAAAGCGTTTTGGGGCGTTACTCCCTCATTCCACTTCTCAAATTATCAGTTCTCCTAATCGGATAACTATTACGTTCTCTTTTTAGTGCCTAATCTTTTCAATTAGGAACGTGTCGCACTGGGGTGAAGTTCGTTTTCTAAAGCCAAAGCTACGAAATCTCCCATTGTCATTTCGTGCGCTTCAATGTATCGCTTGACCTCGGCGTGCAAATCTGCGTCGATCTTGACCGTAACGCCCTTTTTCTCGTTAGTTGCCAATGTTTTCATTCCTTTCGATAAAATTTCTGAAAGCATATCCCGCGATTTCTTCAACCGCGGAACCTGTTTCTGCTGCTTCTGTCAGAAGCATTTCATAAAGCCATACCGGAATTTCAATCTCCATTCAGTTCCTTTCTCAGCTCAAAGCCACCTTTGAATGTGACTGTTATGGTGTCTTTTCTTTCGACCGTGACCTTTTCGATAAGCTGTCGCACCGCAACATCGTCGTATTCGGTCATGGTGAAATCCTCGTTTTCGAGCCGTTCCAGAATCGCATCAAGCTCGGCGGAGCCTCTTTGAGCCGTTATCTGTTTTGTTTTTTCGGTTTCGATGAATTCACGCAACGTTTTCATTTCCTCGCTGAATTTCTCGATATCCGCCATCGCGCTTTGCGCTGTTTCGGGTACGGTCGCCAGCTTTATCAGCTCATCTATGTTGTGCGCCAGCTCGTCGATCCTCTGCTGCGCCGCTTGAACGCTCCCGTTCAGATTAGGATCAAGCACCTCGGTTATGCTTTCTCGGAGTGCCTTTGCCACATCATCTTTGACCTCGCAGAACTCGTTTATTGCACTTACAATCGCTCTGTGGAGCGCCTGTTCGTCCACGGTTGGAGAACTGTGGCATTTCTTTTTTCCGTATTGGATTCGGTTAATACACCTCCATTTTATTTCCTTGAACCCTTTTGCTGTCCAAGTTACTCGTCGGTAATGTGAACCGCACTCGCCGCATATCAGCAGCTCCGACAGCGCATATTTGGCGCTGTATTTGCCTTGCTCGGTTTTGGTGAGTTTTTCGGCGATAGACTGTTTCGCCGACCGCCGAGCCATTTCTTCCTGCACCCGATTGAAGTCGGCTCGGGAGATGATCGGCTCGTGATGATCCTTGACAAGATACATCGGCAGCTCTCCGTTGTTTTTGCGGCTTTTTTTGGTAATGCAGTCGGCTATATATGTCTTTTGCAGAAGCGCGTCGCCCGTATATTTTTCGTTCGTCAGTATTCGCTGAATTACAATTTTCCGGTAAGGCGAGCCGCTGCCCTTTGTTGTCAGCCCTTTTTTGCTTAATCGGTCGGCGATCTGTTCCATACTTGAACCGTCAAGGTATTGGCTGAAAATTTCTTTGACAATCTCAGCTTCTTCGGGGACGATCTCGGCATTCCCGTTTGCTCCCTTTCGATAACCGAGCAGCCTCGCGTATTGCATTGGCACGTTGCCGTTTTTGAAGCTCTGCCGGATTCCCCATGATACGTTCTTGCTGATGGACTCCGACTCCGCTTGGGCGAAGCAAGACATTATTGTTAGCATCATTTCTGTATCGGTTTCAAGGGTATTTATATTTTCCTTCTCGAACACAATGGCGATCCCGAGTGCTTTAAGGTCGCGTATGTATTTCAGACTGTCCACGGTGTTTCTCGCGAATCTCGACAAGGATTTTGTAAGAACCATGTCGATTTTTCCTTGTCGACAGAGCCTAATCATTTTCATAAACTCGGGACGTTTCTTCGCTTGAGTTCCGGTGATGCCCTCATCGGCGAATATACCAGCCATTTGCCATTCGGAATTGCTGTTTATCTTTTCGGTATAGTAACCGATCTGTGCTTCATAGCTGCTCTCCTGTTCCTCTTGGTCGGTGCTGACGCGGCAGTATGCCGCCACTCTTAACAGTCTTTGAGCCTGTCCGGTTTCCTCGCGGGATTTCGCGGGTATAACTACGATTCGCATATTGTTTTGTGTTGCCGTTGCTATCATGTTCTCACCTCACATATCGTCTTATATTTCAGTTGCGCGCACTTGATTATAAGCGCCTCGACTTTTACCTTATCGAGATTTTCGGAATCGAGCTGCCGATTTATTTCATTGGTTATGCGATGAATTTCGTCGGTCGGCTGATATTCCGTTATCAAGATTTCTGCTTGCTGTGGTTCGTCTTGTAGAGCGGGTTTACGGTATGTGTTCCGTTCAACCTTTATGCGAGCCGCTTGTTCAAAGTCCTCGGCGGTAATGATTTGCGGATATCCATTCTCGCCAATGTATTTCTTGTTTTCAAGCACTCGGCAGACCATGTTTTTGTTCCAGACCGCCTTGCCCGTATTATATGGTATCTGCATTTCTGCGGCTATGGTTTTCAGCGATTTGCCGCCGATATAGTCGGCGAAGATTTTCCGCACCGTTTCTGCCTCGAGAGCGTTCAGCGCGTATTTTCCGTTCACCATGCAGTACCCGAACGGTATGCTTCTGTTTTTTAACATCTCATCACCTCACGATCCGCTCTGTAAAGCCTATCCCGCCAATTAAGTCGAAGCGGATTTCGGATTCCGACAGCACCGTGATTTTTTCAACAATCAGCCCGAACTTGATCTCGTCGAATTCGTCTATCTGTCCGGCTCTTTCGAATATTCCAATCAGTTTTCGCATCTCGTCGAGCCTTTCGCCGTCCTTATCGTCAAGGTTGGCGTGAAGCTGCTTTTGA
>CANRFR010000195.1 GCA_947629945.1 uncultured Clostridia bacterium | reverse complement strand
CCGGCATTTGAGTTTATAGCAAAGGCGCATAGTGCAACCGCATTTGTGAATTTCTCGGCGGTACATCAGCCCCCCTCCCCCTCCTCCCGAAGGGTTGTCCCCTCGCAACAGGCGCATAGCATTACAAATCAACATATTAAAAAAGCGAAAAGTTTTCCTCCCGCAACGGGCGCGTAAAGTTTATAATTAAACGTGAAAAAGGACTTTTTCTACAGGCTGTATCCCACGCTGACAGCGTGGGATTTTTTTATACACTTTTTTCTTTGAAGAACAGCTTTGCGATAATCATTATAATTGTCGACCCCACAAATATTTGCAGCGGAAACATTATCAGCGCGTCATCGGGGATAAGCATGGCGAGTATTGATATAGCACCCGCCGGAGGTATAAAAAGACTAAACGCTTTCATTAGCGCAATAACGCATAAAATCGTTATCACAGCAACGGCGTAAAGCGGCAGAATGTTCCACTTCACGCAGAGCGCGTACCGCAAAGCCGCTCCGAACAGTCCGCAAAGCGTTATCAGCGCGACGGCTTTTATGGGAACGCTCCTCGCTTTTGACTTAGGGTTGGAGAACTCCGTAAACGCCACCAAAAGCGGCGGCGCGACCGCAAAGCGGAAGTCCGTAAACAGCGCTGACACTATCATCGCCGAACCGAATAAAGTGCGGAATATTACTTTTTTGTAAACTTCCAAATCGGGTTTGGGCAGCGGCGCGAACTCGTTTTTTTCGAGAATATCAGCCTTTTCCAGAACCATTCTACAAAGTAAAATAAGCGCTGTAAGAATTACCGCCGACGCTATATAAACGGGCGTTTCGGTTTGGAGCATTACGGGCAGAACCGCCGCCGATATCATCGGTGCAAACGAGGTTTTGGAATTCACCAGAAGAATTTGCGCCACAATAAACGCAACAATCATTTGCGCCCAAATTGGCAGCGGCAGCCATTTTACTATTGCTACTCCCAAAACGGCGCAAATGCTGATGTACACTAAAATTCGAGATTTACTTGCGTTCCACGAAAATTTCGGCGACACAAGTGCCCCGACCGCTATCGCGGCGATCTCGGGGAAGATTATCTCGCGGTTGCCGAAAAACTCTGCGGCGGCGGTCATTCCCCCGACAAGAACAGCCGCGCATAATATCGGTATAAATTTTTTCATATTTCAAAAGTATCTCCCCGCCTTTCAGTGGGGAGATTTTCTCAAATTTACATCTGCTTTCTGACTTTAATGTGAACCTCGCGAAGCTGTTGTTCGGTGACCTCGGTGGGCGCGCCGAGCAGCATATCCTGAGCGTTGGAGTTCAGCGGGAACGCGATAACCTCTCTAATGCTGTCCTCGCCGAGAAGCAACATTATCATACGGTCTACTCCGGGAGCCATTCCCGCATGAGGCGGCGCTCCGAACTTGAACGCGTTGTAAAGCGCCCCGAACTTGCTCGCTACGTCCTCTTCGGTGTAGCCCGCTATCTCAAACGCCTTGATCATAATATCAAGGTCGTGATTGCGGACGGCGCCCGATGACAACTCCACACCGTTGCAGACAATATCGTACTGATACGCGAGAATGTCCAGCGGGTCTTTATTGAGAAGCGCGTCTAGGCCTCCTTGCGGCATTGAGAACGGGTTGTGCGTGAAGATTATCTTGCCGGTCTCCTCGTCAAGCTCGTACATCGGGAAATCCACGATAAAGCACAGCTCAAAGCGGCTCTCGTCAATCAAATTCATTCGCTTCGCAACTTCGTTTCTGATCTGCCCCGCAAACTTCGGAGCATTTTTCTTGCTGTCCGCGATAAAGTACAGCACATCGCCGACCTCAAGTTCGCAGCGGTTAGCCAACTCGTCGCGCTGTTCGTCGTTCAGAAACTTATCAATAGGACCGTTGTACTTGAACTTTCTGCCGTCCTCGCCCTCTTCAACTTTGAAGTAGCCCAAGCCTTTCATACCGACCTCGTTTACCGCGAAGTCCTCCATATTCTTAAAGAAACTCTTGCTCTGTGAAGCCATTTTTGGAACGCGGATACCGCGAACGCACTTATTGCAGAACGGCTTGAAATCGCTGTCAACAAACAAGTCGGAAAGTTCCTTGATGACAAGCGGATTGCGAAGATCGGGCTTATCGGAGCCGTAGGTCAGCATTGCTTCTTCATAAGGTATTCTGCGGAACGGCGCAGGGCTGACCGCTTTATCGGAAAATTTCGCGAACGTTTCCGAAAGCACCTCCTCAGCGACCGCGAAAACGTCCTCCTGAGTAGCGAACGACATTTCAAAATCAAGCTGATAAAACTCGCCCGGAGAACGGTCGGCACGCGCGTCCTCGTCGCGGAAGCAAGGCGCTATCTGGAAATACTTATCAAAGCCCGACACCATATAGATCTGCTTGAATATCTGCGGAGCCTGCGGCAGCGCGTAAAATTTTCCGTGATGCTTGCGGCTCGGGATAAGATAATCGCGCGCGCCCTCGGGAGACGACGTTGACAAAATCGGCGTTTGAAGCTCCAAAAAGCCCATATCGTTCATCTTTTGTCTAAGGAACGAAATTACCTGCGAACGGAACACGATGTTGTTGTGAACTTTAGGATTTCGCAAATCAAGATAGCGGTATTTCAAACGCAGATCCTCTTTGGTTTTCTTGGACTCGTCCGTTTCAAACGGCAGATTTTCGGTCACCTTGCCGAGTATCCTCACTTCTTCAGCCTCGACCTCAACAGTACCCGTGGCGATCTTATCGTTGTAGGTGTTCTCGTCGCGCTTCAAAACGGTACCTGCTATCGAAACGGCGCACTCCTTGTGGATACCCTCAAGCAGACTCTCGTTATGAAAAACTATCTGCACCTCGCCGTAATGGTCGCGCAAATCGACGAACATAATGCCGCCGTGGTCGCGGATATTGGCTACCCAGCCCGCGGCTCTTACCTTTTTTCCGATATCCTTTTCGCTAACCGCATTGCAATATTGCGTACGGTATTCATTTTCTCTGAACATTATTATTTGATCCTTTCAAGAGTTATCAGACTAAATTTTCCCCGTTCCGCAATCACCGAAGCGGGAAATTGACTTTTCAGCCGAACTTTAATTCTCAACAATTTATTATACCACTTTTTTCTAAAAAAGTCAAGTTAGTTAAATAAAAAAGTTATTTATTTAAGAAAAAATGCACAAATTACATATTGAAAGTGTAAAAGCTCATCTCATAGAGCTTCAGTTTGTAGAAAAATCCTTTTTCTCGTTTAATTGTAAACTTTACACGCCCGTTGCAAGGGGAAAACTTTTTGTTTTTTATATGTTGATTTGTAATGTTATGCGCCTGTTGCGAGGGGACAACCCTTCGGGAGGGGGAGAGGGGGGCGTCTGTAACGTTTTGCGTCCCCCTCTCCCC
>CANRFR010000194.1 GCA_947629945.1 uncultured Clostridia bacterium | reverse complement strand
GATATTTTCGACACGAAAATGGACTTGAACCCTCCCCTACAAAATTTTCTTGGTTGAAATTGGATATTTTGACGAAAAGCCCTGTGAATGATTTCTCAATATCGAGGAATCAATCATGGGGCTTTTTTTGTTATACAGGGTTGTTACCAAAAAGATGTAGACGGGATTTGAACCCTTTTCGCAACAAAATTTTTGCGGTTGAAACTGTGCAGATTGCACATATAACAAACATACAAGCATGAGCGCCTGTAAGTTGCTTCTCATATAAAATGAGAGGTAATTTACAGACGCCTTTTTTGTTTTCCGACAGAATTCGGAAGAACCAATCAGTTACCAAGCCTTGACGGGCTTGAAATATAAATTTGGAGGAATCATTATGAGCAACGAAAATAAGCACACAAAGCCCGACTGTCCGCTGATAGGAGAGGATGGCAATATATTCCATCTGGTTGGAATCGCGGCGAAAACTCTGAGAAGAAACGGTATGTCGACGGAAGCAACCGAAATGACGGAAAAGGTCTTCGGCAGCGGCAGCTATGAGGAAGCGCTCGGAATCATCGGCGAGTACGTCAATATAACCTCGGTCGACGAACCCGGCGAGGATATGGACATGAGGATGGGATAACGGAGGTAAATATGATCAAAGCAACAATTCAAAATTCGCCGTACTGCACGGAGATCACATTTCCCTGTTCGGAAACGGAGCTGTCGAAAAAGCTCGTTGAGATTGGAATGAATCCGGAGCATCTCGCGCCGATGGCTACGGTAATCGGGATCGAGCCTTCCGAGCTGTCGGCATTGGAAGATTGCGACGTCAGCCTTGACGCACTGAACTATCTCGGCAAGCGGCTTGACGGGATGGACAAGTTGGAAAGGAAACAGTTCCTTGCCGTGCTGTCATGCGATGAAGCGGATATCGGTTACGGGTTGAAAAATATAATCAACCTCACCTACAACCTCGCGCGTTACACGCTGATAGAGGACACGGACGATCTCGAGCGTATCGGGCGAATTCATATGCTCAACGTCCGCGGAGCGCTTTCTGAGTCCGAATACAATAATAGTGAGTGGCTCACCGCCGAGGGCATGAAGCTGTTGGAATCCGGCACGGGGATCGCCACGGAATACGGAAAGCTATTTATTAACGAAGATATTCCGTTTGAGGAAAACTTCAACGGAACGACATTTCCTCCGTATCTTTACAACGGCTCTCCCGTGGCT
This sequence comes from uncultured Clostridia bacterium, assembly GCA_947629945.1. Taxonomy (GTDB): domain Bacteria; phylum Bacillota; class Clostridia; order Oscillospirales; family Ruminococcaceae; genus CAG-115. The sequence continues at coordinate 2,171 of CANRFR010000194.1, read as the reverse complement.
GTGGATATCGGCTACATGGGATTGACCGAAACGGTCGAGCTACCGTGCGAGGATATCGCAATCAAAAAGGCGCTGTGCAGACTCGGCGCGGACGATATTCTCGACTGCAAGGTTGAAGTCGATTCAAGCAGAGATATTTCCGATGAGCAATGGGAAAGGATATGCGCGGTCGAGAAAACCAAAGACATTTTTGGACTGAACAACTTGCTGAAAACCGAAGATATCCTCTTGAAACAACAGCCCGAAAGCATTTTCCAAAAGGAGATCGCGCGGCGGTTGAGCGAGGAAGAATATAATTTCTCGTTTGAAAACGGCGAATTCTCCGTCAAGTTGAACTGCGGCGATGTAATTAAAATTCGCAAGGATGATGTTCTGCACAGCAGCGGAAATTTTACGGACGATGGCAAAGAGGCGTTTTACGCGCTTTACCACTTAAATCGCGAGGTTCTCGATTACTGCACCGCTTATGAGAAAGCCAAACCGCTGATTGCTGACGGATTATCGGAAAAATATCGCTGCCTTGCGGAATTTGGAGGTACGGTTTTGGCGGCAAAGCATACCGAATACGGATTTGAATTTGTAACATGGGACAGGACCTACGATGGGAATTCGGTCTGGCATGGGAATTATTACAGCGATTATGCGGCGGCAAAAGAAAATTTCGCAACCCGGTCCGGACTTATCGATAAGGATAAGCTGTTCTGCGCTGAGGAACTTGAACGGATTGGGAAGTGCGTAGATTTCACGATGAGGCACAATGGCGATCTCAACTTTGACGATTGCGAATGTCTCAAGAAGCTGAACGAGAAAATCTCGGAAAGCCTTCCCGAACAGCAGCAGAGTGCAGCTCCGGAAATGTCGATGTGAGGTGCGATATGAAGATAAAATTTAAAAGCGCTTGGCACAGAAAGACATTTACGGAGTATATCACCGAAAATGTGAAAAATCCATATCTCAGCCGCAACGAATATATCGCGGCTGTTTTTTTATTGTCCGCAGATAAGTTTTTGTGGAAACGCGCGCGTAGAGCATTGACGGGATACTCGGTTAATTTCAGCGGCTTGAACCTGTCCGGAATTTCCACCGAGGGATATGCGTTATTTATTACGGCAAAGGCGATATACCGCGGCGGCGTGGATATTTCATTACATGAATTATGCGACGCGGATTTGATCGACGATTCGACCGTGATGACAATATTTGCGGGAGTTATGCTGTTCAGGAACGGCATTGGACTGCTAAATTGGAGGGTTTAAGATGATAAGATTTTTTATTAAAAACGGAAATAATTCCGTAAAATTTGACGCACCTACGGATGAGCTTTTTGACCATTTGGGCAGCATCGGAATCGGTGAGGATATTCCGGTCACTTGCAGCGAGAAGATATATCTCGACTTCTACCCTACCGACGATACGGATGAGATCGCGAAAATCGTGTGCGATAGACTTCTGCCCGATGATAGAATTTCCGATGTGAATCGGCTTTGTAATAAGCTCGACGGGCTTTGGAGAATTACCGCCGAGGAATTTGAAAGCGCCCTCTCGGAGAATGATGTGCGCGGCGCGGTAAATATTGACTCAGCTTTTGAAAAGTTGATGAACGAGCTGCGGCAGACAAACGATTTAAGTATGTAAAGGTGAGAGCCTCAACATAAAAAATCACACAGATTGGAGGTGTTATTATGGCAATGAGCAGAGGACGAATTGAGTTCTATAAGGAGCATTATCCGCGCGGAACTCGTGTGCAGCTTGATTCGATGGGCGACGATCCGCGTCCTGTTCCCTCGGGAACGAAAGGCACTGTAATCGCAGTCGATGATATCGGCAGCTTGCACGTAGAATTCGACAATGGCAGAGCTCTTGGCATTTGCCCCGAGGTGGATAAGTTTCACAAGATAACGGAGCAGACGGAAGTTCAGGATAATGAGCCGAAAATGTCGATGTAAAATTCGACGCGAAAATTTGTAAAGGAGTGATTTTATAGCAATTAAGTTTTTTGATTGTTTCGCCGGAATCGGTGGATTTCGGTCGGGACTTGAAAAAGCGGGCGGCTTTGAATGCGTGGGCTTCTGCGAAATAGACCGCTATGCCGCAGCCGCTTACAAAGCCATTTACGACACGGAGGGGGAGATTTATTATAGCGACGTTACAAGAATTGACACAGCAGGAAT
>CANRFR010000193.1 GCA_947629945.1 uncultured Clostridia bacterium | reverse complement strand
CTCCCCCTCCCTACGGGGTTTTCCCCTCGCGCTCCCTTTTCCTCTCTCCCTCCCCCTTTCCCCCCTATGCCACTCAATTAGGTTGACCGTTTTTTGCTTCTTTAGTATAACCGACTTTTTATACACTCTGGAACGCAAATGATAATTTGCATTCCAACTTGTAGAAAAAGTACATTTTCAGACTGTCGAGAAGCCCTCAGATGCGCGAGCGTTTGCAAGCAACCGCCCTGAAACGGCTTGCCGGCTAGCCTTAATGGCTGCCGGACAAGCCGTTGACGAAGCAGATGAGGGTTTATCGACAGTCTGAGACGCAAATGATAATTTGCGTCCTGTACATATTGACAAAACGGCGCGCATAGGTTATAATATAAAATGTAATCGTAAAAACCGTGTGGCGGTAAAGCGGTTACGAAATTTACGCGCCCGTTCGGTATTCGGCGTTTTGTTCGCCGTCCGATAGGCTTCGAGGGAAAGAGGACAAACTATGTCAAAATATTTCGGCACTGACGGTTTTCGCGGAACCGCGAATCAAACGCTGACCGTTCAGCACGCATATAAAATAGGCAGATTTATCGGGTGGTATTACGGGCGCGAGCACCGTTGTCAGGTGGTTATCGGCAAGGATACGCGCCGCAGTTCTTATATGTTCGAGTATTCGCTGGTGGCGGGGCTTACGGCTTCGGGCGCGGACGCGTATCTTATGCACGTAACAACAACGCCGTCGGTATCTTATGTGGTCCGCACGGACGATTTTGACTGCGGGATAATGATAAGCGCTTCGCACAACCCGTTTTCGGACAACGGCATAAAGCTCTTCAATTCCAAGGGCGAGAAGATGGACGAAAATGTTATCGATGAGATCGAACGGTATCTGGACGGTGAAATTCCCGAACTGCCGCTTGCTCAAGACCGCGAGATAGGCAGAGCTTCGGATTATTCCGCAGGACGAAACCGCTACATAGGTTATCTTATCTCGCTTGCTTTGCACTCCTTTAAGGGCAAGCGGATAGGTCTGGACTGCGCGAACGGTTCGGCGTTCACTATCGCAAAGAGCGTTTTTGACGCGCTGGGCGCGAAAACTTACGTTATCAACAACAAGCCCGACGGCTTTAACATTAATACGAACTGCGGTTCAACGCACATAGACGGTCTTGTCTCGCTTGTCAAAGAAGAACAGCTAGACTGCGGCTTCGCGTTTGACGGCGACGCGGACAGGTGTCTTGCCGTGGACGACAAGGGCGAAATAGTCGACGGCGATAAAATTCTCTACATTTACGGCAGTTATCTCAAAGAACGCGGCAAGCTGGAGGGAAACACGGTGGTTACCACGGTTATGTCGAATTTGGGGCTTTACAAAGCCTTTGACGAGCTTGGGATAAACTATGAGAAAACCGACGTCGGCGATAAATACGTTTATGAGTGTATGAACGACAAGGGTTACATTTTGGGCGGCGAGAATTCGGGGCACATAATTTTCTCGAAATACGAAAACACGGGCGACGGAATAGTCACCGCGCTGAAAATAATGCAGGTAGTCTGCGGCAAGAAAACCGCGCTGTCAGAGCTTGCCAAGGGTATGAAAACTTACCCGCAGATACTCAAAAACGTGCGCGTTACGGATAAAAAAATCGTGCTGTCCGACGAGGACGTCAAAGCCGCCGTCAAAGCCGCCGAGGACGCTCTCGGCGCGGACGGCAGAGTACTTGTTCGTCCTTCGGGCACCGAACCTCTGCTGCGTATTATGGTAGAGGCGGCTTCAAAAGATATCTGTAACAAGCACATTTCGGATATCGAAAAGGTCGTGCGCGATAAAGGATACGCGGCGGATTAAAAGAAAAAATAACAATATCGCGGCGGAACCGATAGGCTCCGCCGCGATATTGTTATATAGAAAAGTGTTGATTAAATCGGGATGTGTGATTGTGCAGTACTTCCATAGAAATAAAAAAGCGTAATTTTTCGGAAAATTATCCCAGAACGACCTCTACGCTGTGTTCGCCGCTGTCAAACGCGGGGATAACGCTGCCCTCAACGGTTTTTCCGTCAACCGTCATAGACTTCACGCCCGCGGAAACATGGTTCGGGTTCTTTACGGTGATATTGTAAGTCGCTCCGCGGAATTGTCTCGACAGCGTGTAGCCCTCCCACTCGTGAGGAATGGACGGGTCTATCTTTAAGCCCTCGTACTGCGGCTTTACGCCGAGAATATATTGCGAAATCGCGACAAAGTTCCAAGCCGCCGTACCCGTCAGCCACGAGTTTTTAGCTTCGCCGTGACGCGCGCCGTCTTTACCCGCAATCATCTGCGCGTAAACGTAAGGCTCGGTGCGGTGAAGATCGCTCATTTCTTCTCTGAACGCGGGGGCTATCTTGCTGTAGTATTCAAACGCCTTGTCGCCGTGACCTACGGCAGCTTCCGCGCAGATCATCCACGCGTTGTTGTGGCAGAACACGCCCGCGTTTTCCTTATAGCCGCCCGGATAAGTGGATATCTCGCCGTACTCGATCTTGTAGGTCGTGAACGCGGGATTGTTTAGCACAAGTCCGTGCGCGGAGTTAAGATATTTGTCGACGCTTTCAAGGGTCTTTATGTCATAGCCCTTATCCTTGCCCAGCCCCGCGAGAACGCACCAGCCCTGCGGCTCGATAAAGATCTTGCCCTCCTCGCATTCGTGCGAGCCGACCTTGTTTCCGTTGTGGTCGTAAGCGCGTAGGAACCACTCGCCGTCATAGCCGTTTTCAACGGTCGCCTTGCGCATTTTCTCGATCTCCGCCTCGGCGCGGTTCGCCTCCGCTTCATCGCCCTTAAGACGGCACATCGCCGCGTATTCGGGCGCGATAAAGCAGAACATACCCGCAATCATTACGGATTCCGCGTTCTGTGAATAGTTGGGAGGGTTCGGGAACATTTCCTTGTTGTTGTAGGTCTGGAAACTCTCGCCGGGCTTATCCGAGAAGCACGACAGGTTCAGGCAGTCGTTCCAGTCGGCTCTGCCCGAAAGCGGCAAGCCGTGCGGACCTATCTTTGCGCAGACGTGCTTAAACGCGCGTTTGCAGTGGTCTAGCATAGTATCGGCAAGCTCTTCCTTGTTCTCGTAAGGCACTTTTTCGTCGAGAATAGACGCGTCGCCCGTTTCCTTGACATACTGCGCGACTGCGAGTATCATCCACAGCGGGTCGTCGTTGAAGTTCGAGCCGAGTTCGTGGTTGCCCATTTTCGTGAGCGGCTGATACTGGTGATAAGCGCCGCCGTCCTCGAGCATTGTCGCGGCGAGGTCGATAAGGCGTTCTCTCGCTCTTTCGGGTATCTGATGAACAAATCCGAGCAAGTCCTGATTGCTGTCTCTGAAACCCATTCCTCTGCCGATACCGCTCTCGAAATAAGAAGCGGAACGCGACATATTGAA
>CANRFR010000192.1 GCA_947629945.1 uncultured Clostridia bacterium | reverse complement strand
CATTCTCGCCGCCGCCATAACCATTCCGGGAACAATTTTATCGCAGTTAGGGATAAACACAACGCCATCTAGGGGGTGCGCTGTCAGCATTACCTCAATACTATCCGCGATAAGCTCACGGCTTGCAAGGGAATATCTCATACCCTTGTGGTTCATAGCCAGACCGTCGCATACTCCGATAGTAAAGAACTCAAACGGCACGCCGCCCGCGTTTCTTATACCGTCCTTTACATAGCGCGAGATTTCGTGCAAATGCTGATGTCCGGGCACGTAATCGCTCGCCGCGCACACAACCGCGATAAACGGCTTGTTCATCTCGCTGTCTATTACTCCGAGCGACTTCAAAACCGCTCTATGCGGCGTTTTCTCAACGCCTTCTTTAATCAAATCGGATCTCATTATAAAATAACCTTCCTTTTAAAAATTAAGTTCAGCTTTTAAATAACATTGCCGCGCCGATTATTCCCGCGTCGTTGCCGAGCTTGCAAATCACGATATCCGTATTTTTCGCGGAATGTTTAGAGTAAATTTGCTCCGCGACTGCGGCTTTCAGCGGTACAAGAAGCGCGTCGCCCTCGTTGCACACTCCGCCGCCGATACAGAGTATATCGGGCTGGAACGTGTTGATAACGTTCGCTATACCACAAGACAAGTACTTTATGTATTGATCTGTAACTGCCTTTCCGACGGGGTCGCCTTGCTTCATAGCCTTATAAGCCGTGCGTGCGCTTACCTTGCCGTCCTCGCGTATCATTTTCGTCATCAGGCTTTCCGGGTTGAGCTCGCTTGCTTGAGTTGTCATTCGCACCAAGCCCGTTGCCGAGGAGTACGCCTCAAAGCAGCCGCGCCGTCCGCAGGTACACGGAAGCCCGTCCATAACGATAACGGTATGTCCAATCTCGCCGCCCGCGAAATTCGAGCCGCGATATATCTTTCCGTCCACGACTATTCCCGAACCAACTCCCGTACCGAGAGTTATCACGACGGCGCTGTTCGCGCCTTTAGCCGCGCCCGCGACAAACTCACCGAAAGCCGCCGCGTTCGCGTCGTTTTCAAGGTATACGGGTATTTTGAACTCGCTTTCCATATCCGCTTTAAGCGGAACATTCAAAAAACCGAGATTGTTGGAATACTCCACCACGCCCGTTGTCTGATTGCAAATCCCCGGGCAGCCTATCCCGATAGTTTCCGCCGCCGAGGGGGAAATTCCCGCTTCCTCACACGCAATACGAACTGCTCTTTTGATTTCCTCAAGCACCACCGCATACTCGGGCGGCGCGTTATCCTTGTCACGAGTATTTGTTTTTACTTTAGAGCGTGCGATTATCTCGCAATTTTCGTTTACAACTCCGCACGCGATATTGGTGCCGCCAACGTCAACGCCTATGTAGTAAGCCATAATAAGCCCCCAATATAATTTACAATTGTCAATTGTTTACGATGTCCGAAAGTATTACCTCGCATTTACCCGTAACGGTAAACTCGCCCGAATTTGCCGAAACAAAGAAACTCTCGCCTTTCTTTGCGGTTTGAACGCCGTCCGCGCCCTTTATCTCCGCCGTACCGTCAAGGAACAGTAAACTCTTGAACGACTTGTCGTCGGCGGTAAATTTCATTGTGCCGTCAATTTCCAGCTTGTTTACGTTGAAATACTCGCAGGTACGCAGAAGCGTTTTCACGCCGCCCTCTACCTTTTCGGGCTGTCCTTGCGCCGCAGTCGGATATTTCGGCGGAATGCGGTCGGTAACGTCGATCGCTTTTTCAATATGCAGTTCACGCGGCTTGCCGTCTTTGCCTACTCTGCCGTAATCATAAACTCTATAGGTGGTGTTGGAATTTTGCTGAATTTCCGCAATGAGTATTCCCTTGCCTATCGCGTGAAGCGTACCGCTCTCGATAAAGAACACGTCGCCCTTGTGAACGGGAACGTTATTTGCAACTTCCAGAAGCGTATTGTTCTTGATTCTGTCGGCGAACTCCTCCTTGGAGATCTCGTGCTTGAAGCCGTAGAGCAGCTCCGCGCCCTCGTCGCAGTCAACTATATACCACATCTCCGTTTTGCCGTACTCGCCCTCCACTTTAAGAGCGTAGTCGTTCGACGGGTGAACTTGAACGGAAAGGTTGTCCTTGGCGTCAATAAGTTTAATAAGTATCGGGAAGTACTCGAAACGGTCGCAGTTTGTGCCGAGCGCCGCCGTCTTGCCCTTTGTCTCGATAAACTCCGAAAGCGTTTTACCATTGAACTCGCCGCCCTCAATCACGCTTTGACCGTCCTTATGACAGGAAAGTTCCCAGCTCTCGGCTATTTTGTCGCTGTCGAGTTTCTTGCCGTACTCCTCGCGAAGTCTGTTGCCGCCCCAGAGGTAATCCTTACACGGAGCGATAAGTTTTAAAATACTCATAATAAAAATCCTTTCTATGTATAATTATATTTTCTCTCAGACCAAATCAACGTCAAAACGCTTTAGTAGCCCAAGTTTTCATTCACAATTATTACCTTTATCCTATCGGGAACGCGCTGCTGAGCCAAAGTCACATAGGAACAGCAAATTCTCTCGTCCGAGTGACAATGCCCGCAAGCTCCCGTTTTAGCGCAAGGAGTCGCCTTTTCGAGACGTATTGTATTTTTTGGCGCGGCAATTTTCTCAACGCGCTCCTTAGCGGCGTTCAAGTCCTTGACGATTTTGTTCACGCCCGCGACAATAATCACTTGTTTTGGTCCGTAAATCATCGCCGAAACGCGGTTGCCGTTGCCATCGACGTTGTAAAGTTCGCCGTCCTCGGTTATCGCGTTGGAGCTTGCCAAAAAAGTATCCGACGTAAACGCGCGCCGCATAATATCCTCGACCTCTTCCCTGTCCTTGCCCGCCGAACGGTCAAGATACGCTTCGCCGAACTCGGCTTTCAGCATATCTATCACACCCGCTTCTTTGAGCGTCTCCGAGCCGCCGGAGGTAATGAGCTTGTCATTTTTCACCAGCCTACGCACGATTTCCCGTGCTTGTTCGCTGTTCTCGGCGTAAAACGGCAGCATTTTGTTCCGTTTAAGGTTGTCGATGGTTTTTTGAATTCTGTCGTACATAATCGTCAATTCTCCATTCTGCAATTTTAATTATTCAAGTCCCGCTTTCTGCTTTATTGTTGTAATAGAGTTTTCTGATATTTTAAATGAACCGTCGCTGCCGTATTCACCGTAAGGAACGTAAAATTCTGCGGGTGACACGCCGTATTCGACAGAATTTAAAAGCGCCGCCTTGTGCTGCTTGTATTTTTCCTCGGTAATGTCGGTCTCGGCGTTTTTAGCAATCATTTCGTAATAGCTGTCAAACAGGTTGCCGTCCAAGCTTTGGTAGTTTTGATTTACAAGTTCCGAAAGGATATCGCCCGCCAGCTTGAACTTATATGACTCGCCCTCTTCATATTCAACCTT
>CANRFR010000191.1 GCA_947629945.1 uncultured Clostridia bacterium | reverse complement strand
CCTACGGGTTTTCCCCTCGAGCTCCCTTTTCCTCTCTCCCTCACCCCTTTCCCCCTATGCCACTCAATTAGGTTGACCATTTTCCTTTTTTATAACCGACTTTTTCTACAAACTAAACTCCCCGAAACCTCGGGGAGCCGAACCTGTTAAATTTTAAGCGGATTCAAATTTGGGAAATCAAAGCTGAGGACCCGCCGAAACGAGCGCCTTGCCCGCAGGGTTGGTCTCATACTTCTTGAAGTTCTTGTTGAAGCGAGCCGCGAGGTCCTTTGCCTTTTCTTCCCAATCGGAAGCGTTTGTGTAGGTGTCGCGCGGGTCGAGGATAGCCGGGTCAACTCCGGGAAGAGCGGTGGGTACTTCAAAGTTGAAGTACGGGATCTTCTTGGTGGGAGCGTTCTTGATGTCGCCGTTCAAAATAGCGTCGATAATGCCGCGCGTGTCCTTGATGGAGATGCGCTTGCCTGTGCCGTTCCAACCGGTATTTACAAGGTAAGCCTTTGCGCCGCTCTGCTGCATACGCTTTACAAGCTCCTCGGCATACTTTGTGGGGTGAAGCTCAAGGAACGCCTGACCGAAGCTAGCGGAGAATGTGGGGGTAGGCTCTGTTATGCCGCGCTCGGTACCCGCAAGCTTAGCGGTAAAGCCCGAAAGGAAGTAGTACTGGGTCTGCTCGGGAGTAAGAATCGAAACGGGCGGCAATACTCCGAAAGCGTCAGCGGAAAGGAAGATAACGTTCTTAGCCGCGGGCGCGGAGGAAATCGGCTTTACGATGTTGGTGATGTGATTTATCGGGTAAGATACGCGGGTGTTTTCGGTAACGCTCTTGTCCTTAAAGTCGATTTTGCCGTTAGCGTCGAGCGTTACGTTTTCAAGCAGCGCGTCTCTCTTGATTGCGTTGTAGATATCGGGTTCGCTGTCCTTATCGAGGTCGATTACCTTTGCGTAGCAGCCGCCCTCGAAGTTGAATACGCCGTTGTCGTCCCAGCCGTGCTCGTCGTCGCCGATGAGAAGTCTCTTCGGGTCGGTGGAAAGGGTGGTCTTGCCCGTGCCGGAAAGACCGAAGAAGATAGCCGTGTTCTGACCGTTCATATCGGTGTTCGCGGAGCAGTGCATGGAAGCTATGCCCTTAAGCGGGAGGTAGTAGTTCATCATCGAGAACATACCTTTCTTCATCTCGCCGCCGTACCATGTGTTGAGGATAACCTGCTCACGGCTTGTGATGTTAAACATAACGGCAGTCTCGGAGTTGAGACCCAGTTCCTTATAGTTTTCAACCTTTGCCTTAGAAGCGGTGTAAACTACAAAATCGGGTTTGAAGTTATCCTGTTCTTCAGCCGTGGGCTTGATAAACATATTTCTTACAAAGTGAGCCTGCCAAGCCACTTCCATAATAAAGCGGATAGCCATACGCGTATCCTTGTTCGCGCCGCAGAAAGCGTCAACTACGAACAGTCTCTTATTCGACAGCTCTTTCTTGGCGATCTCCTTGCAAGCTTCCCACGCCTCTTTTGTTGCAGGGTGGTTGTCGTTTTTGTACTCGTCGGTGGTCCACCAAACGGTATCCTTGGAATTCTCGTCCATTACGATGAACTTATCCTTAGGCGAACGTCCGGTGTAAACGCCCGTCATTACGTTAACGGCGCCAAGCTCGCTCTCCTGACCTTTGTCGTAGCCCTCAAGCGCGGGGTTCATCTCCTCTTTATACAAGTCCTCGTAAGAGGGGTTGTATACTACCTCTGTGGTGCCCGTGATACCATACTGCGTTAAATCAATGCTCATTTCAGTTACCTCTTTCTTTATAATTTTAATTGAGAGCCTCGCGTTTCCCCCGCGAAAAACTCTCTCCACAAATACCATTATACACCATATTTTGCAAGATGTCAAGAAAATTTTTGCAAAATTCAAGGAAATTTTGCAAAAATATGATTGACAAAGTAAACTTTGCATTTGGCGTTTACTGTCCGCGATGCGGGCTGTTCCAATCAGTGCGGCGGGATCGTCTGTCAAAACAAAAATTCCCTCGGACGTTTGCCCGAGGGAACTCTTGCTTGGTTCAAACGATCAATTCTCAGAAACTCACTTAGCGTTCTGCTCGTAAGACTCGATCATTTTCTTTACCATCTGACCGCCGATGGAACCTGCCTGACGTGCGGTGAGGTCGCCGTTGTAGCCCTGAGAGAGGTTTACGCCGACTTCGTTTGCAGCCTGCATTTTAATGTTGTTAAGGTTAGCTTTAGCCTGTTTAGTAGACATAACGATTTCTCCTTGTTTAATTCAATTTAAATTACAAAGGTTTTCTGAAATGAATGTTTAATTGCCCTTTGCGCTATTATTATTTTCGGCTCGGCGAAAAATATTAAAGGTAATTGTTTCAGAATCTGCGCTACAGAAAATGGTTTGTTTTTTCGTAATTTTGATTGTTTATTATAATAAGGTAAGCGGCGACAAGAATAAAATCGGTTTAAAACGTCAAAATAATATTGAGCGCAAAAATTTAAAAAAACGCCGTTCGCGGTTCGCTAAAACAACAACCGTATTCGGCAGAATTTTGAAATTATTTTTAACGGGAGGTATCATTATTATGGCACAATTCAAATGCAAAGTATGCGGCGCGGTATTCGACGCGCCGAACCGCGCCGAGGCGGTCTGCCCGGTCTGCGGAGTCAGCGGCGAGGACTTGGAGGAACTGCAGGGCGAACATCAGAACAAGTACGCGGGCACTAAAACCGAGCGTAATCTTGAGGCGGCGTTCGCGGGAGAAAGTCAGGCGCGGAACAAGTACACGTTTTTCGCGGCAAAGGCTAAACAGGACGGCTTTGAGCAAATAGCGCAAATCTTCCAAACCACCGCGGATAATGAAAAGGAGCACGCGGAAATTTGGTTTAAGGAGCTTGGCGGTATCGGGGCTACGGAACAGAATTTAAGTTCGGCGGCGGACGGCGAGAACTTTGAGTGGACGAATATGTATGAGGATTTTGCAAAGACTGCCGAGCAGGAAAACTTTCCCGAGCTTGCCGCGAAATTTCGCATGGTCGCCGAAATCGAAAAGCACCATGAAGAACGTTACCGCGCGCTCATCAAGAACATTGAGATGCAAGAGGTATTCAAGCGCAGCGAGGTCAAGGTGTGGGAGTGCCGCAACTGCGGTCACATTGTTGTCGGCACTAACGCTCCGGAGCAATGTCCCGTTTGCGGCAAGCCCCAAAGCTATTTCCAGCTCTGCGCGGAGAATTATTGATCCAATCCGTCTATCCCGTTTTTCTAAAAACGGGATAAAGTTCATAGAAAAAAGTCCGGTAAAGAGCCGGACTTTCAGCGTGTATAAAAAGTCGTTTATACTAAGGAAGTAAAAACAGTCAACCTAATTGAGTGGTATAGGGGGGGAGGGGTGAGGGAGAGAGGAAAAGGGAGCTCGAGGGCGAGTGACCGCAAGCGGTCACCCTAAACCCGTAGGGAGAGGG
>CANRFR010000190.1 GCA_947629945.1 uncultured Clostridia bacterium | reverse complement strand
GGTATTATTGCCATTTACACGGTTTGATATTCAGTCTTATTTCGCTTCAAAATTGCTTTTTAATCAGCGTTTCCTTAGGAAAAAATTTGGATTTTTTTCTTAAACTTGAATGAATCAATAATGTAAAGCGAGACACCCTTGCGATGTCTCGCTTTTGTTATACCTATGAATTACCCTTGTAGTTAAACTTGCCTTTTTTAGCGATAGAGCCACGAAACAGAATTTTTGCTCTAAGAACCTCGAACGTATAGCCTCTACCCGCTCGGTCTGTTTCTCTTATAACGTTATTAAGACTTTCGGTTTGTGCGTTGGTATAGCGATAGTCGAAGTAGTTGAATATCTCGGTGTGCCAATTCTTTACCATATCTATAAAGCTGTCGTAAGCGGTACAGTTGCTGTCGTGACACGTCTTTATCCATTCGCTATACGCTTGCTTTGCTTCTTCTCTGGTTGTACAATATAGATAAATGTCACGGAATGCCTCTTTTAGCTGATATGGTACATTGAATTGAGGATATTCGTTAAGCAATAATTTTAACTGATTTGATTGCCTTTGCGATAGGTTGTCATTGCCCGTTAGTAATAAGAAACGCATATTTTTTAAAGAAACACGATTACCCTTTTCCATATCTTTTCGTAATGTACGACGAATATCTTCTAACGTTTTGTTTAGTTCTTTGACGATATGGAATTTGTCAATGACTATCGGAACATTCCCCAATACATCACGTACAGCATCTTTGTATGGTCGCCACATATCCATTGTCACACATTCGATTTCCTGATTATCGGGTAATGCGGCAAGGAACTCTTTTACCGTGACTTTGTTCCTGTCCTTGGTCATTTCAATAACTCTCTGCCCCAACACATCAACGAATACGCCGCAATATTGACTATGCAGATGAACTTCATCAATGCCTAATACTTGTGGAGCATACGCCTTATAATCAGCAGAAATTTCTTTTATGTATTCGTCAAATACACGTTTTACAGACGTTTGAGATATACCGTACTGCTCCGCTATCACTTTGAACGTTTTTTCAAAGCACTCCTTTTGAACCATTGTTTTAAGGCGCTTTGTAAGCCTTTCTGATTTGTCAACCGCATCAAAATCTTCACCAAAATAACTTTGACATTCTTTGCATTTGTATCTATGACCTTGAATGATAATACCCACCCTATGCTCATACTCGTTTAAGTCGCGTATTATTCTATTATGTTTCTTATGCTTGACAATATTTGCAGAACCGCATTCAGGACACCATTTCATTGCGGCTTTCGGTACAACAGTATAGGTATAATCATTATCCTTATTTGTTTCTCTTTTCAAGATTTCAAATTCGGGCAAACCAATATCGTACATAATTTTAACCACCTTTTTTGTTATTGAAACCACCTAAAGTGTTACAGATATATTATAACACATTCCGACAGATTTGTCCACCCTTTTTAAAAGAAAAACAACCAAAAATTTTATTGAAAAAAATAAATAGGCAGCCGGTAAATTTTACCATCACGCAAAACGTTATATGCCCCAATTTTTTTAATGAAATATGTTCAGTTTTTTTCAGCAGCAGAAATGATAGTATTTATTTGAAAGGAGGCCAAATTACCAACAAACATTTTTTAAGGAGGAAAACAATGATAAAAACAGTAGAACTGGCGGGCGAGGAAATTAGTGTGAAGAATCTCGGAGGATTCAACACGATCGTGCATAATTTGGGAAACGAAACGATTTATGCTTCAAAATATCCGAATATCACTCAAGGAGCGGATGATGTGGCCGAGATACCTTCGGGAGCCGCAAAACTCATCGGTACTACAAACGGTACGGTATACCTTTTGGGCAGCGGAAAAGCTGAGGTTACCGGTCAAGATTACGAGGGCGTAAATATAGTTACGGGAGGCGGAGTATCAATGGGTGTATCAAAAGAATATGTAGACGGCGAGATCGATAAGGTGAAAGAATTGATACCCGAGGATAGCGCCAATAAAATGGACAAGGAAAACCCGACAGGCACGGGAGCATTTTCGCTGAACCGCAAGGCAAACTCTACGGTGGGAAACTACTCTGTGGCAGAGGGTTTGGGAACGACCGCAAGCGGAAATTGTGCACATTCGGAGGGAAACAATACCAGGGCGAGCAGTCAAAACGCACACTCCGAGGGCAGCGATACTGTAGCAAGCGGCATATGTTCACACGCCGAGGGTAACGTCTGTCAAGCGACTGCTCAAAGTGCGCACGCCGAGGGTGAACGGTCAAATGCAACCGGTGTGTGCGCTCACGCTGAGGGAATAAATTCGACGGCGTCGGGAAAATACTCGCACGCTGAGGGAAACGGAAGCCAAGCGGCCGGAACTAATTCTCACGCAGAGGGCAAGAATGGACAGGCAAATGCCGAATCCTCTCACGCAGAGGGTTATGAAACTGTAGTTCACGCCGACGCGACAGGCTCTCATGCGGAAGGCGGAAAAACCTATACGGGCGGCTTGTGCGCCCACGCCGAGGGATATATGGCAGCCGCAAACGGTGACCGAACTCACGCGGAGGGATATGCTTCAAACGCGACCGGAGCCAATTCTCATGCCGAGGGCAGCAATTCGTTGACAGCGGGCACGAATTCTCACGCTGAGGGTTATTACACCAAAGCTAACGGTCTGCACTCGCACGTTGAGGGTTATAAAACGCGGACGGCGACACTCAATACTGCGAATGAAACATCGGGTCAGCACGCCGAGGGCGGTTATACTCAAGCCGAGGGAATGACGGCTCACGCGCAGGGGTGGGCGACTTTGGCGGAGCACGATTACAGCGTGGATAGCGGCAGTTTAACACGTACGGGCTGCAATAATGATTTTGTCACCGGCTATCTTAACAAGCCGATGGAGAATTCACTGTTTACGATAGGTTGGGGCAGCCGCGACGGCACTGTGGATATGACGCAAAAGCCCAACGATTATAATACGCCTTATTATTCGTACGGAGCCGAGGGCGCAACGCTCAAAAACGTTTTCCGAGTTGACCGCGCGGGTACGGTCTACGGATTGAATTCCTACACTACAAGCGGCGCAGACTACGCCGAGTACATAAAACCGTGGGCTGATAACAATGCCGAAAACGAGGATAGGCGCGGATATTTCGTTACTGTAAAGGACGGAAAACTGTACAAAGCCGAGCCGAACGATTACATTGTAGGCATAACTTCGGGTAATCCGTCAATAGTCGGAAACGGCGACGAGGACTGGCTCGGGCGGTGGCAGCGCGACGAGTTCAACGAACTGATATACAGAGAAGTCGAAGTTGACGACTACGCGGACGAACTCAACGAAAATGGAGAACTTGTAAGCGTGAAAGTCGGCTCGCATATTGAGAAGCAAACCGTTCAAAATCCCGATTACGACCCGTCTCAAAAGTACATTGAGCGCAAAGACCGTCCCGAATGGTCGTGCGTGGGTATGGTCGGAATACTGCCGCTTCGTGACGACG
>CANRFR010000189.1 GCA_947629945.1 uncultured Clostridia bacterium | reverse complement strand
TTTCCAAAAAATAACAAAAATTTGAAAATCCTTGGATTTCGCTTCAAAATTGCTTTTTAATCAGCGTTTCCCTAAATAATCGGGATCCGATTTCGTGGTAAATCGTCTCTTTAAATCCTATTCAACAAAATACAACGCGCAATATTCCAACGACTTATCAATAAACCGCTGCATAACATCCAAATCTCGGTACATTCCGTGATTTGAGTGGGGAAATTCATAATAATCAAAGACTATGCCGCAATTTTCCGCAGCCTGCTTTATCAGTTCCCGCGAGCTTGACGGAACGCAGTGATCATTTAATCCGTATCCCATAAGCGTGGGAACGGATTTTTCGTTCAGCAGCCTTGCGGGAGATATTTCGTCGATGAATTTAACATACTTATCGGATGATATCATTTCGTCGGTGATTGCCTCACCGGTCATTATGGACGCAAATTCCGCTTCGGATTTCCACTTGTTCTTCTTGATCAGAATGCCCCAATCGCTCGGCTCAAAGTCCGCGGGAGCAGCAAGCTGAAAGACAAAGCGCACCGGTATCGGTGAGTTCTCCGTTTGAGTGTACGCATAATTCATCGCAAGAGTTCCTCCCGCGGAAACACCGCAAATCGCCATTGCGAGAGGCTCTGCGCCAAATTCCTCGGCACATTTTTCCTTTATCGACTTAACGCAACTCTCTATCTCGGAATTCATTTCGCGGAGGCTTATGCGGGAATTTTTTCCCTGCAGTGAATAATCAAGAGAGGCGGTGATATAACCCTTGGAGGAATAAAATCTGCACCACGTACCGCCGTCCTCCTTTGAACCGGAATTAAAGCTGCCGCCGTGAATAAACAGTATCAGATAATTGTTTTCCCGTTCGGAAACGTCCGCGGGAGCATAAAGATCAAACTTATGCCCTTTGGTATTCTCGTAATCGAGATCGGAATACAACTTTCCGTTCCATTCGCAGTCAAGAAGCTTCATAGGCGCACTGCCAAGTGAGTTTACTCTTAAAACCGCGCTCGCGGAAAATACCGTCAGAAAAAGCGCTGCCCAACAAATTATTTTTTTGCTTGTTTTCATTTCGTCACCTATATTATGTTGTCGAGAACCGTTTCGCCGACAAGCGCTCCAAGCACTGCAGCAGCGGCGATAACAACAACGGTTATCACGATATCCGTTATACGGATTTTCCTTTTGCTGTTCATTGGAAATATCTCACCTCATTATATTTATTGGCAGATCAATACTTCTTAAAATCCGCCTTTTGATCCTGATACATACTGTTGCTCATTATTTCGGGAGAATCGTCCGTAAACGCTTTCGCGGCTTTCTCGTCTCCTTGCAGCAGCCACATAAACCATGCGGTCACATAGCCGTTTGCAGTATAAAGCACCTCATTATGAACCGTGTCTTTTCTTCTGACCATTACCTTATCGCACTTGATATCGTTGTAAATATCCTCAAGCTGTTCGCCTGTAACAACCCAATCGTCACCGCCGCCCGCACCCGAAACAAGCATAATCGGCGTATTGATAAGAGTTGCGTCGTATTCCCATTCCAGATTATTCGCCAGCTCCTTATTCGTGGGAGACAGCGAGACGGCGGCTTTATAGACGTCCTTATGCGCTTGCGTTGTAACGGCATTTATCACGCCAACTCCTCCCTGAGAATGACCGACTATCCCAACATTTTCAAAGTCGATCTTTTGATAGAAAATACTTTCCGTATCACCTATCCTTTCGTTGTCGTTCCATCGCTCCAAATGGCGCAGACACATTTCGGCGGCAAAACCGCTCCAGTCGTATTCCTTTTCCGTTCCGATAACGATAAATCCCCACGACGCAAGGTGCTTCTGAACGGCGGGATATTTTGAGATCGGAGTCCCGCTGCCGTTGCTGATCACGATCACTGGATATTTTTTGTCGGAAGCGGTAAGTTCTGTCGGGTAATATGTAACATACTTTCCAAATCCTTGCGGTACAGACTCCTCATAAACGGAAACCTCAAAGTCACCACCTTTCATATACTGTGCTTCGATATCGCCACCTGTTTTCGTATTTTTCTGATAATCATTCGGCACGGCGAGTATCCGTGAAACGATTATCAAAAAAGCCGTTATCAAAACAACGACCACCAATATAACTATACCAATAACCTTTAACGCGGTTTTCATTTTATTCCTCCCTTGACAAATGCCCAAATATGTGCTATACTCTATATGGAACATATGTTCCACTTTTATTATATCAGACAAAAATAGCTTTGTCAAGAGGTTTAGCGCAAAAGGTACATTCAAGGGGGTTCTGTTACATTATGAACAGCAGAAATATTCAGGTGAAAAGCGATATCGCAAATGCGTTTATTGAGCTTTTAAAATGCAATGAGTTTGATAAGATCAGCGTTGTAGACATCATTTCAAAAGCGCAGGTAGCGCGGAATTCGTTCTACCGCAATTTTGAGAACAAGGACGATATTCTTTGTTATTACATTGGGAAAGAAACGGATGAATGGCTCTCGCAAACGGAGGAAAATTATATTACACTCACGAGGGACGGCTTAAAGAAATACATTGGTTTTTTATTTACACATATGTACGAATATCGAGATATAGTGGATATTTTAACGAGAAACGGAAAAATACATCTGCTTGAGAATGAGTTCGACAAGCGGTTTTTCGCACGACTTTCCGAAATGTACTCACCGTGGGAAATAGCGTATAAGGTGGGCGGAGTTTACAAGCTGTTCCGTTACTGGGTGGAAACAGGGTACGAAAAAACTCCGCGGGAGGTCGCGGAGTACATTAAATAGATACATATAGATCATCAGATATGATGTGAAACTATATATGTATATAATATCAAGGAAATGATATTTTATTACTTGAGCCAGAAAATATGATTCATCTTCTCTTTGTTTAATGCGTCCCAAATTTTGACTTGACTTTTGGCTTTGTTTATGCTATAATATTGTTAGATTTAGTACATGTGGTTATTGTGGTTACATCAAAAATGACCACATATCTGACCATAGACAGTTCTGGAGCACACGGAAACAACGGATACAAGACTGCCGAAGAGGATTTGCTGTGGAGCGGAAATGGCTATAAAAAGCCATTCGCGGCGGAGAGAACATTTTTAGCTCTCTTCGGGAGCATAGAACCGTCGGAGTGCGTTATAGAGCCGTTTGTCGCACATTGCCTTTTGCACTACACTTTCACGGTGTTTTCGGTAACTTAAAAATCTCGGTCAAAAATCCTTTTGACCACATGTTTGACCACTTCGGTGGAAAATCCATATTTCGAGGCGTGGCTCAGCTTGGTAGAGCGCTGCGTTCGGGACGCAGCGGTCGTGGGTTCAAATCCCGTCGCCTCGACCATCAAGCTCACGACCAATAGGTTGCAAGAGCAAAAGACAGCGGGTTGAAGTATTTCAACCAAGACTGAATATCAAACCGTGTAAATGGCAATAATACCCATAAGAAAGTGAGGTATTTAGCATGAAAAAGACACA
>CANRFR010000188.1 GCA_947629945.1 uncultured Clostridia bacterium | reverse complement strand
CTGTTCCAATGAATCAAACTCCTCAGTGCTGAAAAACTCACCGATCGTTATTTCAAAACCGTCACAGATTTTTTTGATCGTGGCTATACCCGGATTGACGCTCTCACCGTTCAGTATGCTCTTGATTGTTGACTGCGATATACCCGCAGCGTATGACAAGCCGTTCGGCGTAATGCCGCGCTCCTTGCACAACTCCCGAATCCGTTTGACCGTTGCTTCGTATACTCCCATAAAATCCCCCACGTTAGTTATATTTCACTAAATATAGTCTATAATATTTTGTGAAAAAATGTTAGTGAATTATCACTAAAACGTGATATAATAGTGATAGGTCACTAAACAAAGGAGGAGTTTTTATGGTTGATAGGTCAAAGGTAGCGTGTTTTTCGGGACACCGCAGGTTGCCGCAAGACTGCACGGAACTGCAAGCAAATCTTGAAAAGACAATCGTCGAGTTGATAGAGCGCGGAGTAGTGTTTTTCGGCAATGGGGCAGCCCTGGGATTCGATCAAATGGCTGCCGAAACGGTTCTGCGGCTTAAAGAGGACTATCCGCATATCAGGCTGGTAATGGTTCTGCCCTGTCCACCCGAACAGCAATCGTCATATTGGAATGATGAACAGAAAAAACGCTACTACGAAATACTCGAACAGGCTGATAAAGTGCGGATTCTGTCGCCGCAGTACACGGAGAAATGTATGCTCGACCGCAACCGACATATGGTTGACAACAGCGCATATCTTATTTGCTATTTGCGTGAACAGCGCGGTGGAACATTCTACACGGTCAATTATGCCGAAAGAAAAGGGCTGGAAATACTCAGGCTATAAGGCATTCTACGCTATGAAATTTATTAGTTACTGATGAATTTGTTAATATCTTGTAATCGGACAGCGCTTCGAGTTATAATTATAACAGAAAAACTTAACAAAACATTTTCAGGAGGTTTTTATTATGTTAAATGAAAGCGTAAAAAAGCTGTTGGCTGAAAGTATGTGGGATCTTGCTACCTGTGACGGCAGCGAACCTAATGTTGTCCCTGTGGCGTTTAAAGACGTGACGGACGACGGAAAACTGATCGTTGGCGACGTATTTCTCGAAACGACCTTGAAAAATCTGAAATCAAGCGGCGGGAAAATTGCCATATCCGTGTATGATCCGAAATCATTGGCGGGATATCAGATAAAAGGAACGGCTGAATATGTGACCGAGGGTGATGTTGTCGCCACATTCAAAAAAATGGTCGAGCAGATGTTTAACGGCGCGGCAACCGCAAAGGGCGCTTTGATCATCACGCCCGAAAAGGTAATTGTGACCACACCCGGAGCCGACAATAAAAAAATTCTGTAATATGGAGAACGGACATGGTTTAACGATTATGTCCGTTTTTCAGGCACTAATATTTTTGATAGTATCTTGTTTTTTCCCGGATATAGATGTATAATATAGTTAGAAATAATTTTTGAGGTGATCGTATGTATAAACCAAAGCTGGACAAGGACATACGGTGTCCTTTGGAATATGGATTGGATATATTCGGAGGAAAATGGGATTCCCGCATTATCTGTGTGCTTGCGGCAAAGGAAACCTTGAGATACAACGAACTTCGCCGTGAGCTGACCGACATAACCGATACCGTTCTGGCAGCTTCGCTGAAATCTCTGATAAAAAATGAGATCGTAAGCCGAAAATCTTATGACGAGGTACCGCCAAAGGTAGAATATTCTCTTACGGAAAAGGGAGCGTCGGTGGTTCCGATTTTGCAAAGTATATGCAGGTGGGCGGGAGCGTATCATAAAGAGGGTGAGGAAAACACACTGCCGCAATGCCGTAAGTGCGACTTTAACGGCGGCAAAAAGACATAACATTCCATTCGTAAGAATGAAAAAAACTATTAAAAGGGTTTTAAGGAAAGGATAGAACTATGAAAATTGCTGTAACTTATGAAAACGGAAATGTTTTTCAGCACTTTGGACACACGGAGCAGTTTAAGCTGTTCGATATTGAAAACGGAAAAGTGATCGGAACAGAAATCGTCGATACGAACGGCAGCGGTCACGGAGCTTTAGCGGGACTGCTGTCCGATTTGAACGTTGACACTTTGATCTGCGGAGGTATCGGCGGAGGCGCTCAGACCGCTCTCTCGGAAGAGGGCATCCGTCTTTATGGCGGAGTTTCGGGCAATGCTGATGAGGCGGTAAACTCTCTGCTCGCGGGAACGCTTGAGTACGATGCGGAAGTAAGGTGCGATCATCACGATCACAGCGAGGGGCACGTCTGCGGCGAAAACAAGCACGGCTGCTCCGGAAACGGTGGCGGGTGTCAATAAAGTATCTTAACAATTATGCTACTCATTTTCAATTATGAAAGGACAATTATGAGTTCAACACAAATTCTGCTGCTCTGCTTATGCGGAGCAGTTTTTCTTGTTATAGCGGTGATCGCCGCTATCGGAAATCTCTATTCCCTCAAGGGAATCCCGAACAAACCCGTAGGAAACGGACAGCACGGCACGGCGAGGTTCGCTACCAACGGCGAGGTTGCAAAGACCTACAAGCATATACCCTATACACCAAAATTGTGGCGAAAAGGTGAGCAGCTCCCAAGCGTGGACGGCTTAATTGTCGGCTGTCATGAAACGGCGGGAGGAATGACCGCACTCGTCGATGACGCAGATATTCATACACTGATGATCGGCGCGTCCGGCGTCGGCAAGACCGCGAATTTTTTGTACCCGAACATCGAATACTGCTGCGCGGCAGGAATGTCGTTTGTCACCACCGACTCGAAAGGCGACCTCTATCGAAACACCGCAACCATTGCCGAAAAATATTATGGCTACAAAATCTCCGTGATTGATCTCCGCAACCCAACTCGCAGCAGCGGTTACAATATGCTCTATCTCGTGAACAAGTATATGGACTTGTATAAGGCTGAAAATAAGTTGGAATACAAGGCGAAGTCCGAAAAGTTCGCAAAAATAACCGCCAAGACAATCATCTCGGCGGACGGTGATGTTTCTAACATGGGACAAAATGCGTTTTTCTACGAGGCGGCGGAGGGCTTGCTGACAGCGGTCATTTTGCTGATTGCGGAATTTTGTCCACCCGAGAAACGGCACATCATCAGCGTTTTCAAGCTGATACAAGATTTACTCGCACCGTCCGGAACAAAGGGCGTATCACGATTTCAAATGCTGATTGATAAACTGCCCGGTGAGCATAAGGCGCGTTGGTTCGCGGGCGCGGCACTCAATTCGTCCGATCAGGCAATGGCAAGCGTTATGTCTACCGCCCTGTCGAGGCTGAACTCGTTTATCGATTCCGAGTTAGAGCAGATTCTGTGCTTTGATACAAGTATTGATATCAAAAAATTCTGTGCTGAAAAAACAGCGATATATCTTGTGTTGCCGGAAGAAGATCAGACTAAGCATTTCCTTGTGTCACTTATCTTGCAGCAGATTTACAGAGAAATGCTTACGGTCGCAGACGAAAAAGGCGGTCAG
>CANRFR010000187.1 GCA_947629945.1 uncultured Clostridia bacterium | reverse complement strand
GAACCACGTTTACAGAATACACGAGGCAAAAGAACCGAACGTTATTACGCTGTTGGAAAGCGGAGAGGTGAGCTATGTGATATCCACGAGCGAAACGGGCAGAAAACCCTCTCTCGACAGCGTGAGAATGAGAAGAAAAGCCGTGGAGCGCTCGATAGTATGCCTTACGGCGATAGATACGGCGAACGCGCTGTTGGATTGCCTTGAATCGAAGCGTTCGATAGAAGATGTTGAGATGGTGGACATCACGAAGATATGACGATAAACGGGATAAGCGTAAAGCGCACGTACAAGCCGGCGCGGATAATAAGCGACGTGATAAGTCTCGGTATAACGGGCGTGATCGTTTATATGACGGCGACGTTCGGCGCGAGGTACAAAGAGACGGTGAACAGTCTGCCGAACGTATGGGAACTGCTTGAAAAGTACCGATATTCGCTTGCCACGCGCTATCGAACGGCGTGGATCTTTCCGGCGCTGTGCGCTGTGATCTTCGCCGCGTATCTGATACTGACGATGAGAAGCCGAACGTTCAAGCGCGTTAAAATTACGAAAGGCAATGCTCAGAGCGTTTGCGAAAGCTACGCGTTTACAGTAAGCCTTTGCAAAATACCGCTGCTGATGATCGTGTTTGATTATATGTACATAGTTCAGCAGCGGCTTATGTTTAATCGCGCAAGTCTTTTGAGCGTCTCAGCGGTAATATACGCGCTGATGTTGGCAATAATAATCAGAGCGGGAGCGCATAAACTGAAAGCGTTCACGGATAAAGACAAACAAGACTCAAGCACGGGCGGCGGCGTAAGAGCCAAGCTCGCAGACGATAATGAAGATAAGGAGTAAGCAATGTACTATTGCGGCAAATACCCTATTATTTCCAAAACGACCCTTGCGAAAGGCATTTACTCGTTTACAGTGGAAGCGCACGAGCCTGCCGAGGAAGCGCACGCGGGACAATTCGCGATGATAAGTGCGCCGGGGTTTCAATTGAGAAGACCTATCTCGATTTGCGGGATAGATAAGGAACACGGAACGCTGAGGTTCGTGTTTGAGGTGCGCGGAAAAGGCACCAAGGCTATCGCGTCGCTGGGCGAGGGCGATAGTCTTGACATAATGGCGCCGCTGGGCAACGGATTCAGAATACCGGAGGGAAAGAGGATAGCGGTTGTAGGCGGAGGTATTGGAGTACCGCCGCTGCTGGGTGTGTCAAGCGTTTCCGGGGAGCTTTGCACGGCGATACTGGGTTTTCGCGATTACTCAAGGATAATATTGACGGACGAGTTTAAAAGAAACGGCTGTGAAACGATAATCTGCACCGACGACGGCAGCGTCGGACGCGAGGGCATGGTGACGTTCCCGCTGGCGGAGCTTCTTGAAAAGGGAGAAACGTCGGCAGTGCTGGCGTGCGGTCCGGAACCGATGTTAAAGGCGATAGTCAAAATGTGCGAGGTGTATAAGGTGCCGTGCCAGGTGTCGCTTGAGCAGCGAATGGGCTGCGGCGTGGGAGCCTGCGTTACGTGTAGCTGCCTTACGGTGCGAAACGGCAAGGAATTTTATTCCAGAGTGTGCAAGGACGGTCCTGTGTTTGACAGCGACGTTTTGGGAGGTGACTTCCATGGTTGATTTGAGCGTAAGAATAGCCGGCGTGGATTTCCCAAATCCCGTGATAGCGGCAAGCGGAACTTATGGAAACGGCGAGTGTTATACGGAACTGTATCCAATATCAAAATTGGGCGGTATTTCGTGCAAAGGTATGACGATAGAGCCGAAGCTCGGCAACCCGCCGCCCAGGATAGCTGAAACGCCGTCGGGCGTGCTGAACTCGGTAGGTCTGCAAAACATCGGTGTGCACGGCTTTATAGAGTATTATCTGCCAACGTTAAAAGAAGAGGGCAACGTGATAATAGCGAACGTGGCGGGCGCGACGGTCGACGACTATATAGCCGCCGCTGAGGCTCTGGACGCGTCGGACGTTGATATGATAGAGCTTAACATTTCGTGTCCGAACGTAAAGGCGGGCGGCGCAACTTGGGGAGTAACGCCCGAGGGCGCGGCGGAGGTT
Organism: uncultured Clostridia bacterium; assembly: GCA_947629945.1. Lineage (GTDB taxonomy): Bacteria > Bacillota > Clostridia > Oscillospirales > Ruminococcaceae > CAG-115. The sequence continues at coordinate 1,463 of CANRFR010000187.1, read as the reverse complement.
ACAAAGGCGGTACGCAGAGCGACGGCAAAGCCGCTTATCGTTAAGCTTACGCCGAATGTGACTGATATCACTGTGATAGCGAAAGCTGTCGAAGCAGAGGGTGCGGACGCGCTTTCGATGATAAACACGCTTCTCGGAATGAGAATAGATATCCGCACGCGCCGACCGATACTCAAAAACAATATGGGCGGTCTTTCGGGACCCGCCGTGTTCCCCGTGGCTGTCAGAATGGTGCGGCAGTGCTATAAGGCAGTGCAGATACCGATAATCGGTATGGGTGGAATTTCCACATGGGAGGACGCAATAGAAATGATGCTTGCGGGAGCCGCGGCAGTTCAAATGGGCACGGCTATTTTTAAAGACCCCTGCGCTCCGCTTAAGGTCGTTGACGGAATTGCCGATTTTATGGAGCAGAACGGCATTAAGAGCCTGTCCGAAATAGTCGGACAGTGTCAAGAGTGGTAAAACGTAATGGGTATGGATTTTTATGGTGTGACAACCGTCAAGACCGTAAGAAAATTTGAAGCAGACATAGGTGTAACGCGGCGTATGCATTACACAAGGGAACGGTTATGACAGAAGAATTTTGCAGAACGGAGCGTTTGCTGGGCGCGGCGGCTCTCGAAAAGCTGAACAAAAGCCGAGCGGCGGTGTTCGGCATTGGCGGAGTGGGCGGTCACGCCGCTGAAGCTCTGGTACGAAGCGGAATAGGCGCGCTTGACATAATCGACGGCGACGAGGTAGCGCTGTCGAACATCAACCGCCAGATCATCGCGCTGCACAGTACGGTCGGTATGCCGAAAACCGAAGCCGCCGCCGCGCGTTTTCTTGATATCAACCCCGAATTGAAGCTGCGCTGTTTTCAATTTCGGCTGTCGGAGCAAACGGTTGGCGAGTTCGATTTTTCGGATTACGATTATGTGATAGACGCTATAGACGATGTTCGCGCAAAAGTCCTGTTGGCTGTCAAATGTAAGGAGAGCCGAACGCCGCTTATAAGTTCTATGGGCGCGGGAAATAAAGCAGACCCGACTAAATTTCAGGTCGCGGACATTTACAAAACGAGCGTTTGCCCGTTGGCTCGGGTAATGCGCCGAGAGCTTAAACTGCATGGTATAGAGCGCCTTAAAGTCGTGTATTCAACGGAATTGCCGCACGCTCCCGCAAAAGAGGGCGAACGCACGGTTCCCGCTTCATGCGCGTTTGTGCCATCGGTCGCGGGACTTATTATCGCGGGCGAGGTCGTGAAAGATCTGATAAATCTTCCGAATGAGATATAACTTGAAATTCCCCGTCTGCGGCGGGGAATTTCAGCTTGTAGAAAAAGTTCTTTTTCACGTTTAATTGTAAACTTTACGCGCCCGTTTCGAGAGGAATACTTCATATAACGTTTTTTACCTAATTTGAATTGTTACGTTGCCGGTATCGAGGGGACAACCCTTCGGGAAAGGGGAGAGGGGGGC
>CANRFR010000186.1 GCA_947629945.1 uncultured Clostridia bacterium | reverse complement strand
TCGCCCTGAACGAGTTTGATGTCGTGTACGGCGATAGCATTGTCAATGGTGATGGATACCACCGCGCGAAGTCTGCCGTCGTGCATCGTTTTTCTGATTTTAATGTCGCTGATTTCCATAATATTCCTCCGAATCAAGTCGCTTCACTCGCCGAGATTTCTGCGGCGGGCGAATGTAATAACAATGTTTATTTTGGAGATTAGGCGCGGAATTATTCATAAATATAGGTATTGGCACATATATTTTTGTAATTTTTTGTAAAGGGGAAAAGGGCTTTGGAAAATTTTCTTAACGGAAAAAAGCACATTCATTTTATAGGTATAGGCGGCAGCGGAATGTATCCGCTCGCGCAGATACTGCATACAAAGGGCTATTATCTTACAGGCTCGGACAACAACGAGACCGCTACGCTTCAAGCTGTGCGCGATATGGGAATTCCCGTAACGCTCGGGCAAAAAGCGGAGAACATCGAGGGTGCGGATCTGATTGTTTTTTCTGCGGCGATAATGGAAGACAATCCCGAGCTTATTGCGGCGCGGGAAGCCGAGAAGCGCGGAGTTCGTTTGGCGGAGCGTGCTGAACTGCTGGGACTCGTGACGGAGCAGTTTGAGAAAGCATTCTGCGTTTCGGGAACGCATGGAAAAACGACCACTACGTCAATGCTGATGATGATTTTGATGGCAGCCAACGTTGACCCGTCGGCGGTAATCGGCGGCAAGCTCCGCGCGATAGACGGCAGCGGACGAGCGGGTAAGAGCGAGTATATGGTGTGCGAAGCTTGCGAGTTCAAGGATACGTTTCTGCACCTTTCTCCGAATATCTCGGTGATACTCAACATCGACCGCGACCACATGGATTATTTCAAAACAATGGATAATCTGAAGCTTTCGTTTGAGAAGTTCTGCGGTCTGACTACCGACCTTATCATTGCGAACGGCGACGACGAAAATGTCCGTGACGTTTTGAACAACTGCAAGTCCAAAGCGAAGTTCATTACTTTCGGAGAGAGCCACACTAACGATTTTTACGCGGACTATATCCAACAGCTTTCGGATTTCCATTGGCAATTTTCGCTTATGCATAAAGGAACGGAGCTTTGCCGGTTGGATATCCATGTTCCCGGCAGACATAACATCTATAACGCCGTGGCGGCAGCGGCGGCGGCATATTCCGCGGGTATCACCGTTGAGGCTATTCGGCGCGGCTTGGACGATTTTAAGGGCGCTATGCGGCGCTTTGAGAAGCTTGCCGAGATAGACGGCGTGACTTTCGTGGACGATTACGGACATCACCCGGCGGAGATTGCCGCAACCTTAAAGACCGCAAAGTCAATGAGCTTTAAGCGTGTGTGGTGCGTTCATCAGCCATTCACCTATTCGCGGACTGCAACGCTCCTTGATGAGTTTGCCGAAGCGCTTTCAATAGCGGATAAAGTGGTGCTCACCGAGATAATGGGCAGCCGCGAAAAGAACACTTATAACATCTACTCCAAAGACCTCGCCGCAAAAATCGACGGCTGCGTGTGGTTTCCGACCTTTGAGGAAGTTGCCAAGTACGTCACCGATAACGTTGAAGCGGGCGATTTGGTTATTACCACAAGCTGCGGCGACGTTTACAAGGTAGCTGATATGATGATAGATATTATGAAAAATAAGGAGAAGAAATGAATTCTAAAATACAAGAATATATTGGTTCAATGGAGCCTGAAATAGTACAAGACCTCGCCGATTTGGTGGCTATACCGAGCGTCAAGGACGACCCGCACGGCTCCGCTCCGTTTGGCGATGAAGCGAAGCGCGCTCTTTTTAAGATGAAAGAAATGTGCGATGATATGGGTTTCAAGACCACTGTTTACGACAACGCGGTGCTCTGTGCGGACTATTGCCCCAACGGCGGCGCACCGGAGCTTGGAATTTTGGCGCACTTAGACGTAGTTCCCGCCGACTCCGCGAACTGGAGCACCGATCCGTTCAAATTAACCGAAAAGAACGGGATTTTGTACGGCAGAGGGGCTATCGACGACAAAGGTCCCGCAGTCGCGGCATTGTGGGCGCTGAACGCAGTTAAGGAACTGAAGCTCCCGATAAGCAAGGGCGTTAGGCTGATTTTCGGCACGGACGAGGAAAACGGTTCGTCCGACTTGGAGATATACAAGAAATACGACAAATTCCCGCCGAACGTTTTTACGCCCGACGGTTCTTTCCCAATTATTAACATTGAAAAAGGAATGCTGCGCCTGAAATTCAGCGGGAATACGGGCAGCAATTATATGGAGTTCCGCGGCGGTAATATTCCCAACGCCGTTGCGGATAAGGCAAAGGCGATAATCCGAAAAGTCCCCGCCGACAAAGCCCGCGCGGCTATCCCCGAGGATTTTGAGGGGAAGTTTACGGTCACCGAGCGCGGCGACAACGTTTTTATATCCTGCGACGGAAAGGCGGCGCACGCGTCAACCCCCGAAACCGGTATAAACGCTGTAACGGCGCTGCTCTCGCTCATAAACCGCCTGACCGACGAGCCGGGACTTCAAAGCATAGGAAAACTGTTTCCGTTCGGCGAAACGGACGGTTCCTCGCTCGGCATAAAATGCGCCGATGAGAGCGGCGCGCTAACTTGCGTGCTCAGCACGCTGGCAATTATGCCGTCGGGTGAGTGCGAGGGAACGGTCGATATCCGTTTCCCGACCTGTACCGATCTGAAAACGGTTCAAAACAAGGTGTGCTCGGTTATGGAAAGCCATAAACTGAAGTGTGAAATAATTTTGGGAGACGAACCGCACGTAGTGTCCAAGGACAGCGATTTCGTAAAAAAACTTCTCAAGGTCTATGAGGAAGTTGAGGGCGAAAAAGGAGAATGCATAGCGATAGGCGGCGGCACGTATGTTCACAACATAGAGGGCGGCGCGGCATTTGGAGCGGAACGCGGTGATACCGACTACCACATGCACGGCGACGATGAGTTCATCACCAAGGAGGAACTTTTAAAGGACGCTGTGCTGTTCGCGCACGCAATTATCGAGGTCTGCGGATAATTTAATAAAATCGTAAGATGTTTTGTATTGACTTTTCACCGAAATCGTGCTAAAATTATGAACAGATGACGAAAAGTATTCGATTCCGCCGTTATCTTAAGCGGGAGCGTATACAAGCAAAATAAAGTTGGGGGAAGTTAAATGAAAAGAAAATTTAGTGCGATGATTATTTCCGCGGCAATACTTTTAAGCGGATGTTCCGAGAAAGAACAATCCTCGGAGACTTTGTCGGGAGCGGTAAGTTCGGCAAAAACGCAGCAGTCGACGGAGCAGGCGAAGTCGTCGCAGCCGTCGGAATCTGAGAAGAGCGGCGCGCCTACCGTAATAGCTCCGGATTTTAAAAGTTCCGTGACCGTGAAAGAAAGCGAACCCGAAGTTGAAGAAAGCGTTTCCCAAGTAGAGGAAAGCGTTTCCGAAACACCCGATGTAAGTTTTGAAAATTCCGAGCCGTCAAATTCGCCCGTGAAGAACATCGTTGTCGGCAGCGGTGAAACGATGACCGTCACGAGCGGAGAAACGTTTGAAATAGCGGACGGTGAGATTTTTGAGATTGAAGGCGAATTGGTCGTTGAAAGCGGCGGTGTTTTGAATGTTTTAAACGGCGGCGAGCTTTTCGTTGAGTCT
>CANRFR010000185.1 GCA_947629945.1 uncultured Clostridia bacterium | reverse complement strand
CGCCACGCTTACGCTAAAGAAGTCAAGTTAAAGGACTTGCAATGCGTAGACCACGTAAATGTTGACAGAGCAAAATTAAGTCTGGGAACTCTCGGCGGCGGCAACCATTTTATCGAGGTGGATAAGGATGAAAACGGCAATTTGTATCTGATAGTTCACTCGGGTTCGCGCCATTTGGGAGTGGAGACCGCGAAATTTTATCAGAACGAGGCGTACCGTTGTTTGGCAAAGCCCGATGCGTCGGACGTCAAAAAAATAGTCGACGCTCTTAAAGAACAGGGACGGCAAAGTGAGATAGAGGGCGCAATCAAGGAATATTACAGAAGTATGCCCGTTATTCCCAAAGAACTCGCGTATTGTGAGGGAACGCTGTTTGACGCGTATATCCACGATATGAAGATAGTTCAGCATTTTGCCGAGTTAAACCGTAAAGCTATGGTTGATGAGATAATAAACGGCTTGGGTTTACACATAGACGAGCAATTCACGACCATTCACAATTATATTGACACCGAAAATATGATACTCCGCAAAGGCTCGGTCAGTGCGCAAAAAGGAGAAAAGCTGCTTATTCCGATAAATATGCGCGACGGAAGTCTGATTTGTATTGGTAAAGGCAATCCCGATTACAACTTCTCCGCGCCGCACGGAGCGGGGCGCTTGATGTCGCGCAGCAAAGCAAAGGAAAGTTTTACGGTGGAGAGTTATCAAGAGGAAATGCGAGGGATTTTCACAACCTCGGTAAATCAAGCTACGCTTGACGAGTGCCCTATGGCGTATAAGCCTATCGAAAGTATTATCGAAAATCTCTCCGAAACGGTTGAGATAGCCGCCGGAATAAAGCCCGTTTACAATTTCAAAGCAAGCGACGCTTAAAAGGAGGAAAAATGCTTTCCCTCACCCAAAAATATACTCCCGTTTTATCCACGCCGTTCGGCAGAGAGGGCTATCGCGAGATTGCTCCGTGCGGCGCTTTGAAGCCTTTTATTCGTTGTTTCTGGATGGAGCGGCAGGTTGCCGGAAAGATTTTGGTTATCCCCGATACCTGTATGGACGTTATTTTCAAAACCGCTCCAAACGGCGAAGCGGGGGATTTCTTTTGCACGCTTGCCGACAGCTCGTTTTATTCGACAAACGTTGGCGCGGAGCTTTTCGGAATACGCTTTTATGCTTGGACGGCTCAACTTTTTTCGCGGCGGGATTTTTCCGAGAGCGGAGACATGGCGTTTGATACTGATGAGTATTTTGACGGAGCGGCGGAGTTAAGATTCGCGATAACAAACGCGCGGACGTTCGAGGAACGCGTTGCAATTTCAGAGAGTTGGCTTTTGGAGCGCTTGGAGAATATCCGAGTAAACGTTGATTTGCTGAACGCGATTGATTTTATAATCGACAGCCGCGGCAGCGTAAAAATTTCCGAGATATGCGGATATACGACGGTTTCGGCACGGCGGCTGGAGCGCGTTTTCAAGCAGTCTATGGGAATATCTCCGAAATGCTTTTCGGATTTGGTAAGATATCAGCTCTTGTGGCGAGAAATGATTTCGGGCGGGTTTAACGTGTTGGACGCGGTGGAAAAATACGGCTACTCCGACCAGCCGCATTTGCTCAACGATTTTCGTAAAAGGCATTTAATGAACCCCAAACAGGCTCTCGATTACGCGAAAATTCAGAAATAATGTCGTTTTTTTACAAGAATTTTCTTTTTACTTGTGTTATACTAAAGGCAACACCGCACAAAGACCGCGCTTCGCGCTTTGCCGTCCGCTTGCTTGCATCTTTTTCGTCATCTTGCACAAATCTTCCTTGACGGACGTCAGCCCGTCTGCGTCAGATTTGTACAATCTGACGAAAAATCTGCGGCGCAATCGAACGTGGTCTCCCCCTGCGGGGGAGGTGTCGCAAAGCGACAGAGGGGCTGACCGACAGACCAATCTCTGTGCGGTGTTGCCTAAAATAGGCTGAAAAGCCAATTTCAATAAAGGAGTATAATTATGGGTACCTTTGAAGAATTTCTTGAAACGGTGGAAGAAAATAACCGCAATTTCGTCTCCGAACTTAACGATTTCCTTTTGAAGAACGGCTGCGAGTGTAAGCTAAAGACCGCGAAAAGCGGTTTTGTCGTATCGTATCTGCGCGGCGATACCAAGAAAACCCTGTTGAATTTCGTTATGCGGAAAAGCGGAACGCAGGCGCGTATCTACGCGGCGCACGCGGGGGAGTACGGAGATTTTCTCGATACGCTGCCCGAAAAAGTGAAGAACAAAACGAAAAAAGCTCCCGACTGCCGAAAACTCACCGGTACGGGCGACGACCCGAAATGCTCGGGCGGTTACGAGTTCACGATGGACGGCGAGGTTTATCAAAAATGCCGCAACAACGCGTTCCTGATACCGCTTTCCGAGGAAAACAACTCGTTTATACGGAAATTTTTGGAAAAGGAGTTGGGGGTATGAGTAATATGAAGCTGGACGGATTTGGGATTTTTGTAAACGATTTGGGCGCACAGATAAAGTTTTATCGCGACGTTTTGGGATTTGAGATAAAGGAAACCGCCGCCGATAAAAATGTTTTTCTCGAAAAGGACGGAACGCTGTTTTTAATGTACGGCAAAGCGGATTTCGAGAAAATGACGGGTACGAAATTCGGTTACGCGGACGGTGTGAACGGTCATTTTGAGATAGCGCTCGGCGCGGAAAATTATGCCGCCGTGGACAGAGAATTCAACGAAGCGGTATCAAAGGGCGCATCGCCGATTATGAAACCGCAGACTATGCCGTGGGGTCAGCGCACCTGTTACATTGCCGACCCCGAGGGCAATTTGATTGAGATTGGCTCGTTTACAAAGTAAGGAGGTAAAAATGTCGTCAAAACCCGAATTTGTGGAGTACTGCGCCGAGCAATGCCGCGGCGCGGGCGAGATAACTTATAAAAAGATGTTCGGAGAGTACGGGCTGTACTGTAACGGCAAGATTTTCGCTTTAGTGTGCGATGATGAGTTTTTCATAAAGATAACCGCGCCCGTTAAGGCTAAATATCCCGAACTCTCCGAAAAACCGCCCTATGACGGCGCGAAAAACTATTTTCTCATCGAGGATTTGGATAACGCGGAATATCTTGCGGATTTGGTTAAAATGACGTGCGCCGCGCTGCCTGAACCTAAGCCTAAAAAACCGAAAAAAGCGACAAAATTTAAGTAAAATGATGAAGTAGTATTAACTCACAACACCATTTCTAACCCTCTGTAATATATTGTAATCATTTGTAACCGCTTTGTAACGATATTGTAACCGTTTTGTGGTAGTTTTTTCCTTAATGTTTTGCTATAATAAAGATAAACTTGTGAAACGGTATTTTGTACAGGGAGTTACATTATGAAAAAAGTATTTGCAATCATTTTAGCGCTTTTCACGTTTTCAATCATGGGCGTTACGGCGTTCGCGGACATGGGACCGAAGCCGTCGAGCACGTTTTATGTAAACGGCGTGGAGGACGGCAGGGAATATTACATAGCACTTGTAAACCCCGATGACGAACCATATTTCAATGACAAAAACGTCAAACAAAAGGATGAGGTGTGGGAGCAGATAAAAAAATTCTGTATAACTCACGGCTACACTCCCCACACCGGTCCGGTAGACCGTGATTACAGCCAGCTGTCGGGC
>CANRFR010000184.1 GCA_947629945.1 uncultured Clostridia bacterium | reverse complement strand
AGGGCTTCTCGACAGTCTGAAAATGCACTTTTTTCTACAAACTGAGGCAGATGTTTATCGTCTGCCTTTTTAATTTGATTGTGCTAATTTTTCGCAAAGCACTTGAAAAATTATGAATATTGTTGTATAATATATTGTGTAGATGTATGTCTGCGAAAAAATGTTGAAAGGGTGCGCCTGAATGCTGAACGAAAAGGTTACCGTAGTAATATGCGGAAAAAATTACAGACTCAGAACCGATAACTCAAAGCAGCTTTTTGCCGCCGCTTCGGATGTTGATTCCAGAATATCGGGGCTGTGCGGAGAAGATCATAATATGGGAAAAGAGGACGCTGCGGTGTTGGCGGCGTTGGATTGTTTTAACGAGCTTAACGAATTTAAAGCAAAATGCACGGCGCTCGCTGCGGAGATCGACAGGCTGGCGAAAAACGAGGAGGCGGCAAAGTCGGCTCTTGATGAAAACAAGAAGCTAAAAGCCGAGAACGTTCAAATGAAGAACGTAAAGAGCGAACTTGAAAAGCTCTCAAAACGCTTTTCGGAGCTTGAGTGCAAAAACGAGCAGCTTGCCGAAACTCTCAAGGACGCGAACGCTAAAGCCGCAGAGTGTGAAGAATATAAAAAACAGGCGGACGAAGCGCAAAAGGCTTTCGACGATATTTCCAAGAAAAACGACCAGCTTTCCGCCGCCGCAAAGGAAAGCCAAAAGGATATTGAAGAGCTTAAAAAGCAGCTTGCCGAAAAGGATAAGCGCATAGCCGAACTTTCGGGAGAGCAGAAAAAGACCGTTACCGTAGGCGAGGAAAACAAGCGGCTTATGGAGAAGCTCGAAAAAGCGGAGAACTTCGAGGAAGCGTTCAGACGCGAACAAAAGCGCGCCGACGACGCCGAAAAAGAGCGCGACAAACAAAAGTCCACGATAGAACAGCTCAATAAAACCGTCGCCGAATATAAAACTCAGGCGGAACAGCTCTCCAAGGAGACTAAGTCGCGTTCGCAGGGCGAGCAGTCGGCGGTTATGGAGCGTAATACATTAAAAGCCGAGAACGAGAAACTTAACAAAGCGGTCGCCGAGCAAAAGGCAAAGCTGGAGGAACTTGCGAAAACTGCCAAGGACGCCGGCGAGGTCACTGCGGAGCGCGACGATTTGAAGCTGATGAACGCGCAGTTAACGAAAAATTTAGCGGAGTTGAGAGACCAGTCCGCGAAGTTAAGAACACAGATAGAAACGCTTCAGCAAACCCAAAAGAATGAAAAGAGCGCGGAAAACAAGTTAAAGGAAGAGCTGGAGACTTCAAACACAGAAATTGCTCGTCTGAGTAAAGATATAGACGAACTTACCGCGGCTTACGATGAACTTGATAAGGCTAATAAATCGCTTGAAAAAGCAAATTCCGAACTGAAAGCGGGAAATGCGGACAGTCAAAAGGTAAACAAGGAGCTTTCCGAGAAGCAGAAGGAATTTGAAAAAGCCGTCAGTGAACTTGACGAACTTAAAGTGAAATTCTCGCAGATGGAAAGCGAAAACGCCGCTTTGAAGCAAGTGGGCGGCGAGGACTTGAAAACTCAGCTTGACGAGCAGAAAAAACGCGCCGATGAGTTTATGCTTAAAAACGCGGAATTGGATAAGGAAGTAAAATCGCTGAAAAAGACGAATACTTCACTTAACAAACAGCTTAAAGAAATGTTAGAGGACGGACAGCTTTCATTATGAGTGAGATACTTGCTCCATGCGGCGGCTTTGAGAGCCTTACGGCGGCTTTAAACGCGGGCGCGGACGCAGTCTACGTCGGTATGAAAAGCTTTTCCGCTCGAAAGAACGCCGAAAATTTTTCCGACGAGGAATTGAAACAAGCTGTTGCCGAGTGCCATAATCGGGGTGTGAAGATTTATGTTACGCTGAATACTCTGATTTACGACCGCGAACTTCACGACTTTGAGGAATGTGTGAAAACAGCGGCGCAATGCGGCGTTGACGCGCTCATCATTCAAGACCTCGGAGCGGCGGCGCTTGCAAAGACGATTTGTCCCGAAATGCCGCTGCACGCATCGACCCAGATGACCTTGAACAGCGTTATGGGCGTTAAGGCGGCAAAGAAGCTCGGATTTTCACGGGTCGTTATCGGTCGCGAGCTTTCCGAAAGCGAGATCGCCAATATTGTTGAGAATACCCGTGTTGAACTGGAAATTTTCGTACACGGCGCGCTTTGCGTGTGCGTAAGCGGGCAGTGTTATATGAGCAGTCTTTTCGGCGGCAGAAGCGGAAACCGAGGGTTATGCGCTCAGCCGTGCCGTCTTGACTTCACTTGCGGCGACCGTCACAACGTCATTTCTTTGAAAGACCAATCGCTTGTCGGGCATTTGAACGAGCCGCCGCTTTCGCAGATAGCTTCCTATAAAATAGAGGGCAGAATGAAGCGCCCCGAATATGTCGCGTGCGCGGTGGACGCTTGCGTAAAGGTTCGACGCGGGGAACCTTACGATCTCAAGCGCTTAAGCGGGATCTTTTCGCGGGGGGGACTTACCGAGGGCTATTTTGACGGCTCAATGGCGGATATGAACGGGATACGCGGGAAGGACGACGTTGACAACAGTATGGTGTGGCTCAAAGGTATCAGAGAGCTTTACAACAAGGAATTTCCGAGGATAAAGCTGAATATCAATGTTGCGATAAAGCGCGGATGTCCGATAACTTGCGGCGGCAGCTACAGTTTTGACAGCAGCGGACAAGGCGGTGTGTTTGTCGTTCATTCGGAGATCGTGCCCGAAGAAGCGACAGGTTCGCCGATAACCGCTGAAGACGTTATTGTGCGTATGGGAAAGTTGGGCGGTACGCCGTTTTACGCGGGCGAGATAACCGCAGAGGTCGACGAGGGCTTGTACGTTTCCGCAGCGACTGTCAACGCTTTAAGGCGGGAGATTTGTGAAAATATAAAGGCTCCGAAGCAGGAATACAAGCTGCGTGAATGTAATCTTCCGCGAAAAGCCAAACCGCGCGAGGAAAAATTCATTCAGTACCGCGCCGAGGTGTCGAACGCGGAACAGCTTAAACAGGCTCTGAAACTTGATTTTGAGCTTATATACGCGCCGATGGAGATACTTGACGAAAACACTCCCGATAAAAGAAGAATAGCCGTGATACCTCCGCTTGTCCTCAGCGACTGTGAAGAGGACGTTGAACAGCGGCTCAAAGAGCTGCGTGATATGGGCTTCAATAAGGGAATGGCGCAGACCTTGGCTCACGCGGAGCTGCTGAAAAGGTGCGAATACAACATACTCGGCGGCTATCGAATGAATATCTTGAACTCGATGTCTGCGAAAGTTTGCTCGGACTTCGGTTTTTGGGATATTACGCTGTCGTTTGAGGGCAAAGCGTCCGAACTTGCCGAGATAAATTCTCCCAGACCCATGGGGATAGTGGCATACGGCAAACTGCCGCTTATGCTGACGCGGCGCTGTCCTGTCGTGAACGGCAAGCCTTGCGGACGGAAAAACGCGATTAGCGGTGGAGAGGGCTGCGGAAAGTGCATTAAAGACAGGCAGGGCAACGATATTGAGGTGTTGTGCGGCGGCAACAGCGTAGAACTTTTGAACCCCGACACGCTTATTTTAAGCGACAAGCCCGATGTACTTCAAAAATTCAACTTCGCGCTGTTGAGATTTACCGTGGAAAAA
>CANRFR010000183.1 GCA_947629945.1 uncultured Clostridia bacterium | reverse complement strand
AATACGCGGCGAAATAATAAACATTGATTGCGAAATCACAGTGCAAATAAGCCCGCGGATATAAACTCCGCGTGCCCCCTGCATATTTTTCCACAGCCATCTTAATAAGTACATAAGAGACACCCCCGCCCCTGTTTTATTTTCACATTGCCTATATTATAACATACATTTTTAAAAATGCAAGGACGGAGTTTTACACAAAGTTTTCTCAACTGTTTTGTGCAAATGTACAAGCCTGTAATTTCTCCACTTTAAAGTAGTATTGATACATCTTCTGCACCGAATTTTCCAGAAAATAGTAATGCTTTATATAAGCTGCCAGCATTACCAGAAAAAGACCGGTAAGCAATAATATTCCAACTCCGCCGACATTCATATACAAAATAAGCGACAGCATAAAAAATACCCCGAACGACATGGTAACTATTAAGTGTATAAGACGTTCGTGCTGATAAAACGCTATTCTTTGCAGCATTTCCGCGCGGAATTTCAACAACTCTTCGTTCGTGTGTTCCGCCGAAAAGAATTGCTCCAGTAATTCAAGATACGCTTTGATTTGTTTAGTCATCGTAATTCTCCAATTCAAGGGACGCGTTTTCCCATTCCGCCATCGCAGCTTCTTGTCTCAACCGCAATACTTCGATTTCCTCCGAAAGCTCCATTGCCTTTTGATAATCCGAAAGTTCGGACAACTCTTCGGTCTTTACGTTGATAGATGCGTCTAATTCCTCAATGAGTTTTTCCGCTCTGCTTATTCGTGTGTTAAGCTTACGGCGTTCACTTTCGCGTTCCTTTTTTTGCTTATAGTCCAGTGCGTTTTCCGAGAGCCTTGGCTTATCCGCAATCTTTTGCTCTGCTGTGCTCTGCTGCTTTTCCAAATAGAAATCGTAATTGCCGAGATATCCCTCCGCGCCGCTCGGCGTAAGTTTATACAATCTGTTTGCCAGTTTGTTTATAAGGTAGCGGTCGTGCGAAATAATGAACAAAGTTCCGTCATAACCGAGCAGCGCGTTTTCCAGAGCCTCACAGCTTGTAATGTCAAGGTGATTGGTAGGCTCGTCGAGGAGCAGAAAATTTGCTCCCGAAAGCATAAGCTTCAGCAGCGCGACGCGAGCGCGCTCTCCGCCCGAAAGCTCCGAGATCAGCTTGTAAATGTCGTCGCCCTTGAACAAGAACGCCGCCAACGCCGTCCGCACCTCGGTCTCCGTCATTTTCGGATACGCGTCCCAGACTTCGTCAAGCGCAGACTTGTTCTCGCTAAGCCCGCGCTGCGCCTGATCAAAGTAACCGACCTGCACCCGCGCGCCGAGCCTAAACTCCCCGGCATCGGACTTGTACTGCTCCGTAAGCACTTTAAACAGCGATGTTTTCCCGCAGCCGTTATCGCCTATGAGAAAAACACGTTCGCCGCGTTTTATCTCAATGTTTACATTTCGAAACAGCTGCTTGCCGTCAAAGCCCAGCGCAAGATTTTTCGCCGATAAAACATCGTTTCCGCTGCCGTCCGCCGCCTTAAAAGCAAACTTTATCGCCTCGGGCGCGTCCTCGGGCTTTTCCAGAGTTTCCTCCAAACGGTCTATCTGCTTTTGCTTTGAAGCTATGGTTACGTAGTTGTGCGCCTGATTCCAACGCTTTTGCTGCTCGATTATCCCCTCGACGCGCTTAATCTCTTTAACCGTGGAATCATAAACTTTTTGCCGCCGTTCCAAATCTTCCTCTTTCAGCTTTAAAAAGCGCGTATAATTTCCTTTGTAGTCGTGTATTTTACGGTTTTCAAGCTCCAAAGTGCGCTCGGTTACTTTATCCAGAAAATAACGATCGTGCGATATTACAATATAAGCACCGCGGTAGTCTCCGAGGAATTTTTCCAGCCACTCCACCGACCGTATATCCAGATGGTTGGTAGGCTCGTCAAGTAAAAGCAAGTCCGCGTCGGATAACAGTAGCTTAGCAAGCTGCAATTTACTCCGCTGACCTCCGCTCAAAACGCTTACTGAAAGGTTAAAGTCGCTCTCGGAAAAACCCAATCCCACAAGCGCCGAGGAAGTGCGGCTTTTATAAGTAAGCCCACCCTCGCGCTCAAAATGCTCTTGAAGCTCGCTTTGCCGCGCAATAGTTTCAGGTGAGCTGTCGCCGAGGTCTATTTTATCATGCAGCTCTTCAAGCTCCAATTCCATATCGTCCAAGTCGGAGAATATCGTCAGTGCCTCGTCATAAAGCGTTTTATCGCTGTCTTTGCACGCAAACTGCTCCATGAAGCCAACGCGCACACCGCCCGCAATATGAACGCTGCCCTCGTCCGGCTTATGTTCACCCTTGAGCAGCTTAAAGAGCGTCGTTTTGCCGCTGCCGTTCACACCGACGAAACCTATTTTTTCTCCGTCGTACACCTCGAAAGTCACGTCCGAAAACAACGTTCTGTCCACGAACGACATCGCGATTTTGTTTAAACCCAAAAGCTGCATTTTGTTTCCCCCGTCAACATTCTCCCCGCCGTTCCGCGGCGGGGAGAACTGCTTTTATTCATTGTCACAACAGTTATTGTGCGCTGTCATTGTCCTTTTTGTTCAATCTTTCGGGACCATACTTCTTATCAACAAGTCTTTGCTGTGCATTTACCTCGTACGCGTCGCCGAATTCGTCCAGCTTCGCGTCAAATTCGTCGCCTTTCATCGCCTGAAGAACACTGTCCCTATTGCTCTCTATCCAATTGGAGCTTTTGGTAATGTCCGCCTTGATGATAACATACAGCTTGTCGTCGCCCTCGTAAACGTTGGCTTTGCCGTCCGCCGCCAACCCGAAAATATAATCTGTGGTATTTTCATCGTAATTAGATTCCGATTTATTGATGACCTCTTCGATATCCTCGTCATTTTCGGACTTTACAATTCCCTCTTCCTCAATCTTTTGCTGTATCCACTCTTCCTTGGTTAGACCCTCTTCGTTATCCTCTTTATAGTCCGTTTCGGCTTTCGCGGTAATGGTTTTGGTGGCTTTGTCAACGTAGTAATCATAGAAAACATCCACCGCTTTTTCACCGTTGTTTATGCGGTCGGCGTATTTTTGTGCCTCGTCCTTCAACGCCTTTTTATCCTCGTCGCTTTCAAGAGCATTGCCCGACGCGTCGGTATAATCCATTTCTATCTTTCTTACCGAGACATAATTTTCCGTTAAGTACTTTTCAAAGTCCTCGTCGCTGACGGCAAGCTCGCCGCCCTCGCCGTAGTAGTACTGAAACAGCTTGGTTTTAAGCTCGTCGGTCGTATTGATATCTCTCATGGATTCTCTGCCGATTCCTTGATCCTCAAAATACTCCCCCATCGTTTTAAACCCGTATATATACTGTACATACTGGTTCTCGTTATCCCACATATCCTTGATATTGGAATTTATCTCGTTTTGCTCTTCTTCGGTGAGCGTTATGTTGAACTCTTCACACTTTCTTTTGACAGCGACAAATCTGCGGACGTACTTCATCGTTTCGTCCTTTATCCATTGTGAGCCGGTCTTGCCGTCAATCTCTTCGTTGGTTACGGGAACGGATTCGGTACTTGTCGTCTCGTCGGAAGTTTCGTCGGAAACACTCGTCTCGTCCTCAGAAGACGACATTTCCGCTTCGCTTGTGGTATCGGAGTTTTGCGATTCCAATTCCGAATCTGCCTGATAATACGCCTCCTGAAGATAGTTAAGGTAAATGCCGTTCTTTATCTCAAGACCGTCCACC
>CANRFR010000182.1 GCA_947629945.1 uncultured Clostridia bacterium | reverse complement strand
AACCCCTTCCTTTTTATTATACCACTTCTTTTCCTTTTTTGCAAGATTAAATCAGTGTTTCCCTAAGTATGTATGTACAGATAAAATTATCGGAACGTGGCAGCCTACAATACGCAGAAATGCGGTTTGGACGAAGAACAATAAGCCAATCTAATTGTGGGCAAAGTAGTGGCATTACCGTTGATGTTTCCTGTAATGGGAAACGGAGGGACAGCCACAAGTCAGTATTACAAAAGTAATCATAGGTATTAAAGCTCATAGCTTCGAGTATGACCAAGAAAAACAATCCCGAAAGGGGGAGTTGCCTATGACGAAGAAGAAAAAACTAAGACACTCGGAATATTATGACTTGCAAGGTTGCTTTGATAAATTATACACCAAAAGCAAACAGAGTGATGTTTTCACTAACCTTATGGATATTATATCCTCGGAGGAAAATATAAGGCTTGCGTACAGAAATATCAAACGCAATTCGGGCAGTCACACAGGCGGAATTGATAGACTGAATATCAAGGATATTGAGAAAATCTCCGCTGACAAATTAGTTGAGATAATTCAGAGAAAATTCAGATATTACAAGCCCAAACCCGTGAAACGGGTGGAAATCCCAAAACCGAACGGTAAGACCAGACCCCTGGGAATACCGACTATTGTTGACCGACTGGTGCAGCAATGCATTTTACAAGTTTTAGAACCGATATGCGAGGCAAAATTTCATGAGCGCAGCAACGGTTTCAGACCGAATAGGTCAGCAGAACATGCATTGGCACAATGCTATAAAATGATACAACAGCAGAACTTGTATTTTGTTGTGGACGTTGACATCAAAGGATTTTTCGATAACGTTAATCACTCAAAGCTGATGCGTCAGATGTGGGCTTTGGGAATAAGAGATAAACAGCTAATCTGCATAATCAAGGAAATGCTGAAAGCACCCATAATAATGCCGGACGGCAGCACACAATATCCGACAAAAGGCACACCTCAAGGAGGTATCCTATCGCCGCTTTTGGCGAATATCGTGCTAAATGAGTTGGATTGGTGGATAAGCAGTCAATGGGAAAATATGCCGACGCATAACGAATACAAACTATCTTTTGCGTCAAACGGTACGGCAAATAAGGGAAATGCATATAGTGCGCTTAGGAAAAGCAGATTAAAGGAAATGTATATCGTAAGATATGCGGACGATTTTAAAATTTTCTGTCGGAAACGGAGTGACGCGGATAAGGTTTTCATTGCTGTAAAGCAATGGCTGAAAGACAGATTATCGCTGGAAATCAGCGAGGAAAAATCCAAGGTTGTTAATCTCAAAAGGTACTACTCTGAATTTTTAGGGTTTAAACTAAAAGCGGTTCGGAAAGGAGGGAAATTTATTGTAAGGTCGCATATGTCCGACAAGGCGGTCAAGCGTGAAACCGAAAAGCTGAAGGAACAAATCAAAGCTATTGAGCATTGTAAGAATGCCGCTGACGGGGTAGAGCAGATATTGCGATATAACTCAATGGTTATCGGCATACATAATTACTATCAATACGCAACGTTTGTAAACATCGACTGCAAGTCTATTCAGTTTAGGCTGAACGCTGTTTTACATAATCGGTTAAAGTGGCGGCTCGAAAAGCATGGCACAATACGCCGAAAATATATAGCCCAAAGATATGGGGCGAGCCAGACGGTAAGGTTTATAAATGGCGAAGCCTTGTGTCCAATCGGATATGTACAGACAAAGAACCCGATGTACAAGAAGAAAAAGATATGCAAGTATACGACGGAGGGCAGAGAGGAAATTCACCGAAATCTCAAATTTGATGAAACGGTGATGACTGTTCTTCATGTGCTCGCAAGAGCGTATCTGCCAAATCGCAGCGTGGAATATATGGATAACAGAGTGTCGCTCTATGCCGCCCAATGCGGAAAATGTGCCGTTACAGGCAAAGTGCTGTGGATTGATGAAATTCATTGTCACCATAAAAAGCCGTTAAGTCAAGGCGGTACGGACAAATACAAAAATCTCATTATTGTCCATATCGATGTTCACAAGCTGATACACGCGACAAAGCCCCAAATAATACAAGCATATCTTGACAAGATTAAACCCGATAAATCCCAGCTTGACAAAATAAACGAACTCCGAATGCTGGCGGGTAACACCGCTATTTAACTGTTTTGACAACTTTGAAAGTGGTACCAATCTGATGAAATTGTAATATTGATGGAACGCCGTGTGCGGTGAAAGTCGCATGCACGGTGTGGAACGGGGGAAAACTTGGAGATTACTTCAAAAAGTTACCTATCGTTATAACTTAATATGCAGGAGGACAAGAACATGGGCAATATGAGGACATTGGCATTTCAGGTGCCGGAGGAGCTGTTTCAGAAAATCAAAGATTATCTGCAGCGCAACAATATGACGCAAAAGCAGTTCGTGATCGGACTGATCGAAAACGAGATCGAACGCGATCTGACGCAGCGCGCAGCCGTGAGCGAAACACCAACCGATTCCGAGAGAGTGACAGAGGAACACGCAGAACACCGAGAAACAGCCGCTGTGAGCGATTGTGAGAGCGCTTCCGAGGAAGTCGGGGAACAACCCGAGGAACAGGAAAGCACCGATTTTTCGGACGATTTTGACGACGAGAGCGAAGAATTAGAAAATCCCGATGAGGACGAGGATTTCGACGAAAGCGAAGATCAGGACGAGTCCGAAGATATGGGAATGGCTATGAGTATGTGATACACCGCATATCATATAATGAATTGCCTGTTGAAGTTCGCATAAAACTTTGACAGGCAATTCTCTTTAGGTCAAAAAGGTCTTGACATTTATGTGGTGGTATATTATAATATAAATAGGTCGCAAGGAAGGCTTTTGAGTGATTGTCGAAAAAATCTTTTTGGTAACGATGTCACAATAAAAAACGACAATTTTCGACAGAAGGTTGTCGTTTTTTATTATTAAATAGTTTTGTTTTGACATTATAGAACGCGGCTATATTGACAAACACGTTTAATAGTGATATAATAATATAGGGAAGCAATTTACATATATTGTAAACGAGGTGATTGTTATGGCAACAGCGAAAATTCTTACAGACGGCAGTACCCAAATAATGGTAATTCCGAGCGAACTTCACCTCAATTGCTCTGAGGTCGAAATAAGCAAAGTCGGATCGGAGCTTAGACTTTCGCCGAAATCAGAGAAAAGCCCCGAAACAGGGTTTGACAAGTTTATGAGATCCGTATCCGAATTGGGCGGTTTTTCGGACGATCTTATTGAAACGATCGAAGACGCACGCAGGAACGAAGTGCCGTCAAAGAGGGAAGAACTATGACGTATATGCTGGACACAAACATTTGTATTTACGCACAAAAGGGAGTTCCCGCCGTTATAAAGGCAATGGCTGAAAAATCGCGTGACGGATTGGTTATATCCGCGATAACCTTGGCGGAGCTTTGGCACGGTATTGAGGGTTCAAACGCTTATGATAAAAATGTTCAACGCCTTAACGGGCTTTTATGCGCCGTTGAGGTTATTCCATTTGACGAAAGTGCAGCTCGGCATTACGGGCAGACAGCCTCTTACCTGAAACGAAACGGTACCCCGATAGGAACTATGGATATGCTGATCGCAGCTCACGCACGATCACGAGGTTTCACGGTCGTAACCAACAATGTCCGGGAATTTGAGCGTGTTCCCGATCTAAAGGTCGAAAATTGGATAGACTGAATTCTTTTTGACTTTGAAATATTATAATTTATTGAAAACGCAAAAATCTTTTTGGTAACGAT
>CANRFR010000181.1 GCA_947629945.1 uncultured Clostridia bacterium | reverse complement strand
TCAAAATCCCATGGTTCACCTTAACTCTTCACGTACTTTGCCATTACGCGCTTCATCAGCTCGTCGGTATCGAAGCTTGATTTTCGGGAATTGGCTGTGCAAGCAGTTTTGGGAGAGCTTGCGCGTCCGGGATAATTTGTGCTCCCGAACGCGTTGTAAAGCACGGTAATTATGTAACCTCGACGGTTGAAAACGGGATTGGGATTGCCGTTTATCGCGTTCAGCGCCGAAATAAAATGGTCTTTTTTCAGCTTGAGATAAACTTCCTCAACCTTGAAGCGCGGCTTGTTGCCGCCGTTTACGCGCACTTTTTCCTTTTTGGAACAGATCACGCCGAGCATAATTTCAAGCATATCGTCAATAATTTTTCGGTCGTTGGAACGCTCACGGCACAGCTCGTCGTAACAAATATTCTTTTTCAGGACAGAAAGAAAATTATTTCGCGCAATTTCATCGTCGTCTGATGAGGATTTTTTATTATGATTATTATTTTTTGTTTTATAAGGTACGGCGACGTTTTGGCGGAACTTGTTCGGCGCTTTCGGCAGTTCTTGTTCCGACGTTTCGGCGGAGCTGAGCGGAGCGCTTTGCAATGCGGTTGTAAAGCTGTCGGATTTGGAATATTCCGTGTAGTTTTCGGCGGAAATATCGTCGGGATTTTCGCGGGTTTTGGTCTTTTCTCTGCCGAATTTTTCCGAAATAATTTCCTCGCCGTGTGAAATAATTTCTTGAAGATTTTCAATGTCATCGTCGATTTTAAAAAATCTTTTTGCGGGCATACCTCGCCGTTCCGAGCGGATAAGTCCCGATTTAACAAGATTGTTTATCGCGCGGCGCTGCTTCTTTTCGGTGAGCGTCGTGCTCTCCTCAAGGTCGGCGACGGTGGAGAAGAACCAGCCGTCGGAGATCATTCCGCGCTCCTCATAGTAAGCGAATTTCGCGAGCAAAGCCGAGTAGATCATCGCTTCCGACGCGCCGATCGCGTGCGCGATGAAACGGTTCGCGCCGATAGTGTTCGCGGGGTTCACAAGTTCAAAAATATAGTTTAAATTCGCATTCATAATAAAGTTCCTCCTGTTTTTGGGAAAATTATAACCCTTCTTAAACTGCAAAAAACTGCATTTTTGCAATAAAAAATCCCGAAGAAATTCTTCGGGATCAGACTGTTTTCTCTTGCTTTTTTTCGGCAGCCTCACGCTCCTTTTGCGCTTCCAAAAGCTCCGAAATGTAATTGTCTTCGGTGATTTTTTCGTAAGTGTCGATTAAATCTTGTACTCGCTTTAATTCAAGCTGCTGTTCGGACAACTCGGCTTTTAGATTTTGCGAGTACATCGGAATTAAATCCAAGCGCCGCTGTAAATTTTGCAGATCGTCCTCGGATTTTACGCCGTACTTTTCCACTTTTTCACGCGCCGCCGCGAGTTTCATTTGCGCCATAGTGTCTTTTGATTTCACGGCTGAAAAGAAAAATTTTATCTGCGCGATATCGGATTTTAACGTTGGAATTTCTTCGGCGAGCTGCGCGATTTTTTTATTTTTCTCGGCGATATTCTTTGAAATTTCCTCGGCTTTGGAGTAAATCTTTTCACATGAATTCAAATCCAATTCGCGTATCGTGAGAAGCTGTTCCGACAGAAAATCAATGTCCTTGTCGTTGGAAAAAGTGTACGGCTTTTTCGGGTTTGCTTTCCGTGGCTTGTAGCGCAGCGTTTTGATTTCAATGATGGTCTGCGATATCGTGATGTAAAATTTTTGTTCGGTCTCGTTCGCGGTTTTGAGTTTCTCGCGGACGACATTCGGAAATTTATCGCGGTTTGCAATTCGTTTTTCAATATTCTTCGGCAAATAATCCTCGCCGAGCGAACGCAAACGCACAAATCTTTGCGCTCTCGGAGATTTTACCGCGAGGTATTTTCCCTCTTTTATTTCGTAACTGAGTTGTTTTAATTTTTCGAGCAGTTCCGAAAAATTTTCCGAACTTAAAATCAATCTGTCGATATCGTAAGCAATTTCCGCGCGAACTCCTTGCGTTTGTTGCGGCGTAAATCTCGCCGCGATTGACGCGCAAGTTTTTTCGGCGTAATCCGGAATAAAAACGCAGTTGCCGCCCTCGGCAAACGGAATTTTTAATCGCTCAAGTTCGGCTGAAATGAACGTGATCTTTTCTTGCGACCAAACGTTGAACGGAATGAATTTCGCGCCCGCGCGCTGACTTAAAATTTTTATATGCTCGTTGCGCTTTTCGATTTCGCCGCGCATATAGTCGTTCTGATTTTTTATCATCGCGATCTCGTCTTGCGTGAGTTCCTCTGTCGGCTTTTGTTTCAAAACGTTGATGTGCTCGTTCATTTTCTCAATTCGCGCGGCGTAGTCTTTATACTCGTCGACTTTCATATGGGCGCGGTGAATGTTTTTGTGTTCTTGTTCAAATCCGTGCTTTCTTAAAATCTCCGCGAGAAATTTTTTCTCGGAGCTTGCCCAGACTTGTCTGTCGGTCTCTTTGGCATTTTTACCGCCAAAGCCTTGTTCCTTTAGTGCTCCTTTTAACGAAACACGCACAGGAAGTCCGTGATTTGGACTGTGACATATAGGAACAAAGTCGATATGTAAGTGCGGCGTGGCTTCGTCCAAATGCATAACCGCGTTAAAAACTTTTATATTCGGATTTCTTTTTTCAAAATCCAACATATACTCGTCAAGCATTTGTTTTGCCGCTTCACAATTTTCTTTACCGATACCGCAGTCATTCATATCTCCGATTTGAATGACCGCCTCATAAAACGGCTTCTCTTGTTTTGAATTTTTTATCTCTTCAAGATAGTCGGTCTTTTTTCTGTCCAGGCGTTTTTGTCTGGCATTGTATTCTTCAACTGCTTTGTCAAACAACTCGTGATATTTGTCTTCCAGACGTCCCTGTTTGTAAATTATGTTTAACGGTATTCTGTCCGCGTTTACATTTTTTGCGACAAAATCCCGATTGTTATGTTCGATCACTCCGCTGTCAACTCGAAAAGTCAGCGAAAATTTTTTCGAGCCTGTTTTGGAATTTTTTCTCTGAACCGATGAGTTATTTTTTTCACTCATTTTGTTACCTCCGTATAAAATCGCGATTTCTTTTCAGCCTTGAAACGAGTTCGCTTTGAACCATTTACATAAACGGTTATATGCACTAATCATAGCCTGTGCGCAAAAGTGGTTATACTCAATAACCACTTTTGACAACGCTTCACGCCGTCAAAAGATGGATTGAGTTGGAGCAAGCCCCAAACCCCGTTGATTTTCTTGAAAAAATTTTCTCTTTTTCGCTTTCACTTTTGGAGAAAATTTTTTCAAAAAATCAAAAAATCTCGCAAATTTTTTTGCGCGTTTCGCGGAAAAATTTTCGGATTTTATTTCAAAAAGTTTTCGCTTTCCGAAAATTTTTTGAAATAAAATCCGCGCCGATTTCTTTAAAATCGGCGGCGAGGTTTTAGCATTTTAGGGGCTTACGCCCCTAAAACCCTTTTCGATTTTTATCTGTGAGAATGTGAGATTTTCGGCGGACTTTTTTCGGAAATCTGCGGCGGTTTTGCTTGCGTTTTCTGTAAATCCCGCGCGAATTTTTGAAGCAGCTCGTTGTAATCTTTCACGCCGTTTTCTTCCAAAATTCTGCGGCACGGAGTGAAATTATTCGACGCGGTGAACGCTTTTCCCGCGTCGTCGTTGTCAACGCAGCTGTACATTTTTAGGTCCAACCCCTAAAGTAGTGGAAATTATCAAAAAAGTATGGTATAATATCCGGGAAGGAGTTGGTGAAAATGAT
>CANRFR010000180.1 GCA_947629945.1 uncultured Clostridia bacterium | reverse complement strand
TACCGTTAAGCAGGCAGTCGAGGAAGCTAACACGATTTTCTGTCTGCCGACCTGCAAGAAAAAATTCCCGCGCGACTTTAACAAGGAACGTCCCTGTCTGAACCGCCACATTAAAAAGTGTATGGGCGTCTGCGAAGGGAAGATATCTTCCGAAGAATACAAAAAAATCATTGCCGAAGCCATTAAGTATCTGGAAGACGGGAGCAAGACTTCCGTTGAGGAGCTTACAGAGCAAATGGAGCTTGCATCCGAAAACCTTGAGTTTGAGAAAGCGGCTCGGCTCCGCGACAGAATAGCCGCGATAACAAGACTTACCGCACAGCAGAAGATTCTCGACTACAAACAGGAATACGACATTGTGGGAATGGCGGTGAACGTTGGTTTAGCTAGCTTTGCGGTAATAAAGTACCGCGGCGGACGGCTTGTTGACAAGGAAAATTTCTTTGTCGGCGAAGAGTATGCCGAAAACGAAATGCGGCGCGATTTTCTGTTGAGTTACTACTCAAAACAAGATGATATCCCGAAAGAGATTTATGTTGACGAGGAATTTGAAGAGCAGGGGCTTTTGACGGAACTTTTGCGTAATCAAGCAAATCACGCCGTTAAATTCGTTATCCCGCACCGCGGCGATGGAATGGCGCAAGTTCTGCTCGCAAAAAAAAACGCGGGCGAATATTTGGCGCTGCGCGTCGGGCGTACCGCCAAAGAAATAAAGGCTTTGGAAGATTTGAAAACGCTGCTGGGGTTGGAAAAAACACCAAACATCATAGAAAGCTACGATATCTCAAACTTCGGGGATACGGGCGTTGTCGGCGGAATGATAGTTTACCGAAACGGTCGCCCGTTTAAAGCGGGATATAGAAAGTTCGCGATAAAGACTGTTGACGGACAGAACGACTACGCTTGTATGCAAGAGGTCTTACGACGGCGAATGCAGAGATATCTGGACGGCGACGAGGACTTCTCTCCCCTGCCCGACCTGATACTGCTCGACGGCGGCAAAGGACATATCAGCGCCGTCTCCGAAGTTTTTAGCGAACTTAAAATAGACGTGCCGCTGTTCGGCTTGGTAAAGGACAGCAAACACCGCACCCGCGCTATTGCGAAAGAGGGCGGCGAAATTGAGATCAAATCCAATCGTCCGCTGTTCGCGCTGCTTACCGCTATACAAGACGAGGTTCACCGCTTTTCCATCACGTTCCAACGCGTAAAGCACAAGCAAAAGACCTACTCGCTGGAACTTACCGAGATCAAAGGTATCGGCGAGGCAAAAGCAAAAGCGCTTCTAAAAACGTTCAAAACCAAGACGGCAATGAAAGAGGCAAGCCCCGAGGAGCTTCAAAAGGCGGCAAAAGTGAACGACGAAAAGGCTCGGGAGCTTTACGAATTCATACAGGAAAGGTTCTGAAAATGCATCATAAACAGCCAATGCCTTACGGTATGTACCGCGTAAATAAAAAATATCTTGACTATATGAAAAGCCGTCAGCCGAAGATAATGGGCTTTGAGGAAACCGATTTGTATTGTGGTCCCGTGCTGAACGTCGATGAGGATACGGGCTTTTACGTTCCCGTGACTTCAATGCCCGAGTGCAGCGACGGCGATAAACAGCCGTTGTCTTTTGTTCACATTTTTAAAATGCTGCCGTGTTTTGCGAAAGTCTTAACTTCGGATAAGGAGGACACTCCCGAAAGAAGGTTTTGTTTAAATGAAGACAATCGCGGCTTTTTGGAGTTTGCGGCGAAAACGCTTTACGAAACAAGCGAGGAAATGCGCGAAAACGGCGAGTGGGAGGAATAATGAGAGTTATTACAGGTACGGCGCGGGGGCGCAAACTTATCACGGTCGATGGGGCGGACTTGGTTCGCCCGACTACAGACCGAGTTAAAGAAGCAATCTTCAGCGCGATACAGTTTGAAATAGAGGGAAGAACGGTTCTGGACTTGTTCGCGGGAAGCGGACAGCTCGGCATTGAAGCGTTGTCGCGCGGGGCGGCGGAATGTTATTTCGCAGACAGCGCGGCACAGTCGATAAACGTCACGCGTCAAAACGTGGAACACACGGGTTTTACGGAACAATCACACATCGTTAATATGCCGTTTTCGGCGTTTCTGAAATCGGCGCGCGTTAAGTTTGATATCGCGCTGCTTGACCCGCCTTATGAGCGCAAGCTGATACAAAAGGCTCTGCCGCTTTTGATACCGAAAATGAACGACGGCGGCGTTATTCTTTGCGAACACGAAAAGGAATGTACGCTGCCCGCCGAATTGGACGGCTGGAGCTTGGTAAAACTGCTGAAACACGGAGGCACAAGCGTTTCAATTTACAGAAAAGTGACAGAACAGGAGAATGTCGAATGAAAACGGCTATTTACCCGGGAAGTTTCGATCCCGTCACCAACGGACACATGGATATAATCCAAAGAGCCTCGACTATGTTTGATAAACTTATCGTTGTGGTTTTGATAAATCCGCTGAAGAGTTTCAGCTTCTCTATTCCGGAGCGCGTGAAGCTGTTAAGTCAGGCTACCGAGGGTATAAAAAATATTGAGATAGACAGCTACGACGGCTTGCTTGCGGATTACTTTAAGCGCCACGACGTTGACGTTATAGTAAAGGGTTTACGCGCTACATCGGACTTTGAATATGAGTTTCAGATGGCGCACACCAATAAAGATTTAAATCCAAAAGCGGAAACGGTGTTCATTCCCGCAACCGCGAACACCACGTTTATTTCGTCGAGTATGGTGAAGCAGGTGGCGATGTTCGGCGGGGATCTTTCAAAATATGTGCCGCCCGTTATTCACGAGGAAATCAGCCGAAAATTAACAAGCGAATTTGCGATAAAACGAAAAGCAGCCGCCGAAAAACGCGGGGAAGAATAATTAAAAAGGAAGGACAAAATCATCATGGAGAACAACTATGCAATAGAGGAACTGATCGACGCTCTTGAGGATCTTATCCACGACGCGGTGCGCGTGCCGTTCGGCAAGAAAAGCATGATCGACGTTGACAAGGTCGCGGACATCGTTTCGGATATCAGAATAGCTCTGCCTACCGAGATCAAGCAAGCGCAGAACGTGGTCGCTGACAAAAACAACATAATCGCCGACGCGAAAAGAGAGGCGGAGCTTATTATCCGCAAAGCCGAACAGCGCCGCGAAGAGCTTATCGAAAACAACGATATTATGAAAGAAGCGCGCCGCCGCTCTACCGAGATAATCAGTCAAGCACAGAACCGTTCGAGCGATCTCCGCGTTTCCACCAACGAATTCGCCGACAAAATGCTCAGCCGCATTGAAAATCTTCTCGCGAGTGACATCAACAATATTCGTGTACTGCGGCAAAGCATTAACGGGTCGATAAACAATATTCAGACCTCTCAGCAGAACATCACTCCGCTGGAAAAACCGGGAGAATAAGATTTAAGATCGCCCGCGAGGTAAAGTCAGCGGAAAGCGGAAAACAATATAAACCGCGGCAACGCAAAATTGCCGCGGTTTCAGTCTGTTGATAACCCCATTTTCAAAAATAGAATGGGGTTAAATTTATGCAAAAGCGAGGAAACGACGGAAAAGAGCGAAAAAGATGAGACAAGAACAGTTATGCCACTTGTGGATGGCATATTTTTTGAGATTCATGGCACCAAACTTAAGTCTGACCCATCCAAGATTGCGAATCAAGCCACGCAGATGTATAAACCTCATAGCAGATTTTTTCGTCTGCGAACATAGCGCAGAATTTTGTATTTAGCGTCGAAAAACACCGTGTCACATTGGACGGTAACCTGTCGAAATTGGGATATGGTGTCCAACCAACTTTCGGGTCTGAAAAATAAACTGTGTAAACGGGAATAATCCCTAAAAATAAACCAATACTAAAATTGCAGCCAAACAGG
>CANRFR010000179.1 GCA_947629945.1 uncultured Clostridia bacterium | reverse complement strand
GCTTGAATGCGTCTATCTGTTTCTGTCCGAAAGTGGGATTGCTCTCGGTGTAGGCGGCATTTTCCGCAGTCCACTGTGCCGTGGAGTGACCGGTAGCAACGGGGATTTTGCGCTCGTGCTGTGTGGTTATAACTTTCGCAAGGGAACGCATCACATTTTCTTCTTCAAGAGCAGTTACGATGTCACGCTCGAACTCTTCAGGCACAAGGTAACCGCCGTCTGCGTCCGTACCCTCGGACAGAACGTTGTGGACAAGTGCTTTGCCGCGCAAATGGCGGTCAAAATCCTCTCTATAAGCATCGGATGCTCTGCCCGTTTTATCTTTCAAAGCCGCCGTATTTTCGGGAGTTTCCGTGATAGGCGTGTTCACGGGCTTATTGAGTTCCGCCTCAATAGTCTCTCTGCGTTCCATACGCTTTATCTCGTTGGTCATGCTGTCAAGGTCACGCTCCATTTTGGAGTAAGCAGCATCGTCCTCTGCGGACAATACTCCCATATCGTTCCTATGCGTGTCGAGAAAACCCTCCATCGTGTTCCACAGCTTTGCTCTCTTGTTTCTCATTTCGGTAATAGTCATGTCAAATTCCTCCTCAAAGTAACTTCTTGTACAAAGACGCTTTCAGTTCGCTTACCGAGCGTCCTTGGGGCTTTTTCTCCGACCTTGCGGAGAGTTTGTTGATAAGCGTCCGTTCCACCGCCGATGTGGAAAACTCGTAACCCTCACTAATCGGCTCAGAATTGAGCCTATTATCTGTTAAAATATCGTCCGCAAAACCAAGCTCCATAGCTTTCTTTGCGTTCATCCAAGTTGTATCGTCCATCATTTTGGCAAGCTGTTTTCTCGGCAAACTCGTTTTGATTTCGTAGGCATTGATGATACTTTCCTTAACTTCCGAGAGCATATCTATCGCCTTTTCCATATCCGCATGGTCGCCAAAAGCCATAGTCGCAGGATTGTGAATCATCATCATTGCGGTCGGAGCCATAAGCACCTTAGTTCCCGCCATAGCGACAACACTCGCCGCACTTGCGGCAATCCCGTCAATCTTGACCGTTACATCATTTTTGTAGTCCATGAGCATTGTGTATATCTGACTTGCGGCAATGCAGTCACCGCCGGGCGAGTTTATCCAAATTGTGATAGGACCGTTCCCGGCAAACAATTCTTCCTTGAACATCGCCGGAGTGATGTCATCGTCAAACCAACTTTCCTCGGCAATAGTGCCGTACAGTTCAAGCACTCTTTCCGTTGTTTCTGTATCCGCTTGATTAGCGTTTTCCACTTGTGGATAATGCGTCCAGTTCCAAAACTTCTTGTTTTTCATCGGAATTTTCCTCCTTTCCATTGTCTGTATCCGCAAATGCTCCCGCCCTTGAAAGTGGGAGCATATTGCCGTTTATGAGGTATAAATCGCCGCCGTCCTCTGTGGGAATACGGTCAAGATTTTCAAGTTCTCTGATGTCATTAGCCGACATCCAACCGTTCTGACGGGCGGTAGCGTAACCGTTCATGCGGCTTGCGTAATCTCCTCGGAGCAAGCCCTCAACATTGAACTTCACGAAATAAGTCTTTTTCTCATCAGGAGTGAGGAGCGTTCTTTGAATTGACTGCTCCCACCTCACCACCCACGGGTCGAGCGTGTATTTCACGAATTCCAAGGACTGCTGCTCTATATTGGAAAACGAGGACTTTTCCAAATCTCCCACCATGTGCGGCGGCACTCGAAAAATCCTCGCTATTTCGTTTATCTGAAATTTTCTTGTTTCCAAAAACTGCGCTTGTTCGGGAGAAATAGAAATAGGAGAGTATTTCATACCCTCCTCAAGAACGGCTACCTTGCCGGAATTTGCCGTGCCGCCGAATGTCTTATTCCAACTCTCACGGATTTTGTCGGGGTCTTTGAGAGTGCCAGGGTGTTCCAGAACCCCTCCGGGAGCTGCGCCGTTAGCGAAAAACTTACTGCCATACTCCTCAGTTGCAATTGCAAGACCGATAGCATTTTTCGCCATTGCAATCGGCGAGTAGCCGACAAGTCCGTCAAAGCCAAGTCCGGGAATATGCAGAACATCAGACGGATTGAGCCGCACTGTAAAGCCTTTCATGGTGTGCGCCTCATCGGAGGAGCGGGTGTATTCGTAATAAAGCCGACCGTCTGTGTCGCGGTTTACGCTCATCTTGTTTGGCATAAGCGGATAGAGCGCAACAATTTCCCCTTTGCCGTTTCGGATAATCTGTGCATAAGCATTTCCCCAAAGTAAAAGGTGCGTCATAAGTGTTTCCCGAAACACGAATGAACTCATTTCGGGGTTAGGCTCATCGTGCAAAAGCAAGTACAGCGGATGGTCGAGTGCCTTTTCTTTCCCGCCATCCTCCTTGTATCTGTAAACGTGGAGCGTAAGTCCCGCTATCGCCTCGGACAAGATACGCACACAAGCGTAAACAGCAGTCATTTGCATTGCCGAACGCTCCGTCACCGCTTTTCCCGCAGAGCTGCCGCCCATATAAAATGCAAAACTGCTGCCGGGTGTTCTGTTTTGAGGTCTGTCCCTTGAACGAAACAAACCGCTTAAAAATCCCATTTTCTCACCCCCTTAAATGAATAACAGACCCCTGTTGTCATAGACGCTCTCGCCCGTATCGTTTCCGCACCGAATTGCTCTGTCGAGAGCCATAATAGTTGCAATTGCACCGTCAATCTTCTCGGTAGATTTTTCTTTATCGGCTTTAATGTTGCCGGCGGGGTCTGTCCGAATGAAAATATTGTCCATATTCCACCGCAAGACGGGATTGCCGCCGTGCGCTATTCTCTGCTCCAAAACGAGTTTCATCAACTCTTTTATCGGCGGCGACATATCCTTGAAACCCTGTCCGAACGGCACTACCGTAAAGCCCATGTTTTCAAGGTTTTGAACCATTTGTACTGCACCCCAGCGGTCAAAAGCTATTTCACGAATATTGAATTTTTCTCCCAAACGTTCGATAAACTTTTCGATGTAGCCGTAGTGAACAACATTTCCCTCGGTGGTCTGAATAAACCCTTGCCGTTTCCAAACATCATAAGGAACGTGATCGCGGTTAACTCTCAAAGTTAGCGTTTCTTCGGGAATCCAGAAG
The DNA here is from genome assembly GCA_947629945.1 of uncultured Clostridia bacterium. Lineage (GTDB taxonomy): Bacteria > Bacillota > Clostridia > Oscillospirales > Ruminococcaceae > CAG-115. The sequence continues at coordinate 794 of CANRFR010000179.1, read as the reverse complement.
TACGGCAGAATTTGAAATTTATCTTCCTCATCAAGCGGAGGGAACACCAGCACGAAAGCGGTCAAGTCGGTGGTAGACGAAAGGTCAAGTCCGCCGTAGCAGACTCGACCTTTGAGTTCTTCATCGTTTACCGCAAAACTGCATTTATCCCATTTCTCCATTGGCATCCAACGCACGGCTTGCTTTACCCACTGATTCAAACGCAGTTGTCTGAACGAGTTTTCCTCGCTGGGATTTTGCCTTGCAGAATCGCAAGCTGCCTGAACCTTGTCAATGCCTATGGTTTCGCCAAGCGAGGGATTTGCTTTCTTCCAGACCTTTGGGGAAGTCCAATCCTCGCCCTCATCTGCTCCGAAAATAACAGGGTAAAAGGTGCTGTCAAATTTTCTGCCCTCAAGAATGTCCTTTGCCTTTTGATGCGTTTCGTAGCAGATACTGTTGGTATCAGTTCCCGCTGTTGTGATGAGAAAATACAGCGGCTGCATTCTTGCATCGCCGCTGCCTTTTGTCATTACGTCAAACAGCTTGCGGTTCGGCTGAGTGTGCAGTTCATCGAAAACCACTCCGTGTATGTTAAAACCGTGCTTTGAGTAAGCCTCCGCAGAAAGCACTTGATAAAACGAATTTGTCGGCGTGTAAATAATTCGCTTGGTAGCCGTCAAAATCTTAACTCGCTTATTCAAAGCCGGACACATTCGCACCATATCCGCAGCGACATCGAAAACAATAGCCGCTTGCTGCCTGTCGGCGGCACAGCCGTAGACCTCGGCGCGTTCCTCACCGTCACCGCAGGT
>CANRFR010000178.1 GCA_947629945.1 uncultured Clostridia bacterium | reverse complement strand
CGTCGCGGCGGGCTGGCTCATCTCCTCTCTTTTAGCCGTAAGCGCGAAACGAGTTTCCGAAACTATCGCCTTTACCGCCTTTGCCGCCTGAGTGTTGTGGTTTTTGATGAATTGAGCTTCATCAATGAAATGCAAACCGAATTTCAGCTCGGAATAACTGTCGATATCTCTGGTTAACACCGCGTAAGACGTTATGACGGCATCATATTTGCCCTTTGGTATTTTCTCGATCAGCTCGCTTCTGACCGCCGCGGTACCGATGACTGTGAGAACTTTCAGACTTGGCGCGAAGCGAGTGATCTCCGCCTCCCAGTTGAGAGTGAGAGACGAGGGACATACGATAAAGGGTGATGTCCTTAACGAAGAAATCATGGAAAACTGAATAGGATAGCAAATCCCGCGCATCAGTAAAGGTGTGCGGGGTTTTGTTATATCGTTTATAGGAATTCACAAAATATTGCGTAAGTCAACAGATATCGGATAGATATCATTTAGCAGTAGCACTAAACTTTCTTGCACTAAAAAACGATGATATCCCATTTTTCTTTTGAAATCACCTAAAAAAGTGCACGTTTCATCAATTGTAATGTTGATTTCTTTGATAGCTTCACATACTTTATAATACTCCCATGCCCTTTCTAAAACATCATTAGAGTATTTATCTGATATTTGTTGTATTTCTTTAAGGAGTATGGCTAACGATTCTATATTAAAAAGGAATGGATTTTTTAAGCACAAATTAAACTGATATCGAACATTATAAAATCGATAAGCAGCTTTTTTCTGTTCTTTGGTTAAATCGAGATTTTCCGTGTTAGATGACCAAATTCTTTTTAGGAATCTTTCTCCATAATTATTGGTAATATTATCCATCTCTTTTAGTAAAGTTAGTGACTTCTTTTTTAGCGTTTGCCAATCTATTTGGCTTTTTATTAGTATGTCCAAACATGGCATATTACCGATCTCATCTGCGCAACGGTTTTCATCATTGGTTAAGTCAAATGTGGCTTCATCTACACAAGCACTGTCGTGATGCTTCCATGCTCGATTTAAAATAGCTTCACCATATTTATCAGATAAGTTTTGCCACAAATGATCTGAATACGCGTTATTCAAATCATTCTCGTTTAGTTTAGACAAATTCGGAATAAAGTCCTTATATTTCATATAGATATCATCAAGTTCCTTGAGGGATTCAACAAACCTTTCAAAATACTTGGAACAAAACAATTTATTAAAAACAGAACTATAGGCATTCGGATCAAATCGATCTTTTTCAATTAGTCTTTTTAAATTAGTTATAGCCGTGGGTTCCAAATGCAAGTAATCACTTGCGTTCTCCAATGTAAACGTTTCCGCGTCTGTCTCGCCGATAAGATAACCAAGATCGACTTCGAGAAGTTCCGCTATCAAAAGCATATTCTCAAACTTGGGAAAACCTATTTTGGTTTTACCGGTGCCACGCATAGTTCCTACATTCAGCCAACCGTGAGCAGTTGCCTGTGTGAATTCTTTTTCATTAGCGTTGTTTCTGAATTTTTCGTTCAATTCCTTGACAAAGGAAGTTTGAGTGTAGTGCTTTTCTTCCATTAGCTCCTTTAATCTTTTGTTCCATTTTTCTCGACTTTTTAAAATTATATCTTCTATCATATATTCCTGCCTCCAAAACGCAAATAATTATATGACTCTTATATCTTGTATTATACACCAAGCTGTGCTATAATGTCAATAGAAAAAAATTTTTTAAAGGAGGTATCCCTATGGATAACAACAAGACCAAAGAAGAAGGAAAAATACGCCAATGGCTCAAGAAGCACAAAGCGCTGATCATTGGCGGGGTAGTAGCATTAGGCATAGTAGCCTTTTTGATTGCTTTTTTGCTTCTTAAAAGGAAGCCGTCGGCTAAAGAAGTAGCAGCGATACATGATGCCATTTCCAACGCCCCACCTGAACTCATTGATGAGTTGATTGACAGTGTTACAGAACGCAAGCGCCCGACAGAGCCGGTTCAAGTAACGGAATTTTTAAGAAAGCTTCACGAGGGGTGGCACGCTTCTAAAGAACAATTAGAAAAAGCCAAATCTTTGGGTATTGATATACCCGATGGATTTACATTTGTTCAAGCATACACAAAATATAAAGATTTACCTGCTTGTGCTTAACAGACTGCAAAGCTTCATTACTGCGACGTAACGAAACACAAATTATAAAGCCTACATTAGTCGATACAGTAAGAATGTAGGCTTTGTGTTTAGCCCATTCTCCAAAATATGCCTAAAAACCACTTGACAAACATAGGAAGGTGTGCTATAATTTAAGTTGCGAGCAAACATTATCTAATGGATACACATTAACTCATACTTACTTCAATTCGGGCTTTTCGCCCTCTGCAAGCCCGTTGTTGAGAAACTTGTAATAAATCTGAATACGGCGAGGTGTGCTTTTATCCTTCGGGCGGTCACCGATCACAACATACTCGATCAAGTCTACGCACATCTCTCTTGTCAGCTCAGGTGCATCTGCATACTGTTTCAGACGGCGGATAAATTCCTCAATATCGTCCTTAGCCTTACTGTCCTGTTCCAATGCGGCGGTAAGGCTTTTTACTTTCTCCGTCAGCTCTGCTTCTTCCGTGCGAAACTGACCGAGCATTTCAAGGCACAAATCCTCCGGCACCTTGCCGAGCAGCTTATCCTGATAGACTTTCTGTGTCATCATATTCAACTCAGCAAGCCGTGACTGGTGCTGTGCAAGCTGTTTACGGGCATCGTCAAGGTGTTTCGTTCCGTCCGTTTCCTTGCGTTTCAGGAACTCCTGACGGGCTTCATCTTCACTTTCAATCACATATTTTGCCTTTGCATGAATATCCGCAAGCACGATCTTTTCAATTTGCTTCTGGCTGATATAGTGCGTAGTGCAGGCAGTTGAACCGCATCGACTATATGTACCGCAGGCATAGAAATAGTTGACAGAGCCGTCCCTTTTCTTTGCGTGACCGTTCAGCTTCATTTTCGCACCGCAGTCGGGGCAGAACATCATACTATTCAGCGGAAGTACGATCACCTTTTTCATGATTTTGCCGTGACTTGCACAACGGTCAACCTCTTGGCACTTGTCCCAAAGCTCCTGAGAAAGAATAGGCTCATGAGTGTGTTCAGCGATAACCCACTCGTCCTTGCTACGGCGGACGGACTTGTGATTTTTGAACGATACCGTGGTGTATCTCTGCTGTGCAAGGTTGCCGATGTAAATCGGATTGCTGAGAATATTTCTCACCGCCACATGACTCCAATAATGGAATGTGTTTTTATACATATTCGGCTTACCCAACATCTGCGCCCGATAGTCGGACGGTATCGGCACACCGTCGGCATTTAGGATTTTAGCGATCTGTGTCGGCGTGATACCAGTCGCACGAAGCTCAAAGATACGGCGTACCACCTGTGCGGCAGGCTCGTCAATGACTGGTGTGTGCTTTTCATCATCGCTTTTCAGATAGTCGTATGCAGCGTATGAAGCGATATATTTCCCCTCTCTGGCATTCTGGGCGAGGACACTACGCACCTTCTTGGAAGTATTGGCTGCGTGCCATTCATTAAACAAGTTCATTATCGGCATAAGATCCATTGCCGTGCTGTTGTGGTCAAGCGTATCCACATTGTCACTCAGGGCAATGAAACGGATATTGAATGAAGGAAAAATATAGTCGATGTACTGACCGACCTCGATGTAATTACGACCAGAACGGGAGAGGTCTTTACAGAGAATCAGATTGATCTTACCCGACTTCGCATCATCAAGAAGCTGCCTTACACCGGGGCGGTCAAAATTTGTGCCGCTGTAACCGTCGTCCTCGCATATCTCCACCAAGTTCCAGCCTGCCTGCTGACTGACATAGTCCGTCAGCATTTTCTTCTGATTTTCAATGGAGAGGGACTCG
>CANRFR010000177.1 GCA_947629945.1 uncultured Clostridia bacterium | reverse complement strand
CCCTGTTTGGCTGCAATTTTAGTATTGGTTTATTTTTAGGGATTATTCCCGTTTACACAGTTTATTTTTCAGACCCGGCGGCTTCGCTTATCGGCGTTACCTCGCTTATTTTTGCCGCGAAAGCGAACCCCGTCGGACAAGTGCTGATGATCGTGTTCAGCCTGCTTTACGGCATAATTTCGTTCGGATCTTCGTACTACGGAGAGATGATAACATATCTCGGAATGACGCTTCCAATGTCGGTTTTCTCGCTAATCTCATGGGTGAAAAACCCGTTCAACGGCAACAAAAGCGAGGTCGAGGTGAACCAAATTCACCGAAAAGAAGCGCTGTTAATGTGCGGACTTGCAATCGTTGTTACAATCGCGTTTTATTTCATTTTGAGAGCGTTTGGTACCGCGAATTTGGGACTTAGCACGCTTTCCGTGACAACCAGCTTTATCGCCGTGTTTCTTACGTTCCGCAGAAGTCCGTTTTACGCGGCGGGCTATGCGGCAAACGATATCGTACTGATAATTTTGTGGATATTGGCGGCAAGGGAGAATTTCCAATACATCTCCGTTGCGGTGTGTTTTGCGGCGTTTCTGGTAAACGACTTATACGGATTTGTCAGCTGGAGGAATATTGAGAAAAGACAAAAAAGCGGATAATTGACAATAATTATCAATTATCCGTTTCATATTATTTTGACAAGCAATCCTTGAGATAGCTTAAAAGTTCGCCGTATTCGGTAAATGCGGGGTATTGCGGGTAATCTTTTTGTATCTGCTCTGTAGTACGGAACAGAAAACCGAATTTCGACGCTTGTATCATACCCAGATCGTTGAACGAATCGCCTCCCGCTATCGTTTCAAATCCGATAGACTGCAAAGCCTTGACAGTAGTCAGCTTTGACTTTTCACAGCGCATTTTGTAGCCCGTTATCTCGCCGTTCGGAGCAACGTCCAGAGAGTTGCAGAAGATAGTCGGAAGTCCGAGCTTTTTCATAAGCGGTCCCGCGAACTGTGCGAACGTGTCGCTTATGATAATGACTTGCGACAACGAACGAAGCTCGTCCAAAAATTCTTTCGCGCCGGGCATAGGGTCGATTTTTTCGATAGTAGCCTGAATTTCTTTCAGACCCAATCCGTGCTCTTTAAGTATACCCAAACGCCACTTCATCAGCTTGTCGTAATCGGGTTCGTCGCGCGTGGTGCGGCAAAGCTCAGGGATTCCGCTTTCCTTTGAGAAAGCTATCCATATTTCGGGTACTAAAACGCCCTCTAAGTCCAAACAGGTAATATACATCGTTAAATACTCCTTAATAATTTATTTTCATCTTATATTTTAGCATAAATTGTGAATTTTGTCAATCGCTTTTCATAATTTAGGTCTTGACAAACTAAAAGAAATGTGATATAATCAAAAAGTAATATTGTAAAGCTATGATGAGAAACAGTAGGCGCTGCGAGATTTTCAGAGAAACGGCGGGTGGTGCGAGCCGTGAATTTCCAAAGCCGAACCCGTCTCGGAGTGTGCCGCGAAAAGCCGTTGCGCCGTTTTTTGCGCGAAGTTCGGAAAAGCGGTAACGTTTGTCCGCGTTAAGGGCTTTGAGCTGCGCGAAGTTCGGCGGTAATACCGATTCGCGAATTTGGGTGGTAACGCGGGTGTATTATCTCGTCCCTTATATTGGCGATAGCCGATATAAGGGACGTTTTTGTTTTACGGTCTTGAATGTTAATATGCGTTGCTTGACGCAACGGGCGGTTTTCGGTATAATAGAGGTAACGATTAAAAGAAAGAAGGTTATTTCTAATGCTGAACGAAAATATTAAAGCAATCAGAAAATCAAAAGGACTTTCACAAGAAGAACTTGCCGTCAAGCTGAATGTGGTGCGACAAACGATTTCTAAGTGGGAGAATGGATTGTCGGTTCCCGATTCCGATATGCTGATCTCCATATCGGAAGTGCTAGAAACGCCCGTAAGCACTTTGCTCGGAGAAACCGTTGTTGAGACGAAAACTGATGATTTAAAAGCAATTTCCGAAAAACTGGAGGTTGTAAACTTGCAGCTCGCGAAGCTTATGCAAATAAAGGCGAAGCGAACCCAAACAATTCATTGGCTGCTTATCTCGCTGTGCGTGGTCATAGTAACAGTTTTTACAGCTTTAATCGTATCGGATAGCCCTTACTTAGGTTGGAATTATAATGACCCCGAAACTGCTGTTTTGGGAACGGCTTTTCACGCGTTTGAATGGCTGTTTGTCAGATTAGCGCCGATTATCCTTATAGGAGGGATCGTTGGCATTTTCCTGACGCGGAAAAAAGTATAAACCCGATTATGGTTCAGACTTTAATTATTCCGCTTATCGGTTAAATTCGCAAATTATAAATTTATTTTCCCGCGAAAAGCGGGATATTAAAGGAGGACAAAAATGAAACTTGACAAACTTATCGGAGACAGATTTAAAGAGCGTCCCTCGGACTGCCAAATCGACAGCCACGCTTTAATGGTACGCGGCGGCTACATCAAGTATGTGGCGAACGGCATATTCTCGAATTTCCCGCCGCTAAAGCGCGTAACGCGGAAAATCGAGCAGATAATCCGTGAGGAAATGGACGCTATTGACGGACAGGAAGTACTTTTCCCCGTTGTAATGCCCGCTTCTCTCTGGGAGGAGAGCGGTCGCTACACCTCAATAGGAAGCGAAATGGTGCGCTTTACCGACAGAAACCGCCAACCTATGGTTCTCGGTATGACGCACGAAGAAGCTGCGGTGCAGTTGGTTCGCGAGTACGCGAATACTTACACGAAGTATCCGTTTATGATTTATCAAATACAGACGAAGTTCCGCGATGAAGCGCGTCCGCGCGGCGGTCTTATCCGCGTCCGTGAGTTCACAATGAAAGACGCATACTCGTTCCATACCTCACAAGAGGACTTGGAGGAGTACTACAAGCGCGCTCACAAGGCTTATGAAAATGTTTACCGCCGCTGCGGGTGCGACAACGTTATATCCGTAAAGTCCGACAGCGGAATGATGGGCGGTGCGGTATCTCACGAGTTTATGATGCTGACTCCCATAGGCGAGGACAGTATAGCTATCTGCAAGAAGTGCGGTTACACTGCCAATGTTGAAGCCGCGCCGTCTATTATCGAAAACAAGCGCGACGACGTTTCCGAAGAACTTAAAGAGGTGAACACGCCGAATTGCCACACTATTGAAGAGGTCTGCGATTTTGTGAAGCTGCCGCCCGAAAAGTCCGCGAAAGCTGTTGTTTATCAGAAAAATGCCGACGACAGCTTTGTTGTGCTTTTCATTCGCGGTGATTTGGACGTAAACGAAACTAAGCTGACAAACTACCTCGGCGGCGACATTCACCCCGCTGTAATCAATGAAGATTGCGGAATTGCCGCGGGATTTATTGGTCCCGTAAATCTCAAAGTAAACGGCAAGCACGTTGTTTTGTTTGACGAGAGCTTAAAAAATACGAACAACTTGGTTTGCGGTGCGAATAAAGTCGACTATCACTTCACGGGTCTTGATTTGGAGCGTGACTGCCCCGATATCGAGTATCACGATTTCGCAAAAGCGATAGACGGCGGCATTTGCCCCGAATGTAAAGAACGTGCTCTTACGATTTCGCGCGGTATTGAGGTCGGCAACATCTTCCAGTTGGGAACTAAGTACACCAAATCAATGGGAATGACTTATCTCGATAAAGACGGTAAGGAGCAGACTCCGATAATGGGCTGCTACGGTATAGGCGTGGGACGTTTGGCGGCTTCCGTCTGTGAAAGCTCTCACGACGATTTCGGACCGATTTGGCCTATGGCGATCGCTCCGTGGCAAGTGCATTTATGCGCGGTGCGTTCGGATGACGAAAAGGTCAAAGCGGCGGCGGACAAGCTCTACGAGGAGCTGCAAAGCGCGGGTATTGAAGTTATTTACGACGACCGCAACGTCCGCGCGGGCGTGATGTTCTCAGACGCG
>CANRFR010000176.1 GCA_947629945.1 uncultured Clostridia bacterium | reverse complement strand
GCGAGATATCCAAGCTGCCAGCGGGGAGCATAGCGAATGAAAAAACATTCGCCGTAGTCTGCGGCGACGGCAATTGCGTGGAGTTTACGGAGATCTGTCCCGAGGGCGGCAAGCGTATGACGGTCGACGCGTATCTGCGCGGTAAAAAGCTGCAAAAGGGCGGTATCGTCGGCAAATAATTGCCGCTGCCTGTTGAAATGGTTGAAACGGAGGGTGAGATATGAGCGACGCTCGAACTACCGCGGCAAAGCTGCTGATAAGAATGGAAAGCAGCGGAGCGTATTCAAATATATTGCTTGACGGCAAGCTCTCGGAAAGCGGACTTTCGGAGCGCGACAAGAGACTGGCGGCGGCGCTGTTTTACGGCGTTATCGAGCGGAGACTTACGCTCGATTATGTTATTGAGCGATATAGTTCGCTGCCTTTCGGGAAAATCGACAAAAATGCCGTTACGGTGTTGAGAATGGGACTTTATCAGCTGCTTTATATGCCGTCGGTACCCGAAAGCGCGGCAGTGAACGAGAGCGTTAAGCTCTGTAAAAAGCTGAGACTGTTTCACGCGGCGGGCTTTGTAAACGCGCTTTTGCGGAATTTTCTTCGCGGCGGCAAGAAAATAGATTATGATAAATTGAGCGGCGGCGAGCGGCTCTCGGTGGAGTTTTCCTGTCCGAAGCGGCTTTGCGACAAGTGGACGGACGAGTACGGCGAGGAAAATGCGCGGCGTATTCTCGAAGCGTCGATAGGAGCGCCGCCGATTTACGCTCGGGTGAACACGTTGAAAACCACCGAGGACGAGTTGGTAAGGCTGCTGAAAAAGGACGGCATTAAAGCGGAGGTCTTTTCAAAGCTGAGCGGGTGCGTGAAGCTTGAAAAAACGGGCGATTTGGAGAAGTGCCAAGCGTTTAAGGACGGGCTGTTCCACATTCAGGACGTGTCGAGCCAGCTTTGCTGCTTGACGCTGCGCCCGATAGTAAACGAAACGGTGTTGGATATCTGCGCTGCGCCGGGCGGGAAGTCGTTCACGATGGCGGAGCTTATGGGAAACAACGGGCGCGTTATAAGTATGGACTTGTATGAACAGCGCGTTAAACTCATCGAGGACGGCGCAAATCGCTTGGGACTGCGGATAGTCGAGCCGCGCGTCAACAACGCGGTGAGCTTTAACGAAGAACTGCCGCTGGCAGACAGGGTTTTGTGCGATGTTCCGTGCTCGTGTTTGGGAACGATACGCCGCAAGCCCGAGATAAAGTACAAGGACGAGGACGTTTCGGAGCTGCCGAGATTGCAGCGGGCTATTTTGGAAATATCTTCCAAGTATGTAAAAGTCGGGGGAACGCTGGTCTATTCAACGTGTACGCTCTCCAAGGCGGAGAACGAGGAGGTCGCGGAGGATTTTGCGAAAAATCACGAGGATTTTTCGCCGATAGTACAGCCGTTGGCTTACGCGGACGCGCCGAATTCGACGATGAGGACGTTTTTTCCCGACAAGAACGGGGGAGACGGTTTTTTCACGGCGTCGTTCAGAAGAGTGAAGTAATGTCATATTTGCCGACCCGTAAACTTTTTATGTTGTAAGGAGCTGATTTTGTGGATAAAACAGATATACTATCCTTGACTAAATCGGAACTTTCCGCCGAGATAGCAAATATGGGTGAGAAAAGTTTCCGTGCAAATCAAATTTATGATTGGCTTCATGTAAAAAGAGTTACCGATTTCACACAAATGACTAATCTTTCTGCACAATTACAAGAAGAACTTGAAAGAAAATTTTGTATAAAATCACTGAAAATTAAAAAAAGACTTGTAAGCGGCATAGACAATACGGTAAAATATCTTTATGGGCTTCCCGACGGCGAGGCAGTCGAAAGCGTCTTAATGGAATACAAGCACGGAAACAGCCTTTGCATTTCCTCGCAGGTCGGGTGCAAAATGGGCTGCCGTTTCTGCGCTTCAACAATAGCGGGTTGGGTGCGTAATTTGGAGCCGAGCGAATTGCTTCTTCAAATCTACGAGACCGAACGCGACAGCGGCAGACACGTCGACAGTATCGTGATGATGGGTATTGGCGAACCGCTCGATAACTTCGACAACGTTGTGAAATTTCTTGAAATTTTGAATTCCGAGGGCAGCGGAATGAGTTTGCGGCACCTGTCGCTGTCAACTTGCGGAGTTGTCGACAAAATTTATAAGCTGGCGGAACTGAAGCTGGGAGTGACGCTCTCGATATCGCTTCACGCCGCCACCGATGAAAAGCGCAGCTCCATAATGCCGATAAATGACCGCTACGGTCTTTCGGAGCTGATGAAAGCGTGCGACGATTATTTCAAAGCTACCGGCAGACGAATTTCGTTTGAGTATTCCCTCATTGAGGGTGTGAATGACACGGACGAGTCCGCCGATGAACTGATAAAGCTTATTGGTCACCGAAATTGCCATGTAAATCTTATCCCCATTAACGAGATAAGAGAGCGCGATTTCAAAAAAAGCCGCTTTGTAGAGCGGTTTCAAAAGCGCCTTACCGACGCGGGTATAAACGCCACGGTGCGTAGGACGCTCGGCGCGGATATCAGCGCGGCTTGCGGTCAATTGCGCCGCGACGACGCGGAAAATTAAGGAAGACCTGATAAAATCGGATATGCATATCTGAGCAATCTGCATACTCCGATTTAATCAGCACTTGCCTAAAGGCGGCACAGCAAAAAAAGAAGGACGGGATTTTTTATGAACATCTTCACACAAACGGACATAGGACTTGTTCGTACAGAAAACCAAGACAGCGTTTGGGGCGAAAAACTCTCGGAGAACGCGTGCGTCGCCGTTTTGTGCGACGGAATGGGCGGCGAGAGCGAGGGCGGACTTGCGAGCACCATCGCCGTGGATACCATTTCCAAGCGAATTCTTGAGAATTTTAACGAGATGATGAGCAGAAATTCCGTCAGAAATTTGCTGATAACGTCAGTTATTGCAGCTAATTCTTTCGTTTGGGATACCGCGCGGATGAAAGTCCACGAGGTTATGGGCACGACTTGCGTAGCAGCGATAGTTTTCGGCGGAACGGCTCATATTGTGAATGTCGGAGATTCGCGCGCGTACCAGCTTTTTACTCAGGGCGACGACGAGTGTATTCGCCAGATAACGAAAGATCACACCCACGTTCAGGATCTGCTTGACCGCGGCGAGATCACCGAGGAGATGATAAAAACTCACCCGGATCGTCATAAGATAACCCGCGCCATCGGCGCTGACGAATCGGTTACGCCCGATTATTTCGAGCTTCCGCTGAACGACGGCGACAGGATATTGCTTTGCTCCGACGGGCTTTCCTCGTACGGCAGCGATATGGATATTTTGGACATTTGTTTCGATTCCAAGATTGAAAACTGCTGCGACGATCTTATCCGATATTCTCTGAAAAAGGGCGGTCACGACAATGTTTCCGTTGCTCTAATTGCAACATAATATGCAACGTAATAAATTTGTAATAATTTTCGGAAGTTTGAACAAAAATATATTACAGAGTGTTCACGGTATTGGGAAAATAGGTAAAAATTAACTGCCGATTTTGCTTTTTTCAGCCGAAATACTCTTTATAATACGCGTTTATCGACAGATTATACTATTTATTTTGAATTGCAGATATTGACTTTTTTAAAAATAAGTGGTATTATTTATAGTGGAGAAGAGGAAATTCTTCAATATACTGAAAAATACAGATATAGGTATATTACGCGTTCGTTCCATACGTCGGACGCGGAGGTTTGCGTTACGGTTATATAATGTAAGTATGGAGAAAAAAGGAGAACAAGCTCAAAGATATGGACAACAACATCGGAAAAAAGCTGGACGGACGCTATGAGCTGTTAGAGCTTATCGGCGTTGGCGGAATGGCGGATATTTATCGCGCTAAAGATATCCAAGAGGATAGAATGGTTGCCGTAAAGATACTCAAGACCGAGTATGCGGGCAGCGAGGAATTTCTGCGCCGTTTTCGCAATGAGAGCAAGGCGATAGCGCTTTTAAGTCACCCGAATATCGTGAAAATATACGATGTGGGCTTCACCGATAAAGTGCAGTTTATCGTTATGGAGTATGTAGACGGTATCACGCTCGCCGACT
>CANRFR010000175.1 GCA_947629945.1 uncultured Clostridia bacterium | reverse complement strand
CTTTCCAAAAAATAACAAAAATTTGAAAATCCTTGGATTTCGCTTCAAAATTGCTTTTTAATCAGCGTTTCCTTAAAAAAAGCCGTTTTTCAGATACGCCCTTAATATAACAAATAATTTCGTTTACATATTGACAACTCCGCAGAAATATGTTAAAATTAAAACAAAAATATACTTTCGGATAATGCGGCTTGCGGGATACGCCGCCGCAGTTGCTGTGGAAAAATATGAAAAAACAATTTTTCGAACGCTTTGAAAAAACGATCAAAGGCGGGATATACGTCGTTTTGGCAATAGCGGTGTTCGCCGTGTTTTGCGGACGTATGTTTCTGATGAAAAACGCAGTAATAATCGAATGTTCGTCTGCTGACGAAAGCGGCGGACATTTAAGCTCGTCGGTCGGCACGGAAAAGTCCGGCGCGGCGTCCGATGTTCCCGTCAGCGAAACACACGTTGAAAGCTCCCGAACGGAATACGCGCCGTCAGAATACTCCGACTTCGATCGCTCAGCGGCGAGTGATTTTTCAAATGTCGGCGTTTCGGAGGAGCCTTCCGAAGCAAGCGTTTCGGAACAGTTTCCCCAAACCGTTGTTCCCGAAGAGACGGAGAACTCCGTGACAAGCGCACCCGAAGAGACGGAAAGCTCCGCGCCAAGCGCACCCGAAGAGACGGAAAACTCCGCGTCAAGCATACCCGAAGAAACGGAAAACTCCGCGCCAAGCGTACCCAAAGAGACGGAGAATTCCGTGACAAGTATACCCGAAGAGTTCCCCGTGACTGTCTCCATTGAAGAGCCGTCCTCGGCAAACAGTTCGGACAAGTCTGTTCCGTCGTTTCCGATAAACATTAACACGGCTTCCGCCGAGGAACTTCAGTCCTTGACGGGAATAGGAGAGGTAAAAGCCAAGGCGATCGTGGAGTACCGCGAACAGCACGGCTCGTTTACGGACATCACCCAGATAATGAATGTAAAAGGCATCGGCAAGAAAACCTTTTTGGTCATCAAGGAAAGCATTACGGTGGGGAGCGACACCCCTGCGGCAACGGATATTTCGGAAAGTACGCCGGCGGCGGACGATCTGATAAATATCAACACCGCAACAGCCGAGGAACTGCAAACGCTCTACGGGATTGGAGAAGCCAAAGCCGCCGCGATAATCGCTTACCGTGAACAGAACGGCGCGTTTACCGATATTTCGCAAATAATGAACGTAAAGGGTATAGGCGAGAAAATATTTGCGGCTATACGCGATAAGATAACAGTTTGACAAAGGAGACGTATATGCTTGACAAGAAATTGCTCGCGCATAAATTGAAAGATCTTGTCGGCGGCTGCATTGCCGCAGCGCTTGCCGCAATGGCGCTGTACGGCGGCGCGGCGGACGAACTGGCGCTGAATAAAAGAATGTGCGAAAATACCGAAAGCATGGCGCTGCCGTCGGTGAATGATACGGAGAGCCTTGTGACGGTAAATATAAATACCGCGTCCGTTCATCATCTGCAAAGGCTGAAAGGGATAGGCAAGGTCAAAGCGGAGGCTGTCAAAAAATACCGAGAAGAACACGGCGGTTTCAAGTCGGTCGATGAACTTGCGAACGTCAAAGGAATAGACAAAAGGATACTTGAAGATAATTTAGGAAAAATAACGATTTAACGGCTGCAAAGTAAAACACGGAAGCACGGTGAAAAAATGAAGAAAAGAAAACCGCAGATATTACTGTTGGGAAACGGAATAAACAGAGCGTTCAACAGCGATTCATGGGACGATCTGCTGAATTCCATAGACTTGCGCGAGGATAAGTATGAAATAGAGGATTACCGCTGCCCCGAAACGCTGAAAGCTATATTGATAACCAAGGATAACGTGGACAAGGCTTTGCAGACGCATAAAGAACGGCTGGGCAATTTGGGAACCAAAAAGCCCGAAAAGCAGAAGGTTCTGTTGAAAAGACTGCTGAACGCGGGATTTGACGAGATACTGACCACAAATTACAGTTACGAGCTGGAAACTGCGGCTCTGGGAGAGGAAAATGTAAACGAAAAGGCTCTGCGCCGTATGCAAGGACATACGGACGAGGTGAAGCGCTGCGAAACAAGATTTATGCTTCATACCTACAACAGCGTAGAGTTTAACGGAGAAAAAAGGATATGGCACATCCACGGCGAAGCGCGAAAACCCGGTTCCATGATATTGGGCGCGTATTATTACGGAGCGCTTTTGGGTAAAATGATCGACCTCAATAAGAAGCGGGGGAAATATTACGTTTTGTCGCAAAGCGCGGGAAAAATTCCCAAAATACGCTCTTGGACGGACGCGTTCATACTGGGCGACGTTTATATCCTGGGGTTTGGAGCGGGCTTTGCCGAAAGCGATATCTGGTGGCTGCTTAACCGCAAAAAACGCGAAAAAGCAAGCGTAGGCAAAACGTTTTTTTACGAACTGAAGCCCAAGGACGAGATAAACCGCGCTAAAATGGACCTGTTGCGGCTTATGAACGTTGAGATAATATATAAAAGCGTTTCGGGAGACGATTGGCAGAGCGTTTACGAGTGGGCTGTCGGCGACGTTGAAAAAAGAGTGGCGGAGAAAAAACACCGTGAGCGCTGAAAACTCTTAGGCTTTCGACAAGAAAACACTTGTATTTTTTTTGACAATGTGCTATAATATTGAGTGTGAAGATTAGACGTTTTATTGGAGCATGTATTCATAGAATTTGCACGCGTCTTTTCGGCAAATTTTGCCGATGACTACGTTAAATTTTCTTGACGGGCGATAGCCCGTCTGCGAGAATTTGCCTTGTCCTCGTCAAAATTTGCTCGAAAATCCACGCACAAATCCTATGAACACAAGCTCTTAGTATGAGGGAAAACAATGAACACAAAAACGATAGCCGAAAATCGACAGGTTCGGCACGAGTATTTTATAACCGAGAGCTTCGAGGCGGGAATAGAGCTGTTCGGCACCGAGGTGAAGTCGATAAGAAACGGCGGCGTGAACCTCAAGGATTCCTGGATATCCATAGACAACGGCGAAATGTTTATTCGCGGAATGCATATAGCGCCGTATGAAAAGGGAAATATCTTCAACCGTGATCCCTATAGAGTACGCAGACTGCTTATGCACAAAAAGGAGATCTTAAAACTGTTCGGTCAGGTGAAACAGGGCGGTTATACTTTGATACCGATTTCTATGTACTTTAAGGACAGCAAGGTGAAGATACAAGTCGGACTGTGCAAAGGCAAAAAGCTCTACGACAAGCGCGAGGACGCCGCAAAACGAGCGGCGGGGCGCGATATCGAACGCGCGATGAAAGAGCGGAACAGATAAAGAGGAACGGCAAAATGAAAAGACTATCTATTATAATACTTTGCGGCGCGTTATTAACGCTTACGGGCTGCGGCAAAAAGGAACAGAGCGTCGTGAAGCCCGCCGTTTCAAGTACCTCTAACGCGGACGCTTATAAGGAGCCTATCAAAAAGGATACGGGCGGCACGACCGTTATTGTCGACGACCCCGCAGCCTCCCGAGCCGACGCCGCAAATACCGCGAACGGTACAAGCGGCTCCAAATCAAAAAACACGTCAAATTCCGCCGACGACTACGTTATTGAGGACGACCTCGGCGGCGCTGTGATACAGAAATACCACGGAGACGGCGGCAAGGTGACCGTGCCGTCTAAGCTTGACAAAAAAGAAATTATCGGGATAGCCGACAACGCATTCCGAGGCTCAAATATAACGCGCGTGGCGGTGCCGTCAACGGTAAGGACGATAGGTCTGCACTCGTTTTCGGGCTGCGACAGTCTTGAAAGCGCGGAGATTTACGACGGTGTCGAGGAGATAGGCGGCTACGCGTTCGCGGACTGCCCGAAGCTCTGCATTGTAACGCTCCCCGACAGCATAAAGGAAATAGGCTCGGGCGCGTTCAATTCCTGTCCGAACCTGAAACTCACCTACAAAGGACAAACCTACACTGCCGCAAACGTCGAAGAATTGTACGACGTGTTTTAAGTAAATGTCTGCCGCGCGCAGACATTTCAGTTTGTAGAAAAAGTCCTTTATCATGTTTAATTGTAAACTTTACGCTACCATTGCGAGAGGAAACTTTTCGCTTTTTTTATATGTTGATTTGTAATGTTACGTTGCCGGTTTCGAGGAGATAACCCCAGAATACTTCGCATAACCCTCTTTTGCTGAATTTGAGTTATTGCGTTGCCGGTATCGAGGGGAAAACCCTTCGGGAAAGGGGAGAGGGGGGCAGTCTACCTTTGATATCCCCACAAATGCATTCTTTACTTCTATCTACGGTATTATTTCAAACGGCAGGAAGCCCCCCTCTCCCCTCTCCCTACGGGTTTTCCCCTCGAGCTCCCTTTTCCTCTCT
>CANRFR010000174.1 GCA_947629945.1 uncultured Clostridia bacterium | reverse complement strand
GTCCGAACGAGCTTCCAATAATAAAGCTGACCGAGGAAACGCTGCGGTTGCCAAGCTCGGTGAGCTTTTTGGCAAGCTCTTCGCTTGAAAGCTCGCGCCCCTCGATGCAAAGAGCGATCCTGAACGAGCCTTTAGACTGTTCGCGAATGAGCGCCGCCTCCTTTTCAAGAGCCTTTTCGATTTGAGAAGCGCTTGGATTTTGCGGCAGATCTTCGGGCTGCGGCTCTTTAACGGTGACTTTTGCGAACGCCGCCATACGCTTTTGATATTCGGCGCAAGCTTCTCGGAAATAGCCTTCCTTAAGCTTCCCCATAGCAATAAAATTAACGTTCATCATCTGCGCCTTGTGTTTTTGGTTTGCGGAGACATTTGCAGTTTACGCCGACGCTGCATTTCTTCGGTGTTTTCAAGGATACGTTTTGAAATGGCTTTGGATATCGCGAACGCCACTATCATAACTCCCAAAATGACGAATGAAGCAATTACTCCCGGCGAACCCAAAACGGTTTTGATACGATCCTTGTATTTGGCGATTTTGTCAAGTTCCACATCGTTTTCCGTTATAAGAGGTATAGTCGCGAGAGTTTCGCCGTCAAGCTTCAAAACAAGGTCTCCCACGGGTTCGCCCTTGTTTACGGGAGCAGTGAACGGTTCCAAGGTCGGAACGATCTGCTGTATGGCAGTGTTGTCAAGGCTTTTGGGGATGAGCGTGTAAAAATCCTCGGTAGTAACTATACCGACCTTGTCGGTGTCTTTGCCCATCTCAACGTCGACTTCCGAGACCTGCTGATTATTTCCGATTATTTGTTTGCGTTCAAATTCGCTGTAAGCCCAATCGTACAGCTTTTGATGATCCTCAAAGTGAGTGCACCCCTCGTCGCCGTTTTTGTCAAGCCACGGAGCTTCAAGCGTTACAATAAGATATTTGTAGCCGTCCTTTTCGCACATGGTAACAAGCGAACAAAATCCCGTTTTGGGATTTTCTGTATCCCAAGCGCCGTCTTTCGTTTTAAGAATGTATTCGTCCATGCTGCCTGTTTTGATGCCCTGAACGCCCTCAGTGTAGTAAACGCTGTCCGCCGCCATCATACGGTTGGTGTTTTGTATGGTGTAGCCGTCGGGATTGCTTTCGTTTTTAGGCATATCATATTCAACGGCGCTGCATATTTTCAAAAATCCGGGGTAGTTGTCGATAGCGTAGCGCGTGATAAGGTAGAGGTCGTAGGCAGTGGTGTAGTTGTCCTCTTCAAACAAGCCGTGAGCGTTTGAAAAGTGAGTGTTCGTGCAGCCTATTTTGGCGGCGGTCTCGTTCATAAGGTCGGTGAATTTCTCAAGACTGCCGCTGATGTTGTAAGCCAAAATGTTTGCCGCCTCGCAGCCCGACCGCAGCATAAGCGCGTAAAGGCAGTCGTTGTAGGTAAGATTTTCCTGAAGCGGCTCTATTGCGGCATTGGAAGCGCCAACGAAGTTCGGGTTGTAGTATTCGTCCGCCCAGGAAAATTCGTTGAAACATTCATAATCGCACTTCACTATGTCGTTGAAGTTCTTGACGTTTTCCA
The DNA here is from genome assembly GCA_947629945.1 of uncultured Clostridia bacterium. Classification (GTDB taxonomy): domain Bacteria; phylum Bacillota; class Clostridia; order Oscillospirales; family Ruminococcaceae; genus CAG-115. Next base: position 2,843 of record CANRFR010000174.1, on the reverse strand, counting down.
AAGCGACAAGACACGTCATAATTTTGGTGGTGGAGGCGGGGAAAAATTGTTTGTCCGGATCCTTTGCGGCAACGACTATATTAGTATCAAGGTTTACCATATAAACTCCCTTGCTGTAAAGGTCAAAGGGGAGCGGGAATACGGCGAAAGCCGTTAAATTTGTACCAATTGCAGAAAATAACAAAATAAAAGTAAAAAATATTGTGAAAATTTTTTCTTTTTTCATATAGACAAATCCTCTTTTTTCGGTTATTATATTAAAGGGAGAATTATTTCCCTTAGACTTTCACTTATATTATACCAAATTTTACATATAAATGTAAAGGGTTTTTTGAAAATTGTAAGAATTTTGTAATATTTGCATAACGCAGCGAACGTGTACCAAAATTTTCAAAAACCGTTGTGATCGTCAAAAAAGCTAATGGAGGAAATTAATGATCTACATAACCGGTGATACGCACGCGGACTATAACAGATTTAAAAACCCGCAGCTGCGTAAGCTGAAAAAAAACGACGCGCTGATAATCTGCGGCGATTTCGGATTTATATGGGACGGAAGCCCCGAGGAAAAGAAGCTGCTTAAAAAGATAGGCAAGCTGCCGTATAACGTGTTGTTTGTGGAGGGCACGCACGAGAATTACGATCTGCTTGAGGAATACGAGGTGGAGGAATGGTGCGGCGGAAAAACGCGTCTTATAAGCGGACGGCTTCGCCAGCTTATGCGCGGACAGGTTTTCGAGATTGCCGAAAGAACAGTGTTTACATTCGGCGGCGGACAAACCGACGACATCTACGAACTTCAGGAAGGCTCGAATTGGTGGCAGCGCGAAATTCCCAGCGATGAGGAGCTTGACGAAGGTCATAAAAATCTGAAGAGGGTGGGAAATAATGTGGATTTTGTGGTGACCTATGAGCCGCCCGCGAAAATGCAGGATTTTCTTATGGGCAGCAGCGACAGAAACCACATCAACACCTACCTCAACGAGATCTACGACAACGCTGAATTTACAGGCTGGTTTTTCGGAAAGCTGCATATAAATAAGCTGATTCCGCCGAAGTACCATGCTGTCTACGACAGTATAGTCGAGGCCGATAAAACCAGAATAAAGAAGAAAAATGAAGTCAATCCGCTAAAACTTGCAAAAGAAAAACTTAAGCGTAAAAGCAAGGACGAAAAAATTCAGGACGGGGAAAGCAGTGAATTACCCAAAGACGCGGAAAAGTCGGAGAACATTGAGGATAATAACGGCTGAACAGATATTATAGTAAACTATCGGGAGGAAAATTTATATGGCTGAAATTACATTTGAGATCACAAAGGAGCTTGGCGTGATATCGGAGGCTACAAAGGGCTGGACGCGCGAACTCAATATGGTAAGCTGGAACGGGCGCGAGCCGAAGTACGACCTGCGCGATTGGTCGCCGGATCACACAAGAATGAGCAAGGGCGTGTCGTTTACCGAAGAGGAAATGATAAAGCTTGTGGAGCTGTTCAATATGCGAAATGAAGAGGACGAGTTTACCGAAGAGTACAAGTAACTTTGAATAAAACCGACGCGCCGTTTAAGCGATTTAAACGGCGCGTTTTTATTTTATTCCAAACATTTGCCGACATAGCAGTTTACCGCTATCCGTTTTAAAAATATTGGCATAGGCTGCAATGACGCCGTCTGCGGAAACTCGGTTCTCATAAAGGTTGTCAAAAAAATCGGATTCCGTAAGTATCTGCATATCTGCGCCGTCAACGTCGGAGTATGTGTGATGGCGTTCGACAAGATGAGTCTGAAAAATAAAAGACCACAACTTGAAGAAACTGAGAAAAATAATGATTGATCGGACTTTGCATACATTTTCTATACTAATTTATGGTGATTTACGTAAAATTACGATAAATTGGGCAATAAAAAAACCCCTCAAATAGCATTTGTGGGGCTTTAATATTTGGTTGCGGGAGCTGGATTTGAACCAACGACCTTCGGGTTATGAGCCCGACGAGCTACCGAGCTGCTCCATCCCGCGATATATGTTGACGGTGAAATAACTCATACCGTCAACAATAGATATTATAGCACAATAAAAAGCATTTGTCAAGGGGTTTTGCAAAATTTTTTTAAAAATAATTCGCAAAATTCGACAAGGCGAGTAAAACCGTATTGTAAAGCGGCTTAATCACCGAAAGAAATACCGATATCACGTGCAGTTTTCACCATATTGCAGTCTTCGGAAACAAATTTCGTTTTCATTGCGACATCTGCCAACGGATTTTCGGTTATTTTTCCGTCAACCATCGCGACGGTGTAGCCGTACTTCTCGCGTTTGAGCAGATTTGCCGCGTGCGCGCCGAATTGAGTCGCCAGAATTCTGTCGTATGCGGAGGGGGAGCCGCCGCGCAGAAAATGACCGGGAACTACCGTGCGGGATTCAAGACCTGTCTTTTCCTCGATAGCCTTGGCAATGCGCGATGTAGCGGTGACCTCGCCTCTGTCCGCGCGTGCCTTTGCGCGTTCTTTTTTCTTCATCTTAGCTTCCTCAATATCGAACGCGCCCTCGGCGACCGCGATTATTGAGAACGCCTTGCCCGCGTCCGCGCGGCGCTGGCAAGCCTTTGCCACCTTGTTGATATCGTAGGGTATTTCGGGAATAAGAATGATGTCGGCGCCGCCCGCAACGCCGCTGTAAAGCGTCAGCCAGCCCGCTTTGTTGCCCATTATCTCGATAACCATAATTCTGCTGTGTGAGTTCGCGGTAGTGTGAATGCGGTCGATGACTTCCGTACCGATGTCAACGGCGGTGTGGAAGCCGAATGTAACATCTGTGCCGAAAATGTCGTTGTCAATGGTCTT
>CANRFR010000173.1 GCA_947629945.1 uncultured Clostridia bacterium | reverse complement strand
GGCGCGGACGTTCTGCGCTGGTGGGTCGCTTCTCTTGACTATCACGCTGATATCCGCGTATCGAAAGATATGCTCAAACAGCTTTCCGAAAGCTACAGAAAGATCCGCAATACCGCGCGTTATATCCTCGGCAACTTGAATGACGCTAAGGGCTTCGATCCCAATACGGAAATGGTGCCCTTTGACAAGCTTCGCGAGGTCGATAAGTGGGCGCTTGCGCGGCTCGACGAGGTCATTGATAAGGTAAAGGCAAGCTACGAGGCGTTTGATTATTACCTCGCGTATCACGCGCTGATAAGCTTCTGCGTTGTGGATATGTCAAACTTCTACCTTGATATCGTTAAGGATACGCTTTATTGCGAGGCGGCGAACTCTCCCGCAAGAAAGTCGGTTCAGACTGCTATGTTTGTTATCCTGGATTCGTTAGTTAGACTTATCGCGCCTATCCTGTGCTTCACCGCCGATGAGATTTGGGGCTTTATGCCGCATAAGAAAGAGGACGATCTGCGTTCCGTGATTTTCAATCCGATGCCCGAAAAAACGGGAATCACCGCCGATGAAGCGAAGTGGGAGAAGATCTATGCGGTTCGCGACGACGTTTTGGCGGCTCTTGAGCTTAAACGCGCCGATAAGGTTATAGGCAAATCCTTGGAAGCAATGGTGGAGATCTTCACCGACGACGAGACCGTAAAGGCGCTTGAGGGCGAACTTGCGGACGCGTGCATTGTTTCAGGTGTGAAAGTCAATGTTGGCGGCGAGGGCGAATACAAAGGTACGGCTTGCTCGGTAACAGTTACAAAGAAGTCAGGCTGCGCGTGTGAGCGTTGTTGGAAATTCGACGACACCGTCGGCAGCGACAGCAAATATCCGAATCTTTGCAAGCGCTGCGCCGATGTTATCAGACTTAATTTTGAATAATGAAAATAGGAGGGGGATAATTCCCCCCCTATGTTTTGCTTATAAAATTAGTAAGGGAAAATCTAAACGATGCAATATATATGGTTATTGGTATCGGCAGTTTTGGTCGGTATAGACAGGATAACAAAATGGCTTGTGGTCTCGAATATGGAGCTTAGCGACACCATTCATCTTATCAAGATAGGCGACAAAGAGGTGCTGAACTTTTATTACACATTGAACAACGGCGCAGCGTTCAGCAGGCTTTCGGGAAAAACGGTATTTCTTATTGTGATAACTTCGCTGGTGATAATTTGGATGCTGTATTTAATGCTGGCGAAAAAGGTGCATCGACCTGTTTATATGGCGGCGATATCGCTGATAATCGGCGGCGGCGTCGGCAACCTTATCGACCGCATTTTTAACGATGGCAAGGTCGTTGATTTTATCGATGTTCGTATAATCAACTTCGCGATATTTAATTTTGCGGATATTTGTGCGGTGTGCGGCGCGGGATTGCTGATGATAAGCATTATAGTTGATGAGGTTCGCGAGCACAAGAAAAAAGCCGCCGAAGCAGCCAACGAGGACGAAGTCGGCGGCGAGGACAGCGAAGACGCGGAGAATACGGCGGACGATGACAAGAATTAAATTTACCTCGGACGGAGAAAACCGTTTAGATAAACAGCTTGCCGAGAACTCCGGGCTTACGCGGAGCGCTGCGGTCAAGCTGCTTGAACAAGGTCTTGTTACCGTCAACGGCAAGCCGACGGGGAAAAAGGATGTGCCGATTCTCGGCACGGAGATAGAGGTTATGATACCCGACGCTCAGCCCGCTGATATTCTCCCGGAAAATATTCCTTTGGAGATAGTATTTGAGGACGATGATGTTCTGGTAGTGAACAAGCCCAAGGGAATGGTAGTTCACCCCGCTGCGGGTCATTATTCGGGTACATTGGTGAACGCGCTGATGTTTCATTGCGGCGAACGTCTTTCCGGGATAAACGGCGAGATACGTCCGGGAATAGTTCATCGAATTGACAAGGACACGAGCGGGCTTTTGATGGTAGCGAAGAACGATATGGCGCATTTGGCGCTTTCCGAGCAGATAAAGGCGCATTCATTCACGCGGGAGTACCAAACGATAGTCACGGGCTGCATAAAAGAGAACGGTACGGTGAACGCTCCGATTGGCAGGCATAAAACCGACCGTAAAATGATGTGCGTAACGTTTCAAAACTCACGCGAGGCGGTAACGCATTATTCGGTAATACGAAATTACGCGGGCTATACACATTTGAACGTGCGGCTTGAAACGGGCAGAACTCACCAGATACGCGTGCATTTAAGCTATATCGGGCACCCCGTGGCTGGCGACGAGGTTTACGGAAACGGCAAGCCTAAGTGGTTGAACGGGCAGTGTCTCCACGCGAAGAAAATCGGGTTTGTTCACCCGAGAACGGGCGAGTATATGGAGTTTGATTCGGAGTTGCCGGAGTATTTTACGAAGTTTTTAAAAAGCATAGAGTGAGGTGTGTTTGGTTGGCGGTTTCTAATCCTACAATAAAGATAGGAAAAAAGGATACTATTGCAAATTTATTTGGGATAAAACCCGATGATGTGAAGTATCTATGCGTTTATTCCGACAACAAAAACGCAGATCTCGATTTTTTGTCGGAGTACCCCAATGTTGAAACTCTGTTTTTGAACGGCGAGTTTGCCAATGTTGACGGTATTTCGGAGTTGAAGCGGCTTAGTAAGCTGATACTCTGCCTTTCCGCGAATGTCGACCTATCGGGAGTTCTCGCGCCGTCGCTCAAAAGTCTGTCTATGTACAAACAGCTAAATCCCGGATTTTCCTCGCTTTTGACCGACAATATTGAGTATCTAGAACTTATGGAAATGCGCGGGTTATCGGATCTTTCCTTTCTTGAGAGTGCTGCGGGCTTGAAAAAGCTGTATTTGATGTCATTGCCGAAAGTCGAAAAACTGCCTGATTTCGGTAATATGCCTAATTTGTACGGCTTAAAGCTCTACGAACTGCACAAGCTCGGCAATATTGAGAGTTTAACGCGTTCCAATCTGCGTTATCTCGACTTTGCTTTGGTTGCGGACAAGTTGAGCGGTACAAAGCTTGCCGAAGTTCTTTTGCAAATGAAGTGTTTGGAAAAGGCGGCGATGCTCCTTGACAGAAGCGGAGACAGGCGTTACAACGTTATGGAAAATCGGCTGAAAAAGGCGGGAAAAGAGCGGATTCTTGAAGCAAATTCCGATATGAATCAATGGTTAAAGCTGTAAGCGGAGGAACGATGGACTTCAATAAAGTGATTTTTATGACCGATCTTGACGGCATGCTTCTAACCGATGATAAACGCGTGCTTGACAAGGATATGGCGGCGATTGAGCGCTTTCGCAAGGGCGGCGGCATTTTCACGACCGCGACGGGACGAGGGTACGCGATGGCTCGTCGAATAGTCGAGGACGTTCTTCATTTGGACGTGCCGAGTGTGTTGTTCAACGGTGCGGGAGTTTTTGACTTTAAAGCGAACAGGTTTTTATGGCAATGCGAGATAGGCTTACAGGCAAGAGAATATATCCGCAGAATAAACGATATGTTCCCGAATAAGCTGGGATTTGAAGTCTTGCATAAACAAAAAGTTTACGTTCCGTTTTTGAATCAAACGGAACAGGATCACCTTGATATGGAAAGCGTTATTCCCGACCGACGACCGCTTGACGATATACCCGAGGGCGGATGGCTGAAATTTGTTATTGCCGCCGAGCCGAGCGATTTGGATAAAGTGCAGACAGCGGTTGAAGCGGGCGGTTTCGGAGAAGCGCAGTGGGTACGCAGTGCGCCGCACTATTTCGAGTGTCTGCCCAAAGGCGTGGATAAGTCGCGAGGATTTGCGGAGCTTATACGAATTCTCGGCGCGGAGGACAGGTTTTCCGTGGCGGCGGGCGATTATATGAACGACACCGCCATGATACAAAGGGCAGATCTCGGAGCCGCCGTTGCGAACGCGCAAGAGTGCGTAAAGCAAGCCGCCGATTTGATAGTCTGCGATAACAACAGCGGCGCAGTATCTGAAATAATAGAATATATTGAGAAGTTGTAAGGAGGAACAATGAGTTTTTTAGACGATTTATTCAGGGAAAGCAAGTATATAAATAAGAAAAACGGCAGTGATACAGCCGAGGTTTCCGAAGGCGGCGATAATCCTATCGACTTCCCCGAAACGGGCACCGATCCCGATTATCCCGTACCGTTCGGCTACAAGTGCAATTGGCTTTGCGTAAAGGCAAATTCTCCGCTTGAGGTTATTGAGAAGCTGGGGCTGAAAAACGCCGAGCCGTCAAACTGGGATAAGGGCATTGAAATGGCGTACAACGGTTATCGGTTCGTATCGCCCGCATTGGACGGTTACGTTCTTGTCGTAAACGTCGGAATGGAAATTCTAACGCTCGCTCCCGATTATTTGACCGATAAAGCGAAGCTTTTTCCCGAGGTGCAGTATTTTGCAACGCAGCGTGTTTCCGATTATCACGCA
>CANRFR010000172.1 GCA_947629945.1 uncultured Clostridia bacterium | reverse complement strand
ATTTTCACCAACTCCTTCCCGGATATTATACCATACTTTTTTGATAATTTCCACTACTTTAGGGGTTGGACCAAAAATGATTCTGCTATGGTAAGTGAAATCAAGAAGATGATAGAGGAGGCTGTAAAACAATGTTGCTCAAATCAATTGAACTAAAGAATTTCAGACAATTTATTGACGAGAAAATAGATTTTTCTGTTGACGAATACAAGAATGTTACTATTATTATCGGCGAGAACGGTACGGGAAAAACCACGTCTGCGCAGGCTTTTTTCTGGTGCTTTTACGGTGAGACCAGTTTTGCCGACAAGAATGTAATAAACAAGAAAGTATTTGCCGATATGCTCCCTGATGTGCCTACAGAGGTTAGAGTCACTATCCGCCTTAAACACGGAGATATAGAATATACGGTAATCAGAACACAAAACTATACTAAAACATACTCCAACAAAATCAATCCCGAAAATTCCCGATTAGACATAGCAAAAAAAGATGCAAGCGGCAATACAACTCACGTTGAACATACCCGCGTTGAGAACGAAATAAATCAAATTCTCCCCAAAGATCTCTCTCCTTATTTTTTCTTTGACGGTGAAATAATTGAAAAAATGAGCAAAGAAATCACAAACGGCAAGAAAAGCGCCAGCTTTGCCGAGGCGGTGTCCGACCTGACAGGGCTTAAGGCAATGAGTTCTGCTATTAAGCATCTGGGTCAAGGCAAATATTCCGTTTTAGGAAAATTTAACGATGAATATATCAGTGATAGCGACGGAATCATCAAGCAATTATCCGAAAAAATTGATATGCTCCAGGACAAGATTGATAAAGCAAATCTTCGCCTCAATGAGATTGACGAATGCGTCGCAGCTGCTGAGGAAACAAAAGAACAATGTGGTAAAGATATAATGCAGTACAGTGACGGCGCTGAATTGCAAAAAGATCGGGAAAAATATGGTAGGCAGATAGTGGAGAAGAAATCGCTTAAATCCCAGATGACAAAGGACGTTATTGAGGCGTTTAATTCTCAAATGACCTCATTTTTATCCATCACTTTGGCTAAGAAAGCGCTTGATATGCTGGCTGACAGCGAATTAAACGGAAAAGATATTCCGAATATGCATGCTGATACCATTAATTATCTTCTTAGCAAGGGAGTATGTATTTGCGGAACGCAGCTTAACGAAGGCTCTATTGCCCACGCAAAGGTGTGCGAATATCTTAACTACCTTCCGCCATACTCAATTGGCGTTTCCGTAAGCAATTTCATATCGGATATTCGCGGAAGATATAGTATGAACGTAACGTTACATAATGTCGTCGCCGATAAGCTGAATACAATTAGGTCATTAGATGAAAGCATTGAGAATCTGGAGGAGGAAATCAACAACATCTCCAAAAAGCTTGATGGCAAGGACTTCAACAAGGAAGTAAATGAGCTTAATGGAAGAATTAAAGAGTGCAACAAAACCATAAATAAGCTCAGGGTCGAACATGATCAACTGCTTGAACAGCTTGGAGCGGATGAACGAGAACGTAAATTTGCAAACGATCAACGCCAGAATTTGTCTTTGCACGATAAAAACAACAGGCAGGTCGAGCTATTCAAAGCATATACGCAAGCCGCTTATGATTCGTTGAATGAGGAACTTAAAGCCAAAGAAAGCGAGACTCGCGAAAAACTCCAAAAAACAATCAATGAGATTTTCCAAAACATATATAATGGAGGCCTTTCGCTGACGATTGACGAAAGGTATAATATCTCGGTTGAAGTCAATGAATATGATGGCGTTGTTGAAACTTCAACAGCCCAAAGTATTGCGGTAATCTTCGCTTTTATTGCTGCTATTAGCAAGATGGCAAAAGAAAACAAGATAAACGGAAGCGAAGATCAAAGCTACTCAGAACCTTATCCCTTGGTCATGGACGCTCCTTTGTCAGCATTCGACAAGCGTAGAATTGAATCAATATGTAAGGCTATCCCCGAAACCGCCGAGCAGGTTATAATTTTTATCAAAGATACCGACGGCGATCTTGCAGAAAAATTCCTCGGAGATAGGATACTTAAACGGCATCAATTCCAAAAAGTTGATGAACTCCACACAAATTTGATTTAAGGAGGAACCTTAGTTATGTTTGACAAACAATATCGCTTTACCGGGACACACGCCAAAATGGTAAAAGAATTAACGTCTGGTTTTGACGAAAGCGGAAAATTAAAGCTGTTTAAACGAAACCTTGACGTTTACATAAATGCACCCATCATCGGTTTTATAAATAAACGTAAAGGGCAAAAAAACACCGATAATGATATCGCAGATGTTTCGATTTTAGGTGATCAATTAATTGGTGAAAGTTCCAATCTTGAGTATGTTTTCCGTTTGATTCTGCTGTTGGATGAAGAATATGAACCCGATAAAACAAAACGTCTTGATAAGGCTTTTCGTTACTTTGGCAAAGAAGAATCCGAGAACGATTTGAAACTTTTTGATGAGTATGTTTTGGGCGGCGTAGAGATTTTTCACGAGAAATTGATTCAAAGCTCCTCAAGTTCGTCCGACTATATCGCTCATCTTTATGATTTCATAGATGATTTTAATGAACTTACCAATCGCGGGATTGAAAGCAAAGATATTGTATCGCTGTGCGTAAACGGTAAACAAACTTAAATTTTAGAGGGTGACTGTAGTGTCAAAGTTTGATGAATGCTTTAATAGCCTTGAAGATCTGGCTAAAACCAAGGGCTATTTATTGTTTGATGAAATTCTTGACGCTACTGAATCCTTTAATTTATCAATTGTTGAAGTCGATAATCTAAGCGAAAAATTACAGCTTAATGGCATTGTTATATCAGACGAACCCGTCATTAACGATGATGAACAACAGCTTTATGACTACAGCAGAACAGATTATGACGCAATATATAAGGAAATTGCTTCAATTGCGCCAGAGCTTGAATACACAATAAATCGAATCAAGGATCTCCCCACCCCTCAAAAAGGTGAAATAGGTGAACTGTTTGCTAAAATGGAGTATTTTAATTACTCGGGAGCTGAAGCCGATAGCGCAAGAGAACGCTTAATTATGCTTCATTTAAGAATGGTCTTAAAAATAGCTCTGCCTTTATCCAAATTGTACGGCTATGACATTTCCGATACGATTTCCGAAGGCTTTTCCTCTCTGATTGATGCCGTTGACAAATTTAAGTTCACCAGAAATGATAATCAATACTTCGGGAGTTATGTTGGACAATATATCTGGGGTTCAATTATTAGGGAATGCCAACCTCAATGGGTACACAGAATTCCTCCACATCTTATGGATAATTTACTCACTCTAATAAAAATGTATAAGGACAAGTATGGAATAGATTCAGAATTTGAGATCCCGTCTGATGAATTCATTAAGTTGTGTGCTAATAGAATTGACAAGCCTATAGAACTAATCAAATCGTATTGGGATATAATTATTCGTGAAAGTTCAAGTCTATCACTTGAAGAATATGTTGAAAACGAAGATGCTGATTATTACGATCCATCATTACGGGTAGATTATTCTGATGAGTGGGAAGAAGAGATTTGGCATTATTATTTAAAGACTATCGTTGATAACACTTTGTCAACTCTTACCCCCAGGCAGCAATCCGTAATTGTTATGAGATTTGGTCTTGAAAACCATAGCCCCAAAAGCCTTCAAGCAATAAGCGGTATTCTCAACCTTACTCGCGAACGAATTCGTCAAATTGAAAGCAAGGCTTTGGAGAAAATGAGAAATAGCACCTATATTCAAAAAGTAAAATCAGATTTTCTGAATGACTTTTATAATCCCACACCCTCTAAGCCCAAAAGGACAAACTCAACGAGTCAAAAACCAGCTGTAAAGAAAATAAAATATAATATAGTTAGGCTTCGTCAGGATATAATACAAGTAATATCCTCAGGGGAAATTACGTCCGATACACAAAGCGAGATCGATGAAATTCGGAATTTATCTGATATTCATCTTATTAATGTAGCGCCTCAATATGGCATAAGCCCTGGCAATTATATTGTTTTTTATTAGATTATTTTTAGGCGTTAGGTATGAAACGTAATAATATAATAATTTAACCTTGCAAAAGCATTAATCTTACTGAATAAAATAGAAAATACTGTTTGGCATAAATAGCCAGTGCATTTTGCTTAAAAACAATTTAAGTACTTTCAATCAGATAAGATCTAGAGTGAAGAAAACTCTGAAAGAATATGTAGCAGTTAACATTTGTCAAACGCAACATAACATGAGGAATAGCATGAAAGATCAGTTAAATGCCATATACAATTTTTATATAGATCATTTCAAACACTTTTATAAAAAAGTCTTACCTAACGGAAAGCGCCCTTACTTCTTTTTTATAAATTCTGCAATTTTTCTTGGAGTTATTCCCAAAAAAGATAAAACAGTGATAATCGAGGATATACCGGATAGTATAGCAAATAATACTTTGCTAAATTTATTATCGCTGAAAATTATGCACAAAGTCATCATGCCTAAAAGCAATAAAGTTAGAATTAAGAGAATTATTTCAATGACAATTCTTTTGAGGCTGAATATCAAACCGTGTAAATGGCAATAATACCCATAAGAAAGTGAGGTATTTAGCATGAAAAAGACACACGGTTT
>CANRFR010000171.1 GCA_947629945.1 uncultured Clostridia bacterium | reverse complement strand
CCCGAATTTCCCGAAATCTTTTCCCTTTCCTATGCCATTTGTTTCGGCTTTTCGGGATATTATTTTTTTCGGGATAAGGTTGGCACGGAAAACCGCCGACGAGGAGATCAAAATCTTTAAGGTTTTCCGTATTGATTTTCGTGATGTCGCTATAAAAATCCTCTCCTTCCGTATTGTACATGGCTTTGTAAGCGGCTGCGGCGAATTTGTCGATCTCGCAAAAGCCGACGCACTCAAAACCGCCCGCCATTTCAAGTCCCGATCTGAATCCGCCGATACCCGCGAACGCGTCAAAGAATTTAATTGCTATAAAATCACTCCCTTGTATTTTTTTGCGCCGATTTTTCACATCGACATTTTCGGTTCCTGAACCTCGGTCTGTTCCGTGATCTTGTGGAAGCTGTCCACTTCGGGGCAGATACCGAGCGATCTGCCGTTGTCGAATTCTACGTGCAGACTACCGGCATCATCGACCGCGACCACGGTGCCTACCGCTCCCGAGGGAACAGGACAGGGATCATCTCCCATTGAATCAAGCTGTACACGAGTTCCGCGCGGATAATGCTCTTTGTAGAATTCGATGCGTCCTCTGCTCATTGCCATAATAACACCTCCAATCTAAAAATTTTTTTATGTTAACGAGCGACCGAGGTCACTCTGTCACATACTCAAATCATTTGTTTGTCGCAGTTCTTCGCGCAGCTCATCATAAGCTGCTTTTATATTCAGTGCGCCGCGAACATCATTTTCTGCGAGGGCATTTTCAAATTCCTCATCGGTAATCTGCCATTGCCCATCGAGCCTTGCGCAAAGCCGATTTACATCGGAAATCTTATCCTCGGGCAGGAGCCTGTCGCAGACGATCTGTGCAATCTTATCGTTATCGTCGATGGGGTAGAAGTCGAGATATATTTTCTCGCTGCAAGTGATGGGAATATCCTCGTCGATCCCGATGCTGCCAAGATGATCGAACAGCTCGTCCGTGGGCGCGTCGAACCTCAATGAATCTCTCCCGTTCTTAATGAAAAATCTTATCATATCAAGTCCTCCAATTCAGTAATTTAATGCCGTTTCTGCGAAGCATTACTCCCGCAAAAATCGTCAGCGTAGTGGGATCGTCAATCAGCGACCAATCGCATAACTCGCTGAGCGAAACGTCGGAATCGCCGCTATACACAGCCCTCGCCGCCTTATAAAGCGCATAACCATCGATGGAAATTCCGCTCAAATCAATAGCGTCAAAATTGACGCTATACTGCGAGATCGCGCATTTAGAGCGCTCCCACAGAAATTTATCCGCAGACAAAAGAAAAACCGCGGCAATAAACTCGTCGCGGTTGCTGAAATAATTTGAGTTTTTCGGAGAAATAAATTCCGCGAAATTCTTTCGATGAAAATAATTTTTAAACTGCACTCTCACTTTCCTCACCTCCCGCCGATAGATTTTTTGAGATCGCGATATCGAGCCTACGCTTGACCTCACTAAGCAATTCAAGCATATCCTTATTTAACGCGTCGTCCATCTCCAAAGTGACGTAAACACAGTAGTAAAGCGCCTGCAGTTCCTCATCGTCAAAGACTTTTTCTCGGTCGACAAGCCCCGAAAGCACGGCAAATTTTTCACGCGCGTTATCGTAATTTTCAAAAAATTCGAGGTTTTCATCGCCATTAAAAACGACAAATTCAAACCCCGATTTCCTATCATAACGCGCCGCCATTTCCACTTTTCCGATTTTGAAAAGCCGCCGAAATCCGTCCGATATATTCGGATTTTTTATCGACTCGCCTTTCTCATAAGCCGCACAGTAATTCGCAACATTTCCGTAAAGCCGTTCTATGTGCAGAAAAATCTCGCTTTCCTGTTCGTCAAGCGATCCCTTTTTCTCGGCAGTATCGCCGTGAATTTCCGCGATAATGTTTCCGTCAAACGACACGGAAACGCTGTTGCTGTTCTCGCGATAAACCGCAGTACAATCGAGTTCCTTGACCCGCCGCATAATTTCTTTTTCAAAAATATTCATTTTGTTTACCCCCTTACATTGACATTTCTGGTTCACTCTGCAACTGTTCCGGAAGGCTTTCCGAGATTTTCTCGTTCAACTTCCTGAGGTTTTCGCAATCGTCAAAGTTAAGATTGCCGCAGTTCTGCATGGTGAAATCCACACATTTCCCGATCTGTTTAAGTTCATCAGCGGAGAACAGCTTGTCCTGATCCACAAGACTGGAACGGGTCGCGAAGTCCTCCTTCGCTTTCGCGTAATCGGAGTAATAATGCCCTTGCCAAAGCGATTTTCCGTCATAGGTTCTATCCCATGTGACAAACTCGAAACCGTATTCCTCAATGTATTTTGCCGCAAGAACCGTTTCGTTAAATTCCGAAAAACAGCGATACTTATTTGGCAATCCGTTAGCAGTTAACGGCGGCGCTTTTTCATAAGCGGAGCAATAATCGTAGATCTCGCGCACGATCCGAGACAACGGGGGCGCTCCCGCTCTATCCTTATCGTAGAAATCTTCATCGGTGTACAGAATATCTTTATCGTTAATTTTCGCGACCGGAGCGCCGTTCAGCATAACCGTGAGCCAGTCCCCGTCGTCCGCGACAGCGTAACCCTCGCCGCACAGCTTTTGTTCGATCTCCTTTTTGAAGATACTTTCCGGCTGATCCGGCTTTACGCTCATGTCAGCTGTTTTCAGCAGCTTGTTAAGCCCAAAAATGTCTTTTGTCTTTTCAACTTCGGATATTTTCTCCGACCATTCATCGGAAATATCCTGCGTTGAATCTACCGTGATCTTGCAGTCGTTTAAATTTTCCGCACCAAGTCTGTACACCGCTTTTTGGATCGAAATATCCTCGCAAGGCAGCTCGACAAATTCCGTCAGATCATCATACCCGATCTCAATTCCCGCAACAGAATTAGGCTCACAATAATATGCGGGAAATGTCGTTCCGTTGAATTTTTCCTCGAACGGCACATCCTTATTTATATAGATCTTGCCGTAATCGGTATCTATTCCGCTGCCGGAATTTATAAGTTTCTCGCCCTGTTCAGCGAGCCATTCGCCGTTATTGTATTCGGACTCCGAAAGAAAGCCGCAGACATTCAGCATATGTGTTCGTCCGATACGTTCCAAGTCATCCGTGTCCTCTATAAGTGTGAACCTCGCCAAGTTGTAGGTGAGATTGATGATGTTTTTCAAGCTGCACCCGATTCCCGTTTCTTCGCACGACAACACCGCGAGGAACTGATTGCGTTCACCCTTGCTCATGCCGTCCATACGCTTGCCGAGATAGTTCAGCGCGTCAAGCGAAACATCGCAGTCCGTCAGCATGGACAACTCCTCTGGTTTGATTTCGAGAACCGTCGCGATAGGCGCAAGGTTCTTCGGATACATTCTAAGTTCACCGAGTTTTTTCGACAGCTCCGTTTCCGAACACGGGAAGCATATCTCCGTGCAGTACGGGCTGTTCTGAATTGTTGCTTTGATCATGTCAAATTCTCCTTTTCATGTGGAATGATCTATTCCATATTCATTCCGATGCCCTCATCGGGTTCATCAATCGAGGTGATGTTGACGTACTCGCCGATGATCCCCAGCGCTTCTTCATAGCTCCCGCTACCGAAAACCTTTTCCGTCATCTCGGACGCTTCCTCCGACATACCGTTTCTTTTCAAAGTTTTCGCCGCGATTCCAACCAAATGGAATATGTTGCCATCCTCCCCAATCAGCGGACAGTTGGGTTTCTGCTGTTTGTTTTCGTTGCTCATAGTGATTCCTCCATATTTATTTCAAGCCCGGTCAAGGCTTGTTGACTGATTGTTCCGATCTTTGCCGGAAAACGAAAAAAGCGCCCATGATCAACCTCTCATAAGTAAGAGATTGCTCACAGGCGCTTTGTGCGAGTTGCATAAATTCAACCGCTGAAATTTTGTTGCCAAAAGGGTTCAAATCCCGTCAAAATCTTTTTTGTCAAGATTCTGAAAACAAAAAATCGCCCGTGAATGATCTCTCGCAAACGAGAAATTATTCACAGGCGATTTCGTCAAAATGTCCAATTTCAACCAAGAAAATTTTGTAGGGGAGGGTTCAAGTCCATTTTCGTGTCGAAAATATCTACGGACGGTGTTTTCTGTTTTTTACAAGATTTATGCCCACAAATGGCTTTGTACAGCCATTTGTGGGCATAATATCTTTTTTGTCAGTGTTTCATGGTACGCCTGAAGGGATTCGAACCCCCGACCCTTTGGTTCGTAGCCAAATACTCTATCCAGCTGAGCTACAGGCGCATATTGTTGCGAAAGTTTCTTGCAACAATAAATATTATATCACATTAGCGGAAATTTGTCAAGGGGTTTTTGAAAAAAAGAATAAAATTTCTCAAAGATGGCGAATATGAGAAATAAGTGCCGAAATATTTTTACAGCCTGTAGGGAAATGCGTTAGGTAGAACCGCTTTCTTCCCTCTCAGAGTTATATTGGAACTTCACCTGAACGCTGTGCGGAAGCTCGTCCCATTTGACCTCGCTCCGGTTGAGTACGCCGCGTGTAAAGGCGTATTCAAGCTTTAAGGAAACACTGATTTAATCTTGCAAAAAAGGAAAAGAAGTGGTATAATAAAAAGGAAGGGGGTGCGCCAGTTCGGTGCAGATAATATAGTTCGGTGAAAGTCCGAACCCGATAAAGCATAGCAAGCAGTCGG
>CANRFR010000170.1 GCA_947629945.1 uncultured Clostridia bacterium | reverse complement strand
AACATCTTGCAGCAGGCAGCTCAGTCTATGCTCGCACAGGCAAATCAGCAGCCGCAGAGCATTCTCCAGCTTTTGGGTTAATTTTAAATTATTCGGCGGTCTTTTGACTGACGATTATGGGAGGTCAAGATGGCTGACGAAGAAAAGAAGAAAAAGTCAAAAAAAGTGCCGGTGATTATTATATCGGCAATTGCGGCGGCGAGTGTTGCCGGCGGAGCGACTTGGTTCTTTATGAATAACAAGAAGCCCGCGGAAGAACAGGGCAAGCTTACAAGCGACGGTACGATTCCTTATGCCGTGAATGTCGGCATAGTTAAGGAAAACGAAGATCTCGAGGCTAAGCTGAAAGAGGGCACGGAAAACCGTATTCCTCTGCACTTTGCAACCGTTGCCACAAGCAAAGACGGCGAAAACTTTAAGTGCGTTCTGGGTAACCCCGGCGGCGCACAGTACGATATGTACTTTGATATGTATGCTGACAGCGAAATGAAAGATCAGATATACATATCGGGGCTTGTTCCCCCCGGCTCCCAGATTGAGGAGTTCAAAACGAACAAAAAGTTCCCGAAAGGGAACACCGATATTGTGCTCGCAATCACTACGGTTGAAGACGACCACAAAACGCTGCATTTGCAAACATTTGTTGCGTTGACGTTGATTGTTGAGTAAAAATTAAATTTAATAATAACATGGAGGTTACTATTATGACTATGAAGAAGATTTTGGCGAGCGTTCTCGCAGCTGCGTCCGTTATGAGCCTTTCCGTTACCGCTTCCGCACTTGAAGGCGGCGATACGGCTGCTGTTACCAAGCCCAGCTCTAAAGAGTATGACGTTGCCAGTGGCTTGCTTTCCGTTGAACTTGACCTTGAGATTCCCGCTAAGTTCCAGGCTTTCTTGAATCCGTATGGTGCACAAGTAGAGATTAAGGAAAAGGTTGGTACAACTGCTGCCGAGAAATCCGGTGCGACTGTTGTTAGTTACGCTTATGAGTTCGTAAACAACACTAAGGATTTTGGTGTAAGTGTTGATGCAGATGCTATTACCACTGGTGCGTTGAAAGTAAATACCACCGCTGTAACTAATACTGCGAATGCTAAATCTGCCAATGTCGCTTTAGTTGCTGCTGATACAGCTGCTAAGATCGCTGGATATGGCGCTGCGACAAGTGCGACTGCGATACCGACTGCATCTACCCAAATGACAACTACTGCAAATGGTGTCTTGATTTTGAATGCTGACGCTACTGCTGGTACTGGTACCGTCGCAGGCGAGACAAAACAGCAAGGTTGGGGTCATGTTCCTGCTTTGACAGAGAGCGGAAGCACTAAGACACCCGGCAAGCTTTATGCAGGTTTTGTTGGCAAGCTCGCAACAAATACTGATGGCTCTATTGAGTACACAGATGAGGACGCATTTGAGGTAGCTCTTGTTTTGAAGTTCAATCCTGGTGCTACTACTACACCTACAACCTAATTTTAGCATACGAATTAATTAAAACCTAACAGTTTTATCCCCCTCGCAAGAGGGGGATTTTTTTGAAAAGTACTTGACAAATCGAAAAGGATGTGTTACAATATAACTGTCGAAAGACTAAACCGAAGATAACAAAAGCATTTCGAACAAAGTTTGACCCCTCGCGGCTTGAGCAACCGCGAGGGGTCGGATTTTTGCTAAGGCTCCTGCCGACTACTCGTCACCGTCGAGCCATTTGCAAACGTAGTAAGCGACCACGCCCGCTATGACGGAGAGCATAAAACCGAAGATATCCATTCCGAACACCCCCTTTCATAAGTAAAGTTGCGCGGGGGTTAGCCGGCACTCATATTATACCATAAATTTACTTGCTTGTCAATGTGGGTTTTTTTGAAAAGTACTTGACAAATCGGAATGGGCGTGGTATAATATAGTTACAGGAAATGAGACTGTTACCAAACTGTGCTCACAAAAATTTCCCCCGGTGCTCAGAACGCCGGGGGCGATTTTTTAAATCCTTTAGGTATGCGCTAGTCGGTTACTTTTTGCCGTCTAACAGATCGTTTATGTACTTGACAATCACGCCTGCCATAACGGTGTACAGGAAATTTATAAACTGTACCACTTGTACTCACCCCCTTTCGCAGAACGTCCGGGAGTAACCGGCAATCTTATTATACCATAAATTTACTTGCTTGTCAATGCGCGGGATTTTTTGAAAAGTACTTGACAAATCGAAAAGGATGTGTTACAATATAACTGTCGAAAGACTAAACCGAAGATAACAAAAGCATTTCGAACAAAGTTTGACCCCTCGCGGCTTGAGCAACCGCGAGGGGTCGGATTTTTGCTAAGGCTCCTGCCGACTACTCGTCACCGTCGAGCCATTTGCAAACGTAGTAAGCGACCACGCCCGCTATGACGGAGAGCATAAAACCGAAGATATCCATTCCGAACACCCCCTTTCATAAGTAAAGTTGCGCGGGGGTTAGCCGGCACTCATATTATACCATAAATTTACTTGCTTGTCAATGTGGGTTTTTTTGAAAAGTACTTGACAAATCGGAATGGGCGTGGTATAATATAGTTACAGGAAATGAGACTGTTACCAAACTGTGCTCACAAAAATTTCCCCCGGTGCTCAGAACGCCGGGGGCGATTTTTTAAATCCTTTAGGTATGCGCTAGTCGGTTACTTTTTGCCGTCTAACAGATCGTTTATGTACTTGACAATCACGCCTGCCATAACGGTGTACAGGAAATTTATAAACTGTACCACTTGTACTCACCCCCTTTCGCAGAACGTCCGGGAGTAACCGGCAATCTTATTATACCATAAATATGCTCGCTTGTCAATGCGGGGGATTTTTTGAAAAGTACTTGACAAATCAAGGTGGGTGTGTTCTGTATTATCCCTTGAGAACTACTATAAGTTGAATCTCAAACCTAGAATCACTTTTGAATAAAAGCCGACATAATCGCCGCGCGTTTCCACGGAACGCGCGGCTTTTATTTGCACCGATATTCGCAACAAGCTGCTTATTTGTAATCAAAATGTATTCACAGACACATAAAAATTCCCACTCCAAAAGCATTGACAAACTTTTTGAGTGGGAGTGAATTATCATTTTGTTAAGACAGGTTTTTAAAATCGGAATGCCGCGTTTCGGTTGTCGCTGCACGTCAGTTGGCGTTGGCGTTAAGGATCATAAGCATTACGGAGAAGTAGTGGAACGCGCTTCCCGCAATGGTGAAAAGGTGCCATATCGAGTGGAAATACCGCTTGGATTTTATTGCGTAGAATATAATTCCAATCGTATAACACAGCCCGCCTATCAGCAAAAACCAAAGCGTGAGCGGCGTGCAGTGAGTTATAAGCGGCTTTACAGCGAAAATTACCGCCCAGCCCATAAGAGCATAGCACACCACCGAGGGCTTGCGGAATTTTTCAAGGTCTATGGAGTTCATTATAATGCCGGCTGCCGCCGCGCCCCAGATCACTCCGAAAAGCACCCAACCTACCGCGCCGCGCAGAGGGATAAGCGTTATAGGCGTATAAGTGCCCGCTATCAAAAAGAATATTGTGTCGTGATCCATAACGCGGAAGAACGACTTCGCGCGTCTGTTCGTTATCGCGTGATAAAGCGTGGACATAGTGTAAAGCAGGATAAGCGAGAAGCCGTAGACTGCCGCGCTTACAACCGCCCAAACGTCCGCGTGAAGCGCCGCGAGAACTATCAGCACCGCCGTTCCCGCAATTCCCAGCAGACCTCCCACGCCGTGCGACACCGAGTTGAAAATTTCTTCGCCGAGTGTGTATCGCTTGGTAATATCAATTGCCGCAGCGTTTGCGTTTTTCATATATTTACATCCTTTCCAAAACCGCCCATCGCGGCTATTTATAATAGTATCACCAAATGAACGGCTTGTCAACCCTTATTGGATATGTTTCATATAACTTTCACGCGAGGAGATAAATTTGTCAAACAACGGTACAAAGGCGCTTTTGATTGAGTGAGAGGCTTTTCCTCGTGAAGCCCTGCAGATCGCGCCGTCGGCGGCGTTCCCCGCAGCGGTACACTCGCCAAAGCCGCGCGTCGTGCGGACGGCGAGAAAATGTCGAAGAAAGTCGGCATGGTTTAAAAATTTTCAAAAATATTCAAAAATTTTGAAAAAACCCTTGACAAAGTTTACCGTTCGTGGTATAATATTAAAATGTATCATAATGGAGACTTAGACGTTCGATGGTAAGATAAAAGGAGCGAAAGGTAAGAGCCGACGGGCTTGCAAAGCGGCTTTGCCTTTTGTTTCGGGTCTTGCTTTCGGCGGCTGCGGAACGGTTCGGTGATAAGGTGCGTGAGCGCGGCGGGTTTGTCGGCATTGCGGTGTCGTAACATTGCGCGCCGTGCTCAGGCGGTATTGCGGTTCCAAAACGGGGCGCAGCAAATCTAATAAACATTGTGGCGTCGGAGCGCAATACCCCAGTGGAGCAAAGCCGCGCGGTGCGGAGCGAATTAAGACCCCAGCGGAGCAAGCCTTTGGGCAAGCGTAGTGGAGCGAAGCGAAACGCAGCTTGCTCAAAGAGGCTAGCGCGGCAAAGCCGCGCGGTGCGGAGCGATTTTTAGATAGGAGTGATCAAAGCCGATGGTAAACACAAAGCCGGTAAAGTCGGGAAAAACAACCAGACAGAGTTTTTCGAAGATCAATGAGGTAATAGATATGCCGAACCTCATCAGCATTCAGAAGGACTCATA
>CANRFR010000169.1 GCA_947629945.1 uncultured Clostridia bacterium | reverse complement strand
TAACTTCAGAATAAACAGCAGGAGGTGACCGTGATGAGAGACGAACTTATATCCTTCCAGCAGACAGCCGTTTCAAAGCTGCTTGCCGAGATAAACAGTGCCGAGGCTTATCACAAGGTTGACGGGCGTCCGCAGGTGATCGCGTTCCGCGCGCCGACAGGCTCCGGAAAGACTATCGTCATGACGACGGTTATCGAGGATATCCTGAACGGCACGGAAACCACAGTCGAACAGCCGGAGGCAATCTTTGTATGGCTCTCCGATTCACCGCAGCTGAACGAACAGTCCAAGACGAAGATTATAACAAAAGCGGACAAAATCCGTCCGAATCGGTGTGTCACCATTGAGGACAATTCCTTTGATCAAGAAGTTCTTGATGACGGAATGATATATTTTCTGAACACACAAAAACTCGGCAAGTCAAGCAGACTTGTCAACGGCGGAGACAGCCGTACTTATACCATCTGGCAGACATTGCAGAATACCGCTGAGCAGAAAGGCGACCATTTCTATGTGATAATTGATGAGGCACACCGCGGAATGAACGACAGAGATGCTGCAAGAGCCACAACCATCATGCAGAAATTCCTGAAAGGCAGTGAGGCTGACGGACTTAGTCCGATGCCGATTGTCATAGGCATGAGTGCAACAGATGAGCGTTTCCGCAGACTTGTCGGCAATATCTCCTCCGTCCGTCATGATGTGGAGGTCCGTCCGGACGAAGTGAGAAATTCGGGTCTTTTGAAGGACAGAATCATCATAACCTACCCTGAGCAGGACTCCATTGACGATATGGTGATTCTTCAAGCGACCGCTGACGAGTGGAAAGACAAATGCAATCATTGGAACTACTACTGTGAAACACAGCACTCACAGCAGGTGCGCCCGGTACTGGTCATACAAGTAGAGAACCGAAATAGCGATAGTGCATCTTCAACCGAAATCGGAGAGTGCCTCTCCCACATTGAAGCGAGAACCGGCGCAAGATTCTCTGAATACGAGGTAGTTCATACATTCGGACAGACTGCCACTATTGAAGTGGGCGGTCTGAAAATCCACCATGTAGATGCTTCGGATATTGCGGATAACAAGAAAATTCGTGTGGTATTTTTCAAAGAGAATCTCTCGACGGGATGGGACTGCCCAAGAGCGGAGACTATGATGTCTTTCCGTCATGCGCAAGACGCTACCTATATCGCCCAACTGCTTGGTCGTATGATTCGCACTCCGTTGCAGCGTCATATTGATGTAGACGAGACGCTGAATGAAGTACGCCTATTTCTCCCGCATTTCAATAAGGACAATGTTGAATCTGTTATGAAGGCACTGCAGGACGAGGAGGGCAGCGATATACCGGCTGATGTTGAGGGCGAAAGCTATGGTAACGATTCACGCGAGACTTGGGGATATCGCCCCAGGACACGCCAGACGAAAGTTGATCCGAATCAGATGACTTTACCGGGTTTTACACAATCACAGGGTATTTCAGCTGATCCGCTGTTTGAATCGTCAGATCAGACAGAAAAGCCGAATACCTACATCGAAAATCCGTGCGCGAGAACAGTACCTATACTGCAGAACACAAATCAAGGTGCAGAACCAACGTCTCAGCCGGTCGGTTCAGATGCTCCGAACATACCGAAGCAGAAACAGCCTGTTTTCGCGGATAGTATTGACAGAGAGGAGATTGCGGCTTTCATAAACAGAACTGCTCTCATAACCTACGATATTAAGCCGTTCAAGACAACGGATTATCTTCCGTCCCTGATTAAACTTGCCGTGCTGATAAAGAATACGGAGCTTGATTCCTGTGCGCTGCACGACATTCAGCAGCACGGCATTAAGATGATAGAGGAGTATATCGGCGAACTGAAAGAAAACGGCGAGTATGACACACTTGCTGCTGAAGTGAAGAAGCTTAACCTGTCATGGATAATTTTTGACGCATTCGGAAAGGCGATAAACGAAGACAAGGAATACATCTATTACACGTCCTCGGATGAAGACATCGACAGGAAATTCCGTATTGCGGAAAAAATACTCGGCGGGTTTGGACTTGGCGCAGCATACGGTGATTTGCACTTTAATCCGGATAATCCGTCTGAGTATATGGTTCATGTTATTTTGTTTGCGGCAGACAAGGACTGTGTGGATAAGCTGCACCTCTATGCAAAAAACAAGTTTAATGAAATGAGTGACACGTACAGGCTGCAATTTAGAGTGATAAGTACCGCAAGCAGTACGATGCCATTATTTCAAACGGAAATGAGGTCAGTGCGCACAGCTTTCATTTGCCGGAGCAAATACGTCCGATGGTAGACCGTGACGGTGATAAATACTCTAACCACTTCTTTGTAAACGAGGAGACCGGTTATGCAAAGATAAAGCTGGATTCATGGGAGAAAGCTGTGATTGATGAAGAATCTGTGCGAACCGATTTTGTGTGCTGGATTCGCAATCCATCTTCGCCAAAGGGTTGGGGTCTTTGTCTGCAAAGACTGGAAAACGGCATCGTCAAGGGATTTTACCCTGACTTCATCATCATAAGAAATGTCACGGGAATCGGTTATGTCATCGATATTCTTGAACCGCACCGTGCTGACTTGACTGACAATCTTTCCAAGGCTAAAGCACTTGTTGATTATGCACAAAAACAGCCAAATGCGCCGATTGACAGATTACAGCTGATCCGTGAGGGAAAAGACAACATCACAGGCAAGAAACGCATGAAATGACTTAACCTTGCGAAGAGTGAGGTCAGGGCTAGGGTTATGCAGATTCAGACAACACAGGAACTGGATGCCCTGTTTCTTGACGACAGTCTGGTGGATTAAACCTTTCAACATTTACACACTTTTCAGCGATAGCAATATTTTCACGGGTAAGTGGGAGGTAAAATGACGCTAGAAAATACAATCACACCCGTTCTGCGATTAAGGTCGATTCACTTGATGAATATGTTGAAGGAGGAAACGATGCAGCGGAAGATATTGACATTGAATTGACAGCATATATTCATATTCTGATTGAAAAACTTCGTGAAAGTGTTTCGGAACAGGAAAAAGAGATTATTGATTTGATGTCTGCAGGATATAGCCAACGTGAAATTGCACAAAAACTCGGTATTTCTCAAAGCACAATTTCGAGAAAAGTAACAAAATTTAAAAATTTCTTATCGGCGAGTGAATAAAAAGTATTTCTCGTGTCGGTAAGGTAATAGAGGGCAATCCCGTCGTTCTTCGGCGGGATTTTGTTTTCGGAAAATTTATTTGACAGGAGGACAAGTTATTGTACGAACTCAAAACAGTAAACTGCGAACAACTGATGACCACACCGCTCCGTCCGATTGAATTCTGCATTGACGGAATGATCTCAACGGGACTTTTCATTCTGGCGGGAGCGCCCAAGGTCGGGAAGTCATGGCTGGCATTGGACATGGCACTTAGTATTGCGAAAGGAGAAAAATTACTCGGACGGGAAACGAAACAAGGCACGGCGCTCTACCTCTGCTTAGAAGACAGCTACACTCGAATACAGAACAGACTGTTCGATCTCACAAGCGAACCAAGCGAGAATCTGCATTTCGCTATCATGGCAGGAACACTTGGCGGCGTTCTCGAAAGGCAGATCGAAAATTTCAAATCACAGCATAAGGATCTGAAAATTATTATCATTGATACCCTCCAGAAAATCCGTTCGGGTGATGAAACAAGTTACGCTTCGGATTACAAAGAGTTATCCGGCTTGAAAAATCTCGCGGATAAGCTGCGGATTGCGATTTTGTTAGTCCATCATACTCGAAAATGCCGAGACAACGATCCGTTCAATATGATATCCGGAACGACAGGAATTAGCGGTTGTGTTGACGGTAGCATGGTGATGATCGAAAAGCAGCGCGGCAGCGGAGAAGCGACTCTGTATTGCGTTGGTCGCGACATCGAAAATCTGGAACTGCATTTGAAACGTGAAGGATCCCGCTGGATTGCCGAGGAGAAAATAATTTCTAAACCACGCGATACTTTTTCGTTCATGGTGCATGATTTTATGTTGGAGAAAAAATATTTCAAAGGCTCGGCTACTATGCTTGTTGGCGAGTTGAAAATGCAATTCGGCGTTGAAATTCCGTCAAACAAGATCACTCAAAATCTTGTTCAGCACGGCATAGAGCTGAAAGGCTTAGGAGTGACCTTTGAGATAAAACGTTCGTGCGGACAACGGTTTATCATTTTGAAATACGACCGCGAAAGTGACAGCAGTGACGGCAGTTTACTGTGGGTGGAATTAGCTGTCACTGCCGTCACTCCATGTCTTGCAAATGCTTTGACAATGCGGAATGAGGATAGTGACGGCTGTTGTGAGAGTGACGGCACTGCCCTAAAATAGTGACGGCTGTTTGGGCGGATTTACGCCGATTTGAGAGAGGATTTCAGCCAAGCAAGGCAACAACTCGCCGAGCAGATTCGGAGCGAAATTTGAGCCGTTTCTGCGCGAGTTTGGGCATGGCGGTTCTCAGAGCAAATTGCAAGCAGATAGCGCAGATATTTCACGGCAGATACGGGCAAATCGGAGCGCATTATTCTGATGCAGGTTAAAGCGACGGTGTCGCGGTCACAGCGGACGGCAAAGCCGACCGCACTGTAAAGCCATTCATGGGAGGTGAAGTTAGGTGTCTGTAAAAATGAAAAGTATGAAACATAGGAGTCGCATTGAAAAGAGAAATCCAACAAACGCGACAACAAAGGGATATGCGGCGACACAAAAAGTCATACCGCAGGAAGTGGAGGTTTAATGGCA
>CANRFR010000168.1 GCA_947629945.1 uncultured Clostridia bacterium | reverse complement strand
TCCTATTATTTTTGCTTTTTTCATAAACTTTCATCACTGCTTTTGGCTTTGTGTTGCATTTACTTTTGCATTTGACGCTTTAAAAATTTTTATAATTCGACCTACCCAAAACGCTTCTCGAAAGATGTATTAAGTAGAGGGAGAAAAAACCCTAATTATACAAAGAGAGGAGGAGTTACCGATGCACCTCAAAGAAAAGATAGCTTCGCTTGGAGCGGCAATTCTTTTGTGCTCGAATTTTAGTGTCGTTACCTATGCTGACACAGCAACCGTGACATCAATTGAAAACGACGGAATTTCGCCCGCATATGAGATCACGAACAGTTGTTCATCCAATTTGGAAATTGTAGGCGGAATAGCAGAATGTAAAAGCATAGCGAAGGGTACAGACGCTATAAGCATTACCGTAACACAAACCTTGCAAAAGTACTGGGGTTTGTGGATATGGGAAGATGTAAATGGAGCAACGTGGACAGAAACCACAGACATCAACTTTGTTTGTCTGTACAACACTAAGTCCAATCTCACGAGCGGAACATATCGTGTGAAGTCCACATTCGTATTGACGGATGCAAACGGCAAGAGCGAAACTATCACTATTTACAGCAACGAACAGAAGATATCGTAAAAAGGGAATATCTGATCTTGCTGTTGAAGGAGGATTGATATAAATATTTATTGAATAAGCACACCCAGCAACCCTATTCCATTAACAACATTGTTTAAAGAAAGGATTAAACTAATATGACTATAACAAAACTTGTTGCCGGTATGTTAGCGCTCGCGATCGCAGGCATTTCAACTTTTTCTGCTACTGCAGAGGCGACCTCTGTTGAAAGAGCTAATAACGGCGTTGCTCTTTCAACTCAATTTATTGAATCGATAAAAGAGCGCACACTTGAGGTTGTTGAATACACTGATGGATTATCATCGGTTCAATCAATTAAAAATGTTGATGCTCTTGTAGATGCTGTAAAACAAGAAAATCCATCAATAAGCGATTATCAGCTCGGTAAATCTGTGCTGATTATGTTGGGAGATGATGAAGACTTTGTTAATTCGCTTCCAACAGAAAAAGTTTTAGAGGCATTGGAATACACATCAGTCGAGAGAACTGATGTGTATTTGAGGGAAACTCAAAACGGCGAATTGGTACAAATCAGCAAACGCGAATATGATGCCGATAATGCGACGGCAGCTACACAAGCAACTATTCCGAGTTACTCTGAAACTTTTGGAAAATTAGTACTTCGTTCAACAGCGTATAAACGAAACCCTACATATGCTTTGAGTGGACGTGACTACTATTCAATTCGCGGTGAAGTAATTTGGGAAGGTTATCCATTTTTTCATATGACAGATTTGATGGTTATCTCCAGTACCGGTAATATAGATAACAACTATGACTGTACTGCTTATGGGGTATGGGGTTATCCAGAAGACGGTTTTACCATAACTGATTATGCCCATTTACGTAGCCAAGATGGTGGGAATGGTGAGTACTTGAAGTTATCAGCCCCTTCAGTATATGGTATGGGGGTGAGTATGCCTACTGACATTGGGGATAGTAATTTTAGCGTTGAAATTGATCATGTGTATGCATATTATGGAGTGTCATCGCAAACTGACATAACTTGTCAAGTTTCATATGCACATGCTATTCTTGCATGGACTCCCAGTTTTTCGGTTTCTTCAGTAGGCACTGTGTCTTTTGGCGGTATAGGAGTTCAGCGAGAAACATTTTATGGAACTCCATTTACATTATATCATAGTTGAGAGGTGAGTATAATGCGAAATGCAGTTGTAGCTTTTATAGCGACTTTATTATTAGGTTTTACCGGAATGATAATTGACAGTAATATCGGAATGGATGGGAATTTTAGCGTTGTTCTTGCTATAGCTACAATGGGGGCGTTTGTTCTTTATGCCATAGCTGATCGAAAGAAAAAATGAACCTTTCTTCCTTTTCTTGGGGCGTTATGTATGACCTGCGTCGGTTCAAAAAGATCACTTGCCGTTCCTGTTTCGCCTACAGAAATCAATAATGATACGTGGCACTCTGTAGGAAACGGGGATCGGTTTTCGTTTTAATGACAGAATGAGCACGAGGAACGTTGAATAGACGATATCAGCTGCATCGGTTATTTCACTATAATTACCAAATGACCTCACCAAAGCCTAACGGCTAAGGTGAGTTTTTTTTGTTATACCGATTATCAGATCAAGTTCTCGTCACCGAGATTTTATCACGCTCCTTCCACGCCCTAATAAGATTATCAATATAATTCCCCTCAACGATATTCTCATTAGCCGTAATCAGATCAGAAATGCGCTTTAGCTTTAACTGCTCATCGGACAACTCCTTGATTGACGTTACCTCGCTTTGAAGCGACTTTAAGCATTCCTCCAGATCGGCAATATCGTCCTCGGACTTCATGTTGTGCTTATCCGCGATCTCACGCGCTGCCGCCAGCTTCACTTGTTCCATTGTATCAAGCCGCTTGGAATTTGCTTTGATTGAAAATATCTCCGCCGTGACAAGCGATACATAGCCGCCGAACGCAAAACGCTCGGCGGCTTTTCTTATGCCAAAAATCACTCCCACGGCTTATGCTGTTCCCCGTACTCCTCCGTACCGACCTTGACCGCGTCAATTATTCGCCGTATAAGCAGCTCTCTGTAAACAGTTTCTGCCTTCTGCTGTCGCGCAACATCTTCAAAATCCATAAAGTCGAGAGCATTCTCATAACGCGAATATTTCTCCATATAGCTGAACAACGCGTTAAGGATACTGCTCGTATCCTCAAGATTTTTGTCGCCTTGCATATCGTAATCTTCATTATAATCATTAGCAAAATCCTCGATCAGGTAATTCAGCTTGTCAAGCGTTCCGTAGCGTTGATATTTGAAAAGTTCGCATAAAAAGTCAGCCGCCTTGTCCGAAAGTCCCGTGAGTTCACACACGGTTTTCTTTTTCCCTTTGACTGCCGCCGTGTTTGTCCGTCCGAGAAGATAATCGGCGGGTACGTTGAACGCATAGCAAATTCGGCTTAAAATCTCGATGTCGGGCATACGATTTTCGTTTTCGTAATAGCCCAGCGTGCTTTTTGCTACGCCTATCTTCGCGGCGAATTGCTCAATGGTGTAGCCGTTCTGCTTGCGTAAATCTCTGAGCCTGATACCAAAGATTTCGTTTGTGGTGATTTTCTCGTTCATATTGTCGTTTCCTCCTTTTTCGACACACAAAAGATTTAATTTGTGGAATTGAATATAAACTATCACAACATCGGTTGACAGCGGATAAGCGGTGTGCTATAATATATTCATCACCACAACAACTGCCCTTACAATTATAATACCACAGGATCGGTTGTTTGTCAAGTGATATTTTAAAAAAATCTTTAGATGGAGGGTTACACAATGACCAAACGAAACGCGGAAATTCGCGCTGCCGCAAAGAGCGCGGGAGTGTTCCTTTACGAGATCGCCGAGAAGATTGGCGTGTCCGAGCCGACCTTTATCCGTTGGCTTCGCAAGGAGTTGGACGAGCCGACAAAGCGCAAAGCGCTTGCGGCTATCGAGAAAATCAAACGGGAACACGAAAGCGAACCGAGCGCGGAGGACTAGCTTACAAGGCTGAAAAAAAGCGGGGAGCGGGGTCACAGAAATATTGGAAACATAATCTTTTGATTGGTGAAAATCCCCTTGATAATTTTTGCAGCTCTGCACCGCCGTTTTTCTTTTTCGGCTTTGTAAAATTTTCTTTCCGAATTTGTTTCAAAGCATTTTTTGAGGGGGAAATTTAATGATTACTTATGAGCCTTTCTGGTGGAAAGTTGGTCGCGATGAAAAAGTTACGACCTACGATCTTATTAAAAAACACGGAATTAGCAGTAACACGCTCAATCGTATGAGGCACAACAAACCTATCTCAACCGCGACTTTGGATAAGCTGTGCAAAATTATGGATTGTGATGTGTACGATATAATTTCGTATGAACCCGACAAGCCGCAAGAGGATAAAGCGCCAACTTATCAAGGAATTGACAATAACATAAAAACCCCTTGAAGTGCAATATTATCAATAAATTGATAACAGTATAAAAAACGGCAAAAACGCTGTCTTATCAATAAATTGATAATTACGTAATTTCGGAAAAGGAGCATTTTGCTCCTGCCCGAACAAAAAACAATTTCGGCAGTCGGGCATTTTGCACGTCTGCATTGAAAAATGGGCGGCGGGGTTTGGGGTGCAGCCACAACTCAATCGCGCTTTCGGTGGTCGCAGACTACGGAAAGTGCTTATTGAGTTAATCACTTCCCCGTAACGCTGTAAAATTGGTGTTAAAATCAATAAGCAAAATTTAATCGCGAAAAAACTGTGGCTCAAATATAAAATTCGGTTTTCAAGGGAGGAACAGAAAATGACCGATAAATCCAAAATCTCAATTTCGTTCCGAGTTGATGACGGCGTGATTGAGCATAACAACAGAAATTTTTTGCCTAAGAATGTTGACCCTGCTCGGACGTGCGACAACATCACTTACAAGTCCGAAAAACTTCGGGAGAAATATCATCAGCTTTTTGACGGGGCGCTTGAAGAATATAACTCCAAAAAGCGCTCCAACGAAAAAATCGCCGACTACTACGAACACATAAAAAACGGCAAACAGGAAAAGCTGTTTTCCGAGGTCGTGGTTCAATTCGGAGATGCAGAGAGCTGCGGCTCAAAATCGGGCAACTGGGAATTAGGGAAACACTGATTTAATCTTGCCAAAAAGGAAAAGAAGTGGTATAATAAAAAAGGAAGGGGTTGTGAAAAATGAAGC
>CANRFR010000167.1 GCA_947629945.1 uncultured Clostridia bacterium | reverse complement strand
CAACCTTGACGAGGGAATATACGAATTAAAATCCCGCGACAAAACTTTGGAAGAGAAGCTTGCTCCCGAAAACGCTGTATCGCGCCTTAAAGAGCTGATAGCTTCAATGATGTCGAAATGATTTTTTCTGATATGAAAGGAAGAAATTATGAACAGATTCCGTGAATACTCGGATAGGCTTAAAAAGAGAGAGCCGCAGTCGAAACGGATTTGAGGTTATCAACGCAACTAAGCGCGAGGCGCTGAAACAGGTGATGGCGGGAAGCGAATCAATGCCAACAACTTAAGGTTATCTGGTATAAAAACAGGAAAAAGATAAACAAAGAAAGGAGCGTGAAAATATTCAAAAAAAAGTTTAAGTTTGTGCAAAAAAACGAATTGAAAAATCGAAATAATAGATTTTATCGCTGTACCACATATTGTATGCAAAAAAGTAACCGCGTTGTGTTTTTCAAAGCATAGCGCGGTTTATATTTTTTTGTTTGCAAGGCAAACTGAATTAAGCCTACAGAGAAATTCCGGGCACGCCATAAAATTTTGCGTAAAAGCAAATCCAATTATGCGGTCCCTCTGTCAGCGAACGTTATCGAAAGTTGGTTAGATATGATATGCGGTTCGTATTCGCCGTTTCGAGCGCGGGAAATTTTGAACTTCCTTTCAGGTTTTTTCCTTGCTTTAAGTCTTCGGCGATGGAAATCTACTTTTTCTTGCTTCAATTCAATATTTTCTCCGTTGTGGATTGCTATAGGCAATTTTTCTTGAAGTACATACAGTACATCGGTGAAAAATTGCCGTTGTACGGTACGAAAATCCGGGTAAATCCGGTACTTCTCCGGATACTAAACAGGCTCTGAAACATCATTGACCAACTTACAAAAATTTGTGAAAAAATTAAAAAGTATCTTGAAAAAGCTGTTATAATATGATATAATAATTATAGTGTTGCCGATAATTAACGATTAAGACAACACCGAACAAAGCCCAAAGGCGGTTTTTGTTCGGCACTACTTACCTAAATAAAGGAGTAGATTATGGATAACAAAGACAACAAGAACGATTTCAAACCGTATGTTCCCGCGTCAAAGATAACGCCCGAGTTTACGATTACTTCCGTGATTATGGGTGTTATTCTCGCCGTAGTATTCGGCGCAGCAAATGCCTATCTCGGATTAAGGGTCGGAATGACCGTATCGGCTTCGATACCGGCAGCAGTAATTGCTATGGGCGTTATCAGAGTGATAATGAGAAAAAACTCTATCCTCGAAAGCAATCTCGTACAGACCATCGGTTCAGCCGGTGAGTCGCTTGCGGCAGGTTCTATTTTTACACTTCCCGCACTGTTCCTCTGGGCTTCGGAGGGGGTAATGGAAAAACCGAGTATCCTTTCGATAACACTTATCGCTCTGGTGGGCGGACTTCTCGGCGTATTTTTTATGGTACCCCTCAGAAACGCTCTTATCGTAAAAGAACATGGGACGCTTCCCTATCCCGAGGGAACAGCTTGCGCGGAAGTACTTCTTGCCGGTGAAGAAGGCGGAGCAAATGCTTCGACAGTATTTGCGGGTATGGGATTATCAGCGGCTTTCAAGTTTATCATTGACGGACTGAAAGCGGTTCCCGGTGAGATTTCTCTCAAAGTAAAAGGCTTTGCGGGCGAGATCGGTACACAGATTTATCCCGCCGTAATGAGCGTAGGCTACATCTGCGGATTTCGAATTTCATCTTATATGTTCGCAGGCGGCGTGTTAAGTTGGCTGGTACTCATTCCCCTTATTGTAATGTTCGGAAGTGATCTTGTAATGTATCCGGCTGTCGATAAGACGGTTGGCGAGATATTTGCTTCCGGCGGAGCGTCCGGTATCTGGAGCAATTACATCCGCTATATAGGCGCGGGGGCTCTTGCAGCGGGCGGTATCATCAGCCTTATTAAGTCACTTCCCCTTATCGTGCGTACATTCCGTGACGCAATAAAGGGCATGGGCAAAGGTTCGGCAGCGGCACCCACAAGAACAGAGACCGATCTCAACATGAAGGTGGTACTCATTGCAATTGCAGCTCTTACTCTTGCTGTATGGCTTATTCCCGCAATTCCGGTATCGTTACCGGGCGCATTGATCGTAGTAGTGTTCGGATTTTTCTTTGCAACAGTTTCTTCAAGAATGGTAGGTCTTGTGGGAAGCAGTAACAATCCTGTTTCGGGTATGGCTATCGCAACACTTCTTATTGCAACAATGATTATTAAGTTCACCGGTGCTTCGGGTGTCGATGGTATGACAGCATCAATTGCTATCGGGTCTATCATCTGTATTGTAGCAGCTATCTCGGGCGATACTTCGCAAGATCTTAAAACAGGATATCTTTTAGGCTCCACTCCGAAGAAACAGCAAATCGGTGAGATCATCGGCGTTATCGCCGCGGCACTTGCTATCGGCGGAACGCTTTACCTCCTTGACAGTGCGTGGGGATTCGGCTCGGAAGAGCTTGCTGCTCCTCAGGCAACACTTATGAAAATGATAATCGAGGGCGTTATGAGTGCGGAGCTTCCGTGGAATCTCGTATTTATCGGTGCATTCATTGCGGTGCTGGTAGAGGTTATGGGTATTCCCGTACTTCCGTTTGCTATCGGCGTATATCTCCCTGTACAGCTTAATGCCTGCATACTGGTAGGCGGTATTGTGCGTCTTATCTTCGACAAGATGAAGTGCGAGGAAAACAAGAAGAAATCTATCATAAGTGACGGCACTCTTTTCTGCTCGGGTATGATAGCGGGCGAGGGACTTATGGGAATTGTTCTTGCGCTTCTTGCAGTATTCGGAGTAGACAGCGTTCTCAATATTTCGGATAACCTGAATCTCCCCGAGGCGGTATCAAGCATCGGAAGCCTTGTATTGTTCGCATTGATAATCCTATCGCTGCTCAAGTTCTCTATCTGGAAGAAACGCGGAGAGAGTAAGAATGTCAAGAAAAAATAAGGGCGAACGTCGCCTGCGAGACGAAAATTATCTTGAAAGGTGCCCCCTCAGACCCGAGCATATTCCGTGGTCAACAGACGAAAACGGAATTGTGACTCTCGACATTGAAAACAAGGGCATAATGAACAGGATAGCACAGAAGCTTTTCAAAAAGCCGAAGGTTACGCATATTCACCTTGACGAAATCGGCAGCTTTGTGTGGCCGATGATAGACGGCAATCGCACAATAGCGGAAATGGGCGAGCCACTTGAGGAGCATTTCGGTGAAAAGGCAAAGCCTACTTACGAAAGACTTGCACAGTTTTTTAAGATACTTGAAAGCTACGGCTTTGTAGAATGGAAAAACGAAACACAATAATCAACAAACCGCACGGTGAAAATCGTGCGGTTTGTGCTTATTTTTATATCATTTAAGATCAATGAATTTAGAGGAAATTTTGACTTTTTCGGGGATTTTCACCTTGCAAAAACCGCCATAAATCAATAATCTGATTTGGTTTAATAATATTCCCTTTGACAAGCGTTACCAAAAAACAAAAGCAGTATTCGCGATTTGCCAATGCCTATCCCTTTAATGGAAACATTGGATGAACACAAAGAATGTCAAAGAGCGGCTTCTCACGTTTTTACAGAGGATTATCGTATTTGTGGCGGAGAAACGCCCTTGCGCGACAGCTCCGTTGAAAACCGCAATAAGAAATATGCAAGCGAAGTAGGTTTGCCGCATATACGAATACACGACTATCGGCATTCACACGCTAGCCTTTTAGCGAACAATGCTATAAACATTCAAGAGGCTGCTCGGCGGCTCGGGCATTCCGACGTCCAGATGACTTGGAATGTATACAGTCACTTAATATCCTCAATAGGAACAAAGAGCCGTTAATGTGCTTAATCAGATAGTTCAAAAATGAGATTTTGAGAATAATTTAGGGA
This sequence comes from uncultured Clostridia bacterium, assembly GCA_947629945.1. Classification (GTDB taxonomy): domain Bacteria; phylum Bacillota; class Clostridia; order Oscillospirales; family Ruminococcaceae; genus CAG-115. The sequence continues at coordinate 976 of CANRFR010000167.1, read as the reverse complement.
TTTTTTAGGGATATAAAGGAAGAAACCGCTCAACAAAGCGGTTTTCTTGCTATTTGTGAAACATTGACGGAAAAGATTTTAAACCGTCACTTTTCGGCAGAGGAGCAACACCGAACGCATTGCGCGGTTTCGCGCAATGCGCGAAATTGCGGGCTATGCCCGCAAAGCGGGCGAAACGTCCAACGCGGTAAATGCAAATTCCCCTTGCAAATCAAGGGGAATTTGCATTTACGGGTGGTTGGGATAGTTGGATTCGAACCAACGGAATGACAGAGTCAAAGTCTGTTGCCTTACCACTTGGCTATATCCCAATAGATATAAGAGGTTAGAAGCAAGAAGCAAAATACGTGAGTCCAACTTCTTACGTCTAACCTCTCAACAAAAACATGGGGTGGGTAGTGGGAGTCGAACCCACGATCTTCAGGACCACAATCTGACGCCTTAACCAACTGGGCTATACCCACCATATATAGATGTAAGATTTCAGAAAAAACACCATTGCTTATCTTTGATCTCTTACCTATAACTGGTACGCCAAGAGGGATTCGAACCTTCGACCTACCGCTTAGAAGGCGGTTGCTCTATCCAGCTGAGCTATTGGCGCAAATGTTCAGCATACACAACAAAGGCAATTATCGGCTGTACACTGTCATCTGTTTGGAGCGGGTGATGGGAATCGAACCCACGCGGCCAGCTTGGAAGGCTGGAATTCTACCATTGAACTACACCCGCAATTAATACTCATATATTATACCACGTTTTAACTTGGTTGTCAAGGGGTTTTTAAAAATTTTTTTAGTTTTTTGAATTCATTTACGGATAGTATATCGCAAAGCAAATAATGAGACGATTACCAAAGGTACGAAAAAACAAATCTGCGTATCGCCTTTAATCAGAAGACCTTTTCAATTGATAATGGACAATTGAAAATTGACAATTATGGTTTTGACTGCGGGCAATGTGGTTTATTGCCGCT
>CANRFR010000166.1 GCA_947629945.1 uncultured Clostridia bacterium | reverse complement strand
TAACTACTGATGTCATCAAAAGTATCACCGGAAGAGATTGGATCTTGTCTATAACTTGATCGAGAATTAGTATAATGTATTCAGGGAAGCGGATTATGAAATATACAAGCGAATTCTCGAATCAGATTGAGCGGTTAAAAAGTGCTGTCGACAAAGCGGACTGCATTGTTATCGGTGCGGGAGCGGGACTTTCAGCATCGGCGGGATTTGAATACAGCGGAGAGCGTTTCCGAAAATATTTTTCGGATTTCGAGGATAAATTCGGCTTTCACGATATGTATTCGGGCGGATTTTATCCGTATAAAACACTTGAGGAATACTGGGCGTACTGGAGCCGTTATATATTCATCAACCGCTATACGGACGCACCTAAGCCCGTATATAACGTTTTATTTGAGCTTGTAAAAAGCAAGGATTACTTTGTAATAACAACAAACGTTGACCATTGCTTTCAAAAAGCCGGTTTCGATAAAAAACGCCTGTTCTACACACAGGGCGACTACGGTCTTTTTCAATGTTCAGAGCCGTGCCGCAGCGAAACGTTCGACAATGAGGAAATAGTTAAGCAGATGTATAAAACGCAAATTGATATGAAAATACCGTCTGAACTTATTCCGAGGTGTCCGCACTGCGGGAAACCAATGGCAATGAATTTGCGCTCCGATGATACGTTTGCCGAGGATGAGGGCTGGCATGACGCTGCCGAAAGGTACGCGAATTTTATCCGAACAAGAAAAAATCAAAACGTCTTGTTCCTGGAACTCGGCGTTGGAATGAATACTCCCGTAATCATCAAATATCCGTTTTGGCAGATGACAATGAATAATCCCAACGCCGTTTACGCTTGTATAAATTACGGCGAAGCAATATGTCCAAAAGAGATCAAAGAGCGGTCGATTTGCGTTGACGATGATATCGGCGAGGTCATTACGCGGCTTAAAGGCTCAGATACTTGTTATCCATAAAAACGATTTCCGTCTTGGAAAACGCCATAATACTTGAGATACTGACTGTTCCCCGCTAACATAAAAAATTTTAACCGAGTTCCGCAGCGGAACTCGGTTTTTGATTTTAAATTTTTTAAAAAAAGAAATGCAGAATGATATTTTAATCGGGGCTTTCTTTCCGACGCGGCGTACTCTCCCTTATTTCTCCGAACAGAATTTGACTTCCTTGCCCTCAAGTATCATATTCGTAGTGCGTACGGCGCACATCTTGCCGCACATAGAGCAGGTGTGACGGTCTGCGGGGGGAGTGCTCTCGAAATAAGCGCGTGCTTTGTCGCCGTCAATGGCAATCTCGAACATCTTCTCCCAATCCGTAGCGTGTCGAGCCGCCGCCATTTCGTTGTCCTTGTCTCGAGCGTGAGGAACACCCTTTGCGATATCCGCCGCGTGAGCCGCGATTTTGCTTGCGATTATGCCCTCTTTAACGTCCGATAAATCAGGTAAGCGCAAATGCTCCGCGGGAGTTACGTAGCACAGGAAGTCCGCGCCCGAAGCCGCCGCAATCGCGCCGCCTATAGCCGAGGTAATGTGGTCGTAACCCGGCGCGATATCCGTTACCAACGGACCGAGAACATAAAACGGCGCGTTGTGGCAGATACGCTTTTGGAGCTGCATATTCGCGGCGATTTCGTTCATAGCCATGTGTCCGGGACCCTCAACCATAACTTGAACGTCCTTTGCCCAAGCGCGTTCGGTAAGCGCGCCAAGCTCTATAAGCTCGGAGATTTGCCCCGCGTCGGTGCTGTCGTCTATACAGCCCGGACGGAGCGCGTCACCGAGCGAGATAGTCACGTCATACTCGCGCAGAATGTCCAGAACCTCGTCATAATGCTCGTAGAACGGGTTCTCGTTGCCCGTCATCATCATCCACGCGAACAGTAAAGAGCCGCCGCGCGATACGATATTCATTTTGCGTGGGTCGCGGCGGAACGCTTCAACGGCGCGGCGGTTTATTCCCGCGTGGATAGTCATAAAGTCCACGCCCTCTTCCGCGTGAGCCTTGATCACTTTCAAAAAGTCCTCGGCGGTAATTTCAAGCAAGTCCTTTTCAAGATATCCGATAGCGTCGTACATAGGAACAGTACCTATCATAGCGGGAGATTTCGCGATAAGTTCTTTGCGGAACTTGTTGGTCTTGCCGAAGTTTGACAAGTCCATAATAGCCTCCGCGCCGAATTTAATCGACATATCCACCTTTTGCATTTCGAGATCGTAATCTTTTGCGTCGCCGGAAATGCCGAGATTAACGTTGATTTTCGTCTTAAGTCCCGAGCCTATGCCCTCGGCGGAGAGCGCCGTATGATTGATATTCGCGGGTATGCAAACGCAGCCCTCGGCTACTTTCGCGCGGATAGTCTCCGCGTCCGCGTATTCTTTTTCGGCAACCGTTCTCATTTCGGGAGTGATTATCCCTTTTTTTGCCGCTTCCATTTGTGTTTTGTATTCTCTCATAATTGCCCTCCATAATATTTCTCAAAGTCAAGCAGCGGATATTCGTTTGCAAACATTTCTTTTATTTCCACAGCTTATAAAAATGGTGCACGGGACTATGACCTTTACCCACCGTGTAAGAACTTTCGATTGCTTCCGTAACGTAATTTTTCGCGTTTTCTATCGACTTTTCCAAATCGTTTCCCAAAGCAAAATTAGCCGCAATCGCCGAGGATAAGGTACAACCCGTTCCGTGAGTGTTCTCGCTGTCCACGCGCTTTGACGTGAAAACACGTTCGCCGTTTTCGCCAAGCAATAAGTCCTCGGCGCTCTCCGTAAGATGACCGCCCTTTATAAGAACATTTTTCGCGCCTTTTTCAATAAGAAATTCGGCGGCTTTACGCATATCTTCAATCGAGCGTATTTCAATTCCGCTAAGAGCCTCCGCTTCGGGAATATTCGGCGTAATCAAGTCTGCAATGGGAAACATATACTTGATAAACGCCTTGTCTATGCCGCTTTCGGAGAGCGCGTCGCCGCTTGTCGCCACCATAACGGGGTCGCACACGATAAATCGGGGCTTATGCTGATGAAGCTTGTCCGCAACGGCTTTTATTATCTCCGCCGTCGGAAGCATACCAAGCTTTACCGCGTCGATTTCCACATCCTCAAAAACCGCGTCTATCTGCTTTTCTATCTCCGACGCGGGAACGTTAAAAACCGAGATAACGCGCGAGGTGTTTTCCGCGACAACGCTTGTTATAACGGACGCTCCGTAAACCCCGTGCGCCGAAAAAGTTTTGAGGTCGGCTTGTATCCCCGCGCCGCCCGAGCAGTCCGAGCCTGCTATCGTAAGACATTTTTTGATACTCATATCATTCTCCCAATAAAAAAACCGCCACAAAAGGCGGTACCGAAAATCGCCTTCCCTACAACGGTATTAACCGACAGGTTCAAAGGGTTGGAAAAATCCTCTCAACTCCGAAGAGTACCCCCAGCACTATTATTTTATCACATTTTTACCGGCTTGTCAATAGATTTTGGGCGTATTTGAAAAATATATTGAAAAATGCGGTGATATGTGTTATAATATACATATTAGTAAAGGGCAGCATAATTATATGAAAAAATACGATAAAAGTTGGAAAATAATGTTGGTAACAGAGCCGTTTGTTGGTATGGGAGAGCAAAGATCATGAAAAAGCATTTTGAGCGTAATCAGTTTATTTTAACGATGATAGTAGTTCTGATCGCGTTGGTGATTTTGTCGATGTTTACCATAACTACGTTCGCTCAAAAATCACGCACGGACGCTATAGAGATCGGACAAAGCGTGATGATACAAGAGCACGAACAGGTTGCCGCGTATATGTCGAGAGCATACGACGCCGTTCAGAATGCCGCGATAAACATCGAGTATCTGATGCGGGAAAACAAGGACAATTCCGATATACTGAATTATTTAAAAATGCAGACAAATTATTTTTCCGAGTACATAGACCCAAATTTCACCGGAGTATACGGTTATATTAACGGCGAATATCTCGACGGGACGGATTGGACGCCCGAGGATGGTTACGTCCCCACCGAGCGGGATTGGTACAAATCGGCAATGAGCGGCGAAGGTCAGCCCGTTGTGGTAGAACCTTATCTTGACGCGAAAACCAACAGCATTATGCTCTCGATAAGTAAAGTGCTGTACGATGGCAAAAGCGTCATAGCCGTGGATATCGTTATGGATAAATTTCAAGATATCGCCGAAACAATAACGCTTGACAGCAAGGGTTACGGATTTATCTGCGATACAAGCAGACTTATAATTGCTCATTCGGATCCCGAACTTAAGGGCGCTGATTTCACTGACGACGAGGAAATGAACCGGCTTTTCGACAGAATATTTGAAATAGAGGGCACGTGATATTTTGAATTTAAACGCAACGGCATAAACTGTACGGTTTTCGCGGACAACGTTTTGGAAAACTGGTACGATGTTGTTGTTATAGACAACTCAAAGCTCTACAACGAAACCTTGGAACTTACCCGCAACAGCATACTCGCGGCGTGCGTTATTTATTTGATCATCGCACTGTTCAGTATGACCTCGTACAGACGTTCTTATAAAAACATGAAAATGGTAGAGCAGAGCACCAAAAAATTCGAACACGTCACCAATGCTTCTTTGCGGGCGCTCGCCCGCGCGATAGACGCGAAAGACAAGTACACGCAAGGACACTCGCTGCGCGTGGCTGCATACAGCCGCGAAATAGCCAAAGAGCTTGGCAAAGATATTTTTGAACAGAATGAGATATACAAATCCGCGCTGCTGCACGACGTCGGCAAAATACGTATTCCGGACGATATCATCAACAAGCCCGGAAAGCTTACCGATGAAGAGTACGATTACATAAAGCTTCATACCGTAGTGGGCTACGGAATACTCAAAGATGTTTCCGAGGATCCTATGGTCGCGAAGTGCGCGAAGCTCCACCACGAGCGTTACGACGGCACCGGTTATCCTACGGGTATCGCGGGTGCGAATATCC
>CANRFR010000165.1 GCA_947629945.1 uncultured Clostridia bacterium | reverse complement strand
CCTACGGGTTTTCCCCTCGAGCTCCCTTTTCCTCTCTCCCTCACCCCTTTCCCCCTATGCCACTCAATTAGGTTGACGGTTTTTACTTCCTTAAAGCTTGTGTTCATAGGATTTGTGCGTGGATTTCTAGCAGATTTTGTCGCTGACAAGGCAAAATTTCGCGTGCTTGCTGTCGCAATTCAAGAAATTTTAACGCAGTCAGCGGTAAAATCTGCCGAAAAGACGCGTGCTATATCCTATGAATACATGCTCTTAGTATAAACCACTTTTTACACACGCTGACGTGAAATTGGTTATTTCACGCTCTTGATTTTTTGTCGAATTTGTGCTACAATTATAGGAGCGGCTTGAGACCCTGCGCCAAGGGGTTCGCGGAACGGCACGGAGCGTCAGCGGAGTGCCGCGCCGCCGTCAGGCGGCGATTTTGCGCGTTAGCGCAAAATTTCCGCGTACCCCTCGCGTTTTTGAGTGCGCCCGACGAACGCAGCGGCGCTTTAGTGCCGCGAAGTGAGGAGCGGTGCGCGAAAAAACGCGTCTCCGCGCCGAAGTTCTCAACAAAACGCTCTCCCCCGCTTGGAGCGCGTTTACCGAAAAAAAAACGGGAATTGATATTATGAAAAAATTTTACATATTCGATCTTGACGGCACGTTGTGCGAAAGTATGCGCTATTGGCGAACGGAAACGGAAAACTGCGACTTCTTCAAGCCGAACCAAATGGAAAGGGCATACGACCGTATGCGCGAGCATTATCGCCGCGACATAGAACTTAAAGAAGGCGTTTCGGAGTTCTTGAAAAAGGCTCGCGCGGCGGGAATAAAAATGTGTATCGCCAGCGCCACTCGCCGCGACGTTTCCGAGCCGCTGCTACAAAAAACGGGTCTGTTGGAGCTAATGGAGTTCTATGTGGATTGCCACGAGATAGGCATTTTCAAAGAGTTTCCCGATATTTATGAAATTTCCGCAAAGCGTATGGGCGCGGCTGTCTCGGACTGCGCCGTGTTCGAGGACGCGGAATACTGCGCGGAAACCTCCCACAAAGCGGGATTTTTCACTGTCGGGGTACGCGACGAGGTAGCCGAGGAGGAGGGGAATACCGAAAAATTCTGCGACGCTTTTATCAATGATTGGCGCACAACCGAATTGTTCTGATTAATAACACAAAAAGCCCGTCTTGCCGCCGTTATTACAACAGCGAAGACGGGCGTTCTGTTTATTATTCAACGGCGAGTTTGCCGTCCTTTGCGACTACGCGGATAGTGTCGCCTTGGTGCAGCTTATCCGCGAGTATTTCGCGCGCGATAAGCGTTTCGAGATTGCGCTGCATATAGCGTTTGAGCGGTCTCGCGCCGAAGCTGGGGTCGTAACTCTCGTCGACGATAAGCTGCTTTGCTTCGTCGGAAATATCCAGACCAAGCTGCTTGTCTTTAAGACGTTTAGCGAGATCCGCCGCCTGAAGATCGATAATGCCGTATATTTCCTTTTTGGTAAGCGGCTTGTAAAATACTATCTCGTCGAGACGGTTCAAGAACTCGGGTCTGAACGACTGCTTTAAAACCTTGTCTACGTTATCCCGCGCTTCTTGCGAGATTTCGCCGTTCTCGTCAATACCGTCAAGAATAAAGTGCGAACCTAAGTTGGACGTGAGTATGATTATCGTGTTTTTGAAGTCGATTAGTCTGCCTTGACTGTCCGTTACGCGTCCGTCATCAAGTATCTGCAAAAGCACGTTGAACACGTCGGGGTGCGCTTTTTCTACTTCATCAAAAAGGACAACGGAATACGGCTTGCGCCTTACCGCGTCGGTAAGCTGACCGCCCTCCTCGTATCCGACATATCCCGGAGGCGCACCAATCAAGCGGCTGACGGTGTGTTTCTCCATATATTCGCTCATATCGAGACGGATAATGTTGTGTTCGTCGTCGAACAGCGCTTCGGCGAGAGCTTTGGCAAGTTCGGTCTTGCCCACGCCCGTAGGTCCCAAGAACAGGAACGAGCCGAGCGGCTTGCGCGGGTCGTTGATACCCGCTCTGGAACGCATAATACTCTCGGTGACGCGCTGTACCGCCTCGTCCTGACCCATTACCCGCTTGTGGAGCGTGTCGGCGAGGGAGAGAATTTTCTCGCGCTCACCCTCTACCAGCTTCGCCACCGGAATACCCGTGCGCCGAGCGACAATACGCGCGATTTCCTCGTCGTTCACCTTGTCGCGCAAAAGCGAGTTGGACTTCGCTTCCTCGGCAAGGTCTTCTTCTTTTTTCAGTTCCTCCTGCAATTGCGGTAGTTTTCCGTACATCAATTCGGCGGCTTTGTTAAGGTCGTTTTCGCGCTTTGCCTTGTCAATATCGGCGTTGGTCTGTTCAATGGTCTTACGCAAATCTTGAACCTTGGTTATTGCGTTCTTTTCGTTTTCCCACTTAGCTTTCATTGTGTTGAACTTGTCGCGCTTTTCGGCAAGTTCTTTTTGAATATCGGCAAGGTGTTCTTTGGAAAGTTCGTCCGTCTCCTTTTTTAGAGCCGCTTCTTCTATCTCAAGCTGCATAATGGCGCGTGAGATTTCGTCCAGTTCCGAGGGCATACTGTCCATTTCCGTGCGTATCATCGCGCACGCTTCGTCCACAAGGTCTATCGCCTTATCGGGGAGAAAACGGTCGGTGATGTAGCGGTCGGAGAGAGTTGCCGCCGCGATTATCGCGTTGTCGTGAATTTTAACTCCGTGAAAGACCTCGTAGCGCTCTTTAAGTCCGCGCAGTATCGAGATGGTGTCCTCAACGGTAGGCTCGTCAACAAGAACTTTCTGGAAACGGCGCTCCAAAGCGGGATCTTTTTCGATATATTTCGAGTACTCGTCAAGGGTGGTCGCGCCTATGCAGTGGAGTTCGCCGCGTGCAAGCATAGGTTTAAGCAAGTTGCCCGCGTCCATAGCGCCGCTCGTTTTACCCGCGCCGACTATCAAATGAAGTTCGTCTATAAAGAGGATAATTCTGCCGTCCGACTTCTTGACCTCGTTCAAAACGGCTTTCAAACGCTCCTCAAACTCGCCCTGATACTTAGCGCCCGCGATAAGCGCGCCCATATCCAGCGAAAACAGTTTGCGGTCTTTAAGATTGGACGGAACGTCTCCGCGAACTATACGAAGTGCCAAGTCCTCGGCTATCGCTGTTTTACCTACGCCGGGTTCGCCGATAAGACACGGGTTGTTTTTCGTTTTACGCGAAAGTATGCGTATAACGGAACGTATCTCCGCGTCGCGTCCGATTACGGGGTCGAGCTTATTTTGACGGGCAAGCTCCACCAAGTCCTGACCGTATTTTTTGAGAACGTCGTACGTCTCTTCGGGATTTTGAGAAGTCACGCGCTGATTTCCGCGTATCTCCTGAAGCACGGTGAGCAGCTTTTTCTTCTCCACGCCGAACGATTTCAGCATACTCTGAACGCCGCTGTCGGGCTTTTCAACGAGCGCCAGCAATAAATGCTCCACTGAAACATACTCGTCTTTCATACGCTCGGCTTGATTTTCCGCTTCGGCGAACGCCTTGTCGAGTTCGGGCGAAACGTAGATTTTCCCCGCTTCTCGTCCGCTCCCCGTAACGCGCGGCATACCCTCGATATATTTCAGCGCGGCGGATTTGAAACCGTTCGCGTCTATACCCATTTTGGTGACCACCTGCGGGATAAGCCCGCCCTCGTCCGAGAGCAGCGCGTACAGCAAATGCATTTGCTCTATACAGTTGTTCTGATAGGACAGCGAAATGTCCTGCGCCGACTGAACGGCTTCCAGACTCTTTTGCGTGAATTTATTGGGATTCATAAATCATTCCTCCTTAATTTGGTCTTTAGGACATATCAAATTGGTTTAAAAACGCCCTATATTATAACGCTCTGCGTGTTGATCGCCTTTTGGTAATATTCCTCGGCGGCGCGGGCGGCTTCGCTCTCATCGGGGAGCTTCAAAAAATACTCTTTCATTGAACTGTCGAGCATTGCCATATAATCGGCAACGGCGGTTCCCAGTTCGTCCTCGGAAATATCTCCGCCGGGCATATTGAGCGTTCGCGAAAAGCGCCCGTCACGTATTGTATAAAGAATGTCGCCGGAAATTCTATCCGCTATATACCTTTTCTCCAAATCGACCCAACATTTGAAAAACTGCGTCAAATCGCCGATAAGCTGAGCGTTCTGCGAACGGAACGAGACTTTCAATTCGCCCGCTCTTTTACCATTCTCGGAGAATATCTCGACGGAATATTTTACGGTCGGCTTATAGCGGTATTTCAGCGAAGTCCGCGCGGAGAGCGTACTTCCCGTGGGCTTTTCGGCGAGCATAAAACTGCTGTTCATTGAGTTTGCGAGACTTTCCAATATTTCCCGCAGCCGCATTTCGGGCGTGACATAAGCGACCTTTTCGGCAAGTATGCTGTTTATCATCGCCGAGCGCGACATTCCCGCCGAACGCGCCAGAGCGTCCACCGCGTCCACCACCTCGTCCGTTAGGACTAAGCTGTAAATACTTCTGCTCAATTTATATCACCTCGATTTCGCTCTAGCTTTCGCTCTCTCTGTTAATAATTGTAGCACCGTTTTAATAAAATGTCAAGCGTATTCTATAAATTTCACGCAATTTTCACAATTCGGCGAATATATGAGACTTTTTTCGACCTTGCGAAGCAGTGTAGGATAACAATAACCACTTTTTATACAAGCTGAATACCTCTTTATCGTTCGGTTTTGTTGATTTGAAATTGAAATGCGCCTTGTGCGAGAGGAAAACTTTTCGCTTTTTTAATTTGTTGATTTGAAACTGAAATGCGCCTTATGCGAGGGGAAAACTTTTCGCTTTTTTAATATGTTGATTTGAAATTGAAATGCGCCTTATGCGAGGGGAAAACTTTTCGCTTTTTAATATGTTGATTTGGAACTGAAATGCGCCTTGTGCGAGGGGAAAACCCGTAGGGAGGGGGGAGAGGGGGGCTGATGTACCGCCGAGAAATTCACAAATGCGGTTGCACTATGCGCCTTTGCTATAAACTCAAATGCCGG
>CANRFR010000164.1 GCA_947629945.1 uncultured Clostridia bacterium | reverse complement strand
GGATAGTGATATAATGTCTGTGATATCCTATTCGGTTTGATTGTACAGAGCCGATTAAACGGCTTGGAAAGGAGTACTTATGAGTACAACAAACAAAAAAATAACGGCGCTCTACTGCCGGCTTTCGCAGGAGGATATGAGAGAGGGAGAATCGCTGTCAATAGAAAATCAAAAGCTTATCCTTCGAAAATATGCCGAGGAACATGGGTTTTTCAACTGCAAATTTTATGTTGACGACGGATATTCGGGAGCGAGTACGGAGCGCCCCGCATACAAGGAGATGATGAACGACGTCGAAAACGAGCGCGTTTCGACCGTGATCGTGAAAGACCAGTCGCGACTTGGAAGAGATTATCTACAGACGGGTCTGCTCATGGAAATTACGTTCCCACAGTACGATGTAAGGTTCATTGCCGTCAACGACGGTGTGGATTCGATCAACGGCGTGAACGATTTTGCGGGTATCAAGAATTACTTCAATGATTTATACGCCCGCGATACGAGCAAGAAAATCCGCGCAGTTCAGCGGGCAAAAGGTGAGCGCGGAGAGCGTGTCGGCACCGCGATTCCATACGGCTATATGAAAGATTTCGCTAATCCGAAACAGATCGTTCCCGATCCCGAAACCGCTCCAATAGTCAGACGTATTTTTGAGGCTTACGCAAGCGGCATTGGCATCGTGAAAATCTGCGATATGCTTACTCACGAGAAAATCCTCGCACCAAGCGTGTATGCGTTCCAAAAGACGGGCAACCGTTCGGGACAGCCGGACCTCAACCGTCCTTACCACTGGGCGCAAAAATCCGTTCGAGGGATTTTGTCAAACCAATTATACTGTGGCGACACGGTCAACTTCAAGACGTTCTCAAAATCCAACAAGCTGAAAAAGCGTATCAAGAACTCACCGGAAAATGTCTTAATTTTTCCCAACACTCACGAAGCAATCATCGACCGTAAAACCTTTGACCTTGTTCAAAAGCACTTTGAGGGAAGAAAGCGCCCCGACAAGCAGGGCGAGATCGACAAATATGCGGGCATTCTGTACTGCGGAGAATGCGGATCAAGGCTCTATCTTCACAGGGCGAAAACGATGAAGCCCGAGCTGAACAACTTCATGTGCGGCGGCTATCAGAGCCGAAAAACCGATTGCACATCGCACTATATTCGCGAGAGTGCTCTCGACAGAATCGTTCTTGAAAACCTCAAAGAGATGACTTCCTATGCAAGGGAAAATGCCGATGAATTCTATGAAATGGCGGCACAAAACGGAATAACCGAGGCAAAGAAATTCAGCAAGTCCGCCGAACGGGAACGAAAGCGGATCGAAACCCGAATCACTCAGATCGACAACACAATCCGCTGTTTATATGAGGACAGAGTAATCGGCAGAATTACTCCCGAACGCTATGACAGTCTCGCGGCAGGATATGAATCCGAGCAGAACGAACTTCATGAAAAGCTTGCCGAACTTGAAAGAAAAGCAGCAGAGCTTGACCTGCAGGAGCATTATATCCGGAAATTCATAGAGCAAGCGAGGGAGTACATTGAAATGCCGACGCTAACCGCCGAGCTGCTGCGAGTGTTTATTCGCAGGATAGAAGTGTTCGAGAAGCCCGAAAAGTATTCGCGAACCTGTGGGAATACAATTGTAATCCATTACACATTTGAATGCGACAAGGCATTCATGGCGGAGGAACTCGGGAAATCCGCATAAAAGCACCAATCCCGCAAGGGTATTCCTTGCGGGTGGTACATAAGTTTTAATTCTTCGTTAGCGATACCACGCTAAGCGTGGGAAGATGTTTTTTCTTGTGCTGTTTCATATCGAGTATCAATGATATAGCTTGAATGGTCTTCCCGAGCCCCATATCATCAGCGAGGATCCCTCCGAATTTATAGGCGGAAATGGTTTTCATCCAGCGAAACCCGTATTTCTGATAATCGCGCATAATGCTTTCCAGCTCTTGGGGAACGAACGATCCTTCCCCCGCAACGCTTTTGTGATAATCCGTCACCGCCTTCTTAAATTCCGCGCTGTATTTCATACGAACGCCGCCGCGATTTTGAAGACTGTCAAGATACATCATGCGGAAAGCCGGTACCTTCAGCTTTTTCTTCAGCATATTCTTATCGCTCAGATCCAGATTATCGACAAGTTCGGCAAACTGCTTCGTCATATCGTCGATCAACGCATACGAGCCGTCTTTGAAGCGGTTGTATTTTGCCCCGACGCGGTACGCTTTAAGTATATCCGCAAGCTCCTCGAGGGAGTAATTGTCGTCGCTTATATCCAGCTCCAGCAGTCCGCCGGACACGCTAACTCCGACATTCGGAGCAATCGGAGGTCTTACCGCCATTCGGCGGAACTTGTCGCTTACATACAGCTCCACAGTTTTAGATAATTCAGAAATCCCATCCGTGATGAACCGAAAAGCCGTGCTGTCTTCCGCTATCAAAAGAGAACGGTGGTCGCACCCCGGGCAGACTGTGAAATATTGCAGCACCGCGGCTTTAGCAGCGCTCTCACCTGCTTCGTCGTAATGTGGCGCGTTTTTCCCCGAAAACGCGTTGAAGCTGTTGTTATTGTAACAGAACATCAGATCCGCATAGATAGTATTATCGTCGGAGCAGTCTACATATAGCTGAGCGGTCATTTCCGGTGGGACATATTCACTAACGAGTTCCAACCCCTCGATCTGCACATATTCAGCGGCTTTTTTCAAGACCGCCGAATAAAATTCCGACATATCGGCTTCGGCAATATAGATCGGTCCTTTATATTGTGCCGTTTTATAAAGATCATAGACCGCGCGTGTGAATTTAGTGTCTGCGATAAGTATCTCCGCGCGGCGATGGTCAATAAAGCAGGAACGCATTCCCTTTCCGGCGGCGGTAAACTTACTTTTTGTTTCAAGCGCGAAACGCTTGTCAGAACAAAGCTTTAATACAAACGTTATCGTCGGGTCTTCAAATTTTACAAGGAAAGGTTTGTCATTAAACAAAACATGATCGTCGTGGTAAAGCTCGAAAAAGTTATCCAGAAACATTCCCGAAATAACTGCGGCATTGGAATTCCTATAAAAATATTCGGTTGAAATGTATGCGGGACCGATTATTTTCAAAAGTTCTCTGCTGCGCTCGTCAAGCTTATCTATGTTATGTGTAAACGCGAGAGATTTTCCGTACTCGTCAAAGGTCTCGGTTTGGAAATTATGATACAGCCGTCCTATGTCACGCACCTTATACTTTTTCTGATGTCCGATCTTCAATGAGACATTCAACATGGACCTGTAAAGGTCGTAGCTGAGCAGAGGCAGCAGCCGGACTTTTTCGGATAAAGCGGTATTATCCGACGCTTCACTCTCCAAGCGTTTATTCTTGCTGATAAGCGCGCGTATTTCGGGCGAACTTACTTCGGGGCGCTTTTTTGCGGATATATTTTTTTCGAGCAGCATCAGCACCGCGGCTATATGTTTGCAAAACCCGCCGTAATCGTAGGGACAGCTGCATATCGCTTCACTGATATAACCGTCGTTAAGCTTTATCTGCACTTCGTAATCTTCCGAACCTTCTACCGTTGCTCGATAAATATTCTTATCGACCGGTTTTACGCTTTTGACCTGCCCATTATCCAGATATTCCTTCGCGCGCTGTAAGACAACGGGTCTGACGCCTTTTCTGAAATTCCTTATCGTTAACATTATTATAATCTCCTCGAATTCTCTCGTATAACCGTTTTTATTATAATATATTTGAGTCCAAATTGCAATATGGAAACCAAAAATTGTTTGGCTGAATTCAATTTAGAACCTGTCTTCACAAGATTTATGCGTGGATTTTCGAGCAAATTTTGACGAAAAGACGCGTACAATAGATTGTGAAGAAAGGTTCTTATACTAATTCTCAACAGAAACGACAAAAAACCGTTTGCTTCCGCGAAGCAGGGGCAAACAAAATAATATGTCCGATTTTAATCGGAAAGCAGTATTACATAACAACGGCATTTGGAGAATATGCGTTTAGTGAAGATCAATAATTTCGGATACCGACAACGGGAGAAATTTCATCATTTAATTTTCAAAAAGCACTTGACAAACCTAAAATGTTGTGGTATAATATTATGTGTTCAGTAGGAGACTGCTGAATTTTAATACGCAAGTGTGGCAGAATTGGCAGATGCGCTAGCTTTGGGCAGTATCACGAGAGGGGATTTATTTATTTCCGCTCATTCGGTCGGCTCAAACCGAACAAAATCAAGCAAGTTATAATTACGCGGGTGTGTTGGAACTGGCAGACGAGCTGGCTTCGGGCAGCGTCACGACAGGGGATTTATTAAACCCGTTCATTCGATCGACTTGAACTGAACAAAAATCAAGCAAATTATATTACGCGGGTGTGTTGGAACTGGCAGACGAGCTGGCTTCAGGTGCCAGTGTCCGCAAGGACGTGTGGGTTCAAATCCCACCACCCGCACCATGAAACATTGACAAAAAAGATATTATGCCCACAAACGGCTGTACAAAGCCATTTGTGGGCATAAATCTTGTCAAAAACAGAAAACACCATCCACAGATATTTTCGACACGAAAATGGACTTGAACCCTCTCCTACAAAATTTTCTTGGCAGAATTTGGATATTTTGACGAAGTTGCCTGTGAATAATTTCTCGTTCGCGAGAGATCATTCACAGGCAATTTTTTGTTTTCAGAATCTTGACAAAAAAGATTTTGACGGGATTTGAACCCATTTAGCAACAAAATTTTTGCGGTTGAATTTATGCAACTCGCACAAAGCGCCTGTGAACGATCTCTTGATATAAGAGGTTGATCATGGGTGCTTTTTTTGTTTTCCGACGAAATTCGGAAGTACCAATCAGTCAACAAGCTGTGACAGAGCTTGAAAAAAACACGGAGGAATCACTATGAGCAACGAAAACAAACAGCAGAAACCCGACTGCCCGCTGATCGGGGAGGATGGGAACATATTCCATTTGGTTGGAATCGCGGCGAAAACTCTGAAAAGAAACGGTATGTCGGAGGAAGCG
>CANRFR010000163.1 GCA_947629945.1 uncultured Clostridia bacterium | reverse complement strand
GAAACGGCTTGCCGGCTAGCCTTAATGGCTGCCGGACAAGCCGTTGACGAAGCAGATGAGGGTTTATCGACAGTCTGGCTGCTCCTTTCAGCACACGAAAGGAGCAGTTTGTTTATTGCTTGCCGAACGGCTTGTCGGTGAGCATTTTCAGCAGCGGGAACAGCATACCTCCCACAGAATTCCCCAAGATAACTACAAGCAGATATATCGCCGCTTTAGGAAAAGTTCCCGAGACGAATATGTAAAACATATCGGCTATGCAGTGGTTGAAGCCGCATAAAATAAACACCATTATGCAGAGTATCGTGCCGACGGTTTTTTCAACGTGCCCGCCGCTTTCGTTGGACATTCGTGCGTTCTCCACCGCCGTAAACATAAGTATGCCGCAGAAAACCGCGAGAATAGCCGCGCTGCCGAGACTGTCTCCGATTTTAGTTTCAACGCTCGCGGCGGCTTTTTCGGAAATGGCGGGAGCTATACGCGTGAAATTCAGGAGAAACGCGTCAATAAGCGTTCCAAACGCGTTGCCCAGCAGCGTGAACAGACATTCCAAACCGTATTTGGGAGGTCTCAGAGGCAGATAGCCTATCTTTCCGGTATACAGTCCGTAGCCAAATTGTATAATAGTAAACAGTCCCAGCGAAAACAGTGCCGAGCCTATATATTTATTATCACATGACAGGTACACGCAGCCGCCTATCCCTATCATCATACCGCCGATAGTGCCGTTTACAAACTGTGACAGAGCGGTTTTTGCTTTTTCCATAAAAAAACTCCTTTGAGATAGAAATGTCCGAATAACATACCTATTATATCACATCGAACATAGAAAATCAAGTACGGTTTGATAAAAACTTTTCGGTCTATTGACAAATCGGACGAGATATGATATAATATTAGCAAAAACTAACTCGAAGCAAGAAAGGAATGTTAAAATGAGCAAGCTGAAGATTGCGCTGCTGCAAATAGCGCCGTGCGGCTCTCTTGAGGCGAACCTTGAAAAGGGCGCGAACGCCTGTCGCGAAGCTGCGGAGAAAGGCGCGGACATTGCGTTGTTTCCGGAAATGTGGAGCTGCGGCTACGATATTTGCGACCGCCCGTCCAAGGTGTGGAAGAAAGACGCAATAAGCGCCGAAAGCCCGTTTGTAAACGCATTCGGGAACTTAGCCGAAGAACTGAAAATGGCTGTCGGTATAACGTTTCTGGAAGAATATGGGAACGCTCCGCGAAACACGCTCGTGTTGTTCGACCGCCATGGAGAGCGTCGCTTGACATATTCAAAGGTGCATACTTGTGATTTCGGCGCGGAGCGCAGTCTCTCGGCGGGAGACGATTTCTATGTAAGTTCGCTTGACACCGCCGCGGGAGAGGTGCAAGTGGGCGCGATGATCTGTTATGACCGCGAGTTCCCCGAAAGCGCGAGGATACTGATGTTGAAAGGCGCGGAACTTATTCTTGTGCCGAATGCCTGTCCGATGGAGATAAACCGCTTGTCACAGCTTCGCGGGCGCGCTTATGAAAATATGACGGCAATTGCGACTTGCAATTATCCCGAAAACGTTCCCGACTGCAACGGCAACTCCACTGTTTTTGACGGAGTGGCGTACTTACCGGAACTTTCGGATTCGCGCGATACTTGTCTGATTAAAGCTGGCGGGGAAGAGGGCGTTTACATCGCAGAACTTGATTTGGATTTGCTTCGCGAGTATCGAAAGGCGGAAGTCCACGGCAACGCTTACCGCCGTCCGGAAAAATACTCGCTTTTAACCGAAACTTCAATAAAATCACCGTTTATCCGCGCCGACCGCCGATCGTAACGGCAATTTGTACATAAATTCGGCAAAATTACCGAAAAAACTATATATTTTGTTAAAAATTTAAAAACCGCTTGCATTTCCGCTAAATATGGTGTACAATATAACTAGTTGGTCTGATTACCGTTGAATAACCAAATTTTGACAGGAGATGTCTGTTATGAGCTTTTCGCGAGGTTCAACCAAATGTTTGGAAGATTTTTACGGTATTTTTGCACAAAAAAATAAAATGTGTAATTAGCTGTATCTTTGTACGGCTAATTTTTGTTTGAAAGGAAGAGATTTATGTCTGCAAAGAAAGTTGCGGTAATTATGGGAAGCGACAGCGATCTGCCGACCGTGAAAAAGGCGCTGGAAGAGCTTAAAAGTTACGGCGTTTCGTATGAGTGTCATATTTTCTCTGCGCACAGAACGCCGAGTGAGGCTGCCGAGTTTTCAAAGACGGCTAAAGACAACGGCTTTGGTGTGATAATTTGCGCTGCGGGAATGGCGGCACATTTGGCGGGAGTTATCGCCGCTTATACAACCTTGCCGGTGATCGGTATTCCATGCAGTTCTAAGAACTTCGACGGTTTGGACGCGCTTCTGGCAACCGTGCAAATGCCGTCGGGAATTCCCGTGGCGACCGTAGCGGTGGACGGGGCGAAGAATGCCGCAATACTTGCGGTGCAGATGCTCGCGCTTTCGGACGAGGGTCTGGCGGACAAGCTGATGGCACAGAAAAAGGCTATGACAGAGCAGATTGCCGAAAAGGATAAAAAACTTCAAGAGGAACTGAAAAACTTTTAATCCGCGCTCTTAGAGCGGGAAAAACAGATATAATAACGGAGGATAATTAAAATGGCAAACGTAACAAAAGGAGAACAGCTCTACGAGGGCAAGGCAAAGAAAGTTTTCGCGACAAGCGACCCCGATTTGGTGATCGTTGACTACAAGGACGACGCTACCGCATTCAACGGCGAGAAAAAAGGCACGATAGTCGGCAAGGGCGTTATCAACAACAAAATGACGAACTATATGTTCGGCTTGCTCGAAAAAGAGGGCGTTCCCACTCATCTGGTTGAGGAGCTTTCCGATCGCGAAACACTTGTTAAAAAGGTCGAGATTGTGCCGCTGGAAGTAATTGTCAGAAACGTTGCTGCGGGCAGCTTCTCTAAGAAGCTCGGCGTTGAGGAGGGCAGAAAGCTTTCTTGCCCGACCTTGGAGTTCAGCTACAAGAGCGACGAACTTGGCGACCCGTTCATCAACGAATACTACGCGCTCGCGCTCGACCTCGCAACTAAAGAGGAGATTGATACGATAGCAAAGTACGCGTTTAAGGTTAACGAGTTTATGCTGAAATTCTTCAAGGAGATAAACGTTGATCTTATCGACTTTAAGCTTGAGTTCGGACGGTTCCACGGCAAAATTCTGCTTGCGGACGAGATCTCGCCCGATACCTGCCGCTTCTGGGATTCGACTACTCACGAGAAGCTCGACAAGGATCGCTTCAGACGCGATATGGGCGGCGTTGAGGACGCTTACAACGAGATGATGAGAAGAATATTCGGAGACAAGTAAAAATCAAGAAAATCAAATATTGTGAGGGAACTGTTTATGTTTAATTCACTTCACGAGGAATGCGGAGTTTTCGGCGTTTATACGAACAAACCCGAGAACGTCGCGAATATGACGTACTTCGCGCTGTACGCTTTGCAGCACCGCGGACAGGAAAGCTGCGGCATAGTCGTAAACGAGCGCGGCGTATTCAAAACGCACAAGGGTCTGGGACTTGTAAACGAGGTGTTTTCGCAAAGAGTGCTTGAGGAGTTTGAGGACGCTCGTATTGCGATAGGGCACGTGCGCTACTCA
The DNA here is from genome assembly GCA_947629945.1 of uncultured Clostridia bacterium. GTDB lineage: Bacteria > Bacillota > Clostridia > Oscillospirales > Ruminococcaceae > CAG-115. The sequence continues at coordinate 1,381 of CANRFR010000163.1, read as the reverse complement.
ACGACGGGCAACGTTAACACTGCGAATTGTCAGCCTATGACGGTGCGGCACGTCAAGGGCGCGTTGGCGATAGCGCATAACGGAAATTTGATAAATGCGCTGGATATGCGTAAGGAATTTGAACTTAAAGGCGCGATATTCCATTCCACAAGCGACACCGAGGTCATTTCTTACGCGATAACTCGGGAACGTTTGGAGAGCCGCTCCATTCAGGAAGCGCTCGAAAAGGCGATGTATAAAATTAAGGGCGCGTATTCGCTGGTGCTGATGTCGCCGAAAAAGCTGATAGCCGCCCGCGACCCGCACGGCTTCAGACCGTTGTGTTTGGGTGAATTGGCCGAAAACGGCGGTTATGTCGTCGCAAGCGAATCCTGTGCATTTGACAGCATAGGCGCGAAGTTTGTCCGCGATGTTGAGCCGGGCGAGATAATCGTGATAGACGAAAACGGTGTTGAGAGCATCAAAACGCATTGCGGTCAAGAAAGTTCTATGTGCGTGTTTGAGTTTGTGTATTTCGCGCGCCCCGACAGCGTTATCGAAGGTGCGAGCGTGCATAATGCTCGGCTGCGCGCGGGACATATTCTCGCTAAAGAACATCCCGTGGATGCGGATGTGGTAATAGGCTGTCCCGACAGCGGTCTTGATGCGGCGCTTGGTTTTTCGCAAGCGTCGGGAATTCCTTACGGGGTGGGCTTTATCAAAAACCGCTATATTGGCAGAACATTCATTCAACCTACTCAAGGTATGCGCGACAATTCCGTGAAAATCAAGCTGAATGTTATCCGCGAGACGGTCGAGGGCAAGCGCGTTGTGCTCGTTGACGACAGCATAGTGCGCGGTACTACTTCGGCGAAAGTAGTGAAGCTGCTCCGAGCAGCGGGGGCAAAGGAGATACATATGCGTATTTCCGCGCCGCCGTTTATTTCCGAGTGCTATTTCGGCACTGATATCGACAGCAAGGAGAACCTGATAGCCAACAAGCACAGCGTTGAGGAGATTGCGAAGATAATAGGTGCGGACAGTCTCGGATTTTTGAGCACGGACGGCGTTATCAGTATTGCCGAGAACGCCAAATGCAAGTTCTGTCGCGGCTGCTTTACCGGCGAGTATCCTATCGAGGTACCCAAGGAGTTCCCGAAGGATAAGTTTGAGATGAAGTTTGACGAATAACGAGAGGATAGATAATAATGAAAAGTTACAGTGAAAGCTACAAGGCGGCAGGCGTTGACGTAACGGCGGGATACGAGGGCGTGCGCTTGATGAAAGCTGATGTGGAGCGTACCAAAATTCCCGGGTGCATTTCGGGTATAGGAGGCTTCGGTGGTTTGTTTCAGCTTGATTTAAGCGGAATGACCGAGCCGGTGTTGGTGTCGGGCACGGA
>CANRFR010000162.1 GCA_947629945.1 uncultured Clostridia bacterium | reverse complement strand
ACCTGCAGCGTTTTTACGGACGGCAGGAAGCCCCCCTCTCCCCTCTCCCTACGGGTTTTCCCCTCGAGCTCCCTTTTCCCCTCTCCCTCGCCCCTCTCCCCCTCGTCGCTCTTTGGGGCGCTTTGGATTGTTCACTCTTTGGGGTTCTTGAAATGAATTCTGCCACTCTTTGGGAAACTTTGGATTGTTCACTCTTTGAGGGGAATTCGAACTGGCAGAACATAACGGCGGCGCGACCACGTCCACACAATAGGCGGTTTGCGCGGAGCGCAAATTGCGGGCTTTGCCCGCAAAGCCTATTGTGTGAGGGTGACTGCGTAGCAGTCACTCGCGCAAAGCTTATTGTGTGAGGGTGACCGCCGTAGGCGGTCATTCGCGGTAGAGGTTGGAAAAAACCGGTCTTAACTTTTTGTACAAAACCACGGAGAAAATACCCGCAATCAAACCCTTAACGAGCGTGAACGGCACGTTGAAGATAAGCAGACACTGCGGCAAGGTCTCAACGCTCGGGAGAATAGCCTTGTACATTCCGATAATACCCTCCATAGGCGTTTTGAACACCTGTGCATAAATCGGGTACATTATGAAGAGGTTTGCGGGGAAACTAATCGCCGCCATTGCCGCCGCCCCCAGCAGCGAACCTGTCACCGCGCGCTTGACGCTTCCGTTTTTGTGCGTCAAAATGCCCGCGGGGAACACCAGCGCCACGCTTAAAACAAGATTTTGAAGTTCGCCCACACACCCCGTAGAGCTTGTAAGACAGCCCCAAAGGTTCTTTAGCACGCACACGAACACTCCCGAAACGGGACCCATCGTTAAACTTGCCAACATAGCGGGCACGTCCGAGAAGTCAAACTTGATAAATTTCGGCATCACGGGCACAGTGAACTTCAAAAGCTCCGCGCACACGATTGACAGCGCGCCCATAAGCGCCGTGAACACCAGCCTCCGCACATCAAATCTCTTTGCAGTTTTTACATTTTCCATAGTAATTCCCTTTCCTCGGGGGAAATCGGAAAACCCCTTTATAACCGCCGAACGGCTACAAAGGGGCGTACAAATATTTATTGGATATTTGCTCTGATTCTTTCATCCGGACTATACCGTCGGTATCGGAATTTCACCGATTCAACCGCTCTCGCGGCTCGCGGACTATCTCCGCCGGTGGGGAATTTCACCCCGCCCCGAAACAGATTTATTCGGCAGACCAACGCTTGATCTGCGCTAATTTCATTATATTACTTTTGGTCGGATTTGTCAACCCCTTTTTCGGGATTTTTCGGAGTTTTCTCTCTGTGCTTTTCAACGTGTATACGGTAGAAATTCGGATATCCGTCCATATTTCGCATAGCGGCGCGGTTTTTCATTATAAAAACAGTAAAGACCACATCAACGCCTACAAGTATAAAATATCGAGCATCGGAGAATATCAGCAAAACGGACGCCGCCGTAACCGCAACGGGTATTCTTTTCCACAGCCCGAATATGATAAAAGCAACGATAAACGCAATGGCGCAGGAGTTTTCAAGCCAAATTATTCGTGGGTCGTGTATCAAAAAATAAACGCCCTTCGGCATCATACCGAAAATTATCAGTATACCGATATTCGCCGCCAAAAATATGTTTTCAAGCCACCTGAGCTTTCGCTTAAAACTCTGCGACCGCACCATTTTCCCGTTGTAATCCTCCACCGCCGCCAGCAGTTCCGGGTCGGTATCGGAGTACGCGTCAAGCAGACGGCTGTCAATAACTTCTTGTGGTAACAGCATATTTCACCTCACTCGATGTTCTGAATTTGTTCGCGGATTTTTTCTATCTCACTTTTCTGGTCGACGACGATTTTCGTCACCTCAACGTCCTGAACCTTAGAGCCTATCGTGTTGGTCTCGCGGTTCATTTCCTGAACTAAAAAGTCGAGCTTTCTGCCTATAGGCTCGGCGCTTTGAAGCATTTCGCGGAATTGCGCGATATGCGAACGCAAGCGCACCGTCTCCTCGTCGACGGCGGTTTTTTCGGAGAATATCCCCGCCTCGAGAAGTATGCGGTTTTCGTCTATCCCTTTGCCGTCCAGAACCTCGCACATCTTGTCGTAAAGCCGCTTTCTGTAGCTCTCAACGATAATGGGAGAACGGCTCTCGATAAACTCGACGTTCTTTTCAATGGTATTCAAACGTTCCGCGATATCGGCTCTCATACGCTCACCCTCGGTCTCGCGCATTTTGATGAAGTTATCCAGAGCTTCCTCGGCTACCGCTTTCAAATCGAGCCACATCTGTTCCTCGTCGGCTTCCTCTTTAACGACGGTGAATGCGTCGGGAATACGCATTATCGCGGACAGAGAAAGATCGTCGGAAAGAGATAACTCGTCCTTTATCTCGCGCAGAGCCGAAACATATTCCGAAATCACCTCTTTGTTCGCCGTTATCTTTTCGGAGAGCGCCGTGATGTTCTGCACCAGCACCGAGACCTCGACTTTACCTCGCGAGATCTTTCCCTGAAGCAGCGTTTTAAGCTTATCCTCGGCAAACGAATAAACGCGCGGCAAACGGCTTGAAAACTCATAGTAACGGTGGTTTACCGAACGTATTTCCACGGTTATGTCTCTGCCGCCGAGCACCTGATGACCTCTGCCGAAGCCTGTCATACTTTTTATCATTTTATAGTCCTTTCTCTGTTCATTGCCCTCAACAGCCGCGGACGGTTGTATCTCTGAACAATTATGCACACCAAATCAACAAGCGCGCCGAGTATTCCGGTTATCAAAAAAACGAGAAAAGCCCCGAACCACGTAGAAAAACAAATCGTGACAAGACTTGCCAAAACGCACAGACCATGTACGGTCTCCGCGCGGCAGGTAACGCGTGCAACGTCGCAGAACGTCTGATTTTTGAACGAGAACTCGCTGTCGTCGTAGCTTGGAATGAACTTTTTCCACTTGTGAACGTGCAGAATTTTATAGAGCACCCGCTCAAAACGGCGCTCGCGAAACCGCCATGTCTCGGGGTTAAAGCGGGAAAGCGGCAGTTTTCGCATATAATTTCCGATAAAAAGCCGTATCGTAAAGTGATAGCAAATCGTCATAAACGTTACGCCAAGCGTCATATAATCATTCTCGGCGGTATTCACCATAAGCACGAAGAACAGGAACATCAAAGCCAAGCTGCCGCCCGCCGCGACGTACATAAACCGCTTCGTCTTATTCATAGCAAGCCTTTCTCCTCCATTCGCCGAGCCGCCAGCATAATGCCCGCTTTGCCTGTTGGGAATGTAAGTCCGCCCTGTAACCACACGGCGAACGGCTCTCTTAAAGGCGCGTCTGCGGAAAGTTCAATAGACGCTCCCATAGTGAACGCTCCCGCCGCCATAATCACTCGGCACGCATAACCGGGCATTTCCCAAGGCTCGGGCGCAGCGGAGCTGTCGATAGGCGAACCGCTCTGTATTCCCTCGCAAAACGCGATAAGTTTTTCGGGAGTTCCGAGCTTCAGCGCGGCGATGATGTCCGTGCGCTCTTCGTTATACTTCGGGAAAGCTTCATAGCCCAAACTTTCAAAAAACGCCGCCGCGAACACGCTTGTTTTCAGAGCCGCGCAGACCGCCTCGGGCGCGTGGAACAATCCCATATACAGACCTCGGTTCTGGTTCAGCGTACACCCGACCTCTTTTCCCGCACCGGGGCACGTCAAACGATACGAGCACTGTTCTATCAAATCGGCTCTGCCCGCTATGTAGCCGCCCGTTTCTGCAATGCCGCCGCCCAAATTCTTGATAAGACTGCCGACTATCAAGTCCGCGCCGACCGCTGTAGGCTCGCGCTCCTCAACAAGCTCTCCGTAGCAGTTATCCACCATAATTATACAATCCTTATTGCCGCCGCGTATTGCTTTTACAATCTTCTCAATCGTTGCGATATCGAACGACGGTCGCAGTGAGTACCCCCGCGAACGCTGGATATAAGCGACCTTAGCTTCGGGGGCGCGTTTGGTTATCTCCGAATAATCGGGAGTTCCGTCGTCAAACAGCGGCACCATTCCGAAGTTCACACCGAAATCCCGCAAAGAACCGCACCCCTCGCCGAGTATCACCCCTTGCATAGTATCGTACGGCATTCCCGTAACGGACAACAGAGTGTCACCGGGGCGCAAAATTCCAAAAAGCGCAGTGGTGAGCGCGTGAGTTCCGTTCACGAAATTAAAGCGCACCAAAGCGTCCTCCGCGCCGAGTACCTGTGCGAAAACCGCGTCGAGCTTGTCTCTGCCGTCGTCGTTGTATCCATAGCCCGTTGTTCCTTTGAGGTGCATTTCGCTCACCCTGTTGTCGATAAACGCCTTTAAAACGCGCTGACCGTTATGCTCGGCAAGCCTGTCAAGCTCCGCGAACTGCGGTTTTATCAGCTCCATAGCCTTGTCCGCCGCCGTTTTTATTTTATCCGAAAACTCAAAAAATTCCATAATTTACCTCTTTTTATATCCCTCGTCAAACAGCTTTTGGCAATGCTCCGTGACGTAATAAAATCCGTCGTAGGTCGTCAGCTTCTTTACCCGCCGCACCAACTTATTATAGACCGCGTCAACGCATTTCGGGCGCGGAATCCAAACTCCGCCGCTGTCATAATAACCCGACTGAACATACAAACGTGCTCTTCTTATTTCCTTTTCATCATCAAGAACAAGCGAAACTCCCGCTTCAATAAGAGCATTGCCGCTTTCGCTGAAGCTGTGCTCGGCTCGTTCGCCGCAATCGTATGTTTTGACCGCAAACTCCCCCGCCTCGGGAACGTAAAACCAAAAATGCCAATCATCAGGCTTTATCATCGAAATATCACGCGTACGAATAACCGTTGTCGGACGAACGTCCAAATTCTCCTTAATTATCTCGCAGCCGCCGTCCAAAGCCAATTGTGCAACTTGCAAAAAGCTCTCGTGCTCCATATAGTAATTTATTTGTCGTCCCATTTTTTCCCTTACCAAAATCAGGGCTTCCTTAGGGAAGCCCTGATTAAATCGGATGTGCACATCTTGCTTGCATATTTTCCGTCATCTTGCACAAATTTTCCTTGACGGGCGTCAGCCCGTC
>CANRFR010000161.1 GCA_947629945.1 uncultured Clostridia bacterium | reverse complement strand
TCATTTTTCACAACCCCTTCCTTTTTATTATACCACTTCTTTTCCTTTTTTGCAAGATTAAATCAGTGTTTCCTTAGCACCGACAGGCTCCGTCTCGGACTGCGGCGGTATCGTCGAAATAATCGTTTCGCTTGACGATGATGAAGATGTGTCCGACTTTTCCAGCGAAGTGATTTGAGAACTTGTTGATTCGCTTGATGACTGTGGTGCGTTTACGGAAGATTGCTCCGTTGAAGCAGTCGATTGTGGTTCCCTTGTCGTTGAAGATGAGCTTATCACGAAAGAAGGATTTGTCGATTGATTCGGCTCTGTCAATGTGTCTTGATGATCATCGCAAACGCTCTCCGGAACACGTTCATCAGATGTGATTGAAGTGGAGTTTGCTGAGGTTTCCGAAGTCTTTGGAATATAAAATTGAAAAAGCGGTTGTAGCAATAGGATAAAGCGTCCAAGGACCGCGAACTTGCGGAGTGGTTTTACATTTTCGGCGTTGCTTACCGAATGACTTTGTTGGAGCAAAATCGGCTTCATATCTACGTTTGCGACCCTCGGAATACGTTCGTGGCGTACTCCAACGACTACAAAAAAGAGCCGATTTTAGCGTGTTCATATTCCGAAGATTTGAACGGTAAACGGATTTATTCCGTGTGGAGCAAAAACCGTTATTGGGTAGTCGAAAATCTCAACAAGATAGCCGACAGCCGCGAGTTCGCCACAGGTATTCCCGTTGTGGAGTATCGGCTCACTCCGACAAGACAGGGTTGTTTTGAAACGGTTCTGCCGCTCATCGACGCGCTCAACAATATGTCCTCCAACCGTATGGACGGCGTGGAACAGCTTATACAGTCGTTTATTTGGTTCAACAACTGTGAGGTGGACGACGAGCAATTTACGGCGCCTCGTGAAAAAGGCGGTATCTGTACAAAATCTTCCAACAATATGCCCGCGAATATTCAGCTTTTGCAGACTACTCTCGACCAACAGCAGTCGCAGACTTTTGTGGATTACATCTACGAGCGAATGTTGACGATAGCTGCCGTCCCAGACTGCAAGGCTTCGGCGGGCGGCAACACGGGACAGGCTCTCGTTATCGGGCAAGGGTGGACTATGGCGGAGAGCGCGGCGAAGTCTATGGAGCACGAATTTAAAGCCGCCGAAAAGCGTTTTTTGAGTTACGCTTTACGCGCGTTACAGAGTGACATGGCGATTAGAAGTCTTTCGCTCGGCGATATCGAAATCAAGTTTACCCGAAACAAGACCGACAATCTTCTTACCAAAACGCAAGGACTTCAAAATCAGCTTGAGGCGGGAATTCATCCGCGCATAGCGATAGCGAACTGCGGCTTGTACAGCGACCCCGAACAGGTGTTCCTTGACAGCGCAGAGTATCTGAAAAAGTGGGAAGTGACGGAAGAACAGTCAGCCGCTAACGCGGTCAACCCGGACAGTGATTTTGCGGCAATCATGAACAAATTAGGCGGTGAAGGTGATGTCGAGCTTAGCGAGCGTTGATCGGCTGAATATCCTCTATTACGGAGAAATGGAGCTGTCCACTGCCGAAAAGAAAATGCGTATCGTTATGGCGGCGGCATTTTATGAGATTGTCGGCAAATATTACGATACCGTTCACACGATAATTGCCAACGAGAAAACGGACAAGCACCGCAAGGATATACTGCTCGCTGCGGCGGTGATGTCGCTGAAAAAAGCGTACCTGTCGATTTTCGACAAGTACTATTCCGCTTACATAAACGCGGCGGGCACTGGCGGCGGCGAACCGTTTTCGGGCGCGGAGACTTGGAAGCGCCGCAGAGCATACGATTTCGCGCTGTGGATAACGCAGACCGCTCAAAGAGAACCGAACCTCGCGTTTTCCGAGAGCCACGCGGCGGCGGTCACGCGCACCGAAGTCAACGCGGTGTGCAATCTCGCGGCAATGGACGCGGCATATCGGCAAGGCAAGCGGTTCAAGACGTGGAAAACGTTCGGCGACGCTAAAGTAAGACCCTCACATAAAGCCGCGAACGGGCAGCGAGTGCCGCTGGATATGCCGTTTACGGTGGGCGGGTATCAGATGATGTTCCCGAACGACAGCTCGCTCGGAGCGCCCGCAGGGGAAGTCGTCAACTGCCGGTGCGTTTTGGAATTTGATGACGGAAAGGTATTGACAAATTCGGATAGACGTGATATAATAAAAACAGGAAGTGGTAGAGTGGAGCAAGCTAAAACCCGTGATAAGAAAATTGAGATTACTGATATTGCAATATCAAAGGCAAATCCGCCTTTAATTCCCGGTTTTTCGGACGAGCAAAACGCAAAGTTCAAGGAGCTTCATCAAGAACTTTTGCGCTTGGCAAAAGAGAGGAACGACAGTAACGAGGTCGCATTTTTGTTCGACCCGAAAACAATGGGCTATGAGAAAGCGGTTGGCGGAGTATCAAATGTTGATATTTTTGAAAATCCTATTGCAAGAGATATGTATAGAAATTCATCTATTGGTGAACTATATCTCTTACATAATCATCCGTCAACAAAATCATTTTCGTATTCGGATTTGGGCGTTCTCCTTTTGAATGAAAATCTTGGCGGTATTACAGTGGTTACAAATTCGGGCTATACAGAAGTTCTGCAAAAGACCGAAAATTATAATTTAGCTGCAGCTTTTGATTTTCTAAAACGCATTCGTTCAGAATATGGGCATACATCCTTGACCGAGGAACAGGATGCGGAAATTGTAAAACGTTTCATTAAAGCGGGAAATAAGTTTGGCATAACGCTTTTGTCAAGGAGGTAATTCTATGAAAGAAGAGTTTTTGTTCGGCAATTTAGATACGACCGACCCGGAGGAAATAGCGGCTATGGAAAAAGCACTTGACGAAAAATATCAGCGCTTAATGGAAGAGCGCGAGAAAGAAAAAAATTCCGAGAAAAAAGCCGTATAAATAAGCGTTTAAGCACCTTGCATAAAAACAAGGTGCTGTTCTTCTCTTCGGAAATTTTTTTTGCTTTCACTCGCAAAATCCCCTTGACAACCCCCAAAATCCGTGTTATAATATATACAAGTAAATAGCTTATCAAGAGCCTTTGAGCCAACATTCCCACGGGATAATCGTGGGAGCGTTGGCTCTTTTTTTATTTCGGAGCTGTCCGATAAACAGTGTTAGGAGGTAAAAGTATGACAAGAGACGACATCAAGAAACTGTTTCCCGAAGCGACCGACGAGCAGATTTCAAGTCTGTTGAGTTCGCACCACAATGAGCTGAACAGGCTTAAGGACGACAACAAGGCGCTCAAGGAAAAAGCTGACAAGTTCGACGCTGCGGAGCGTGAAAAGCTCTCGCAGGAGGAGAAGTTAAACAAGCTTATCGAGGAGGCGAACAAGGCGAAAGCAGATAATCTGCGGCTGCTGAACCGCACAAAGGCGGCGGCTAAGTTCGCGCCCTTAGGCTTGACAGAGAAAGATTATTCGCCTATTTTGGACGGGTTCGTCTCCGACAACGAGGAACAGACTTTGAATTTCGCCGACGCGCTTGTGAAGATGCTCACATCAACGTCGGCAAAAGCTGCGGCAGCGGCAAAACAGGAGCTTATGCAAACTCCGCCGCCCGCGGGCGGGACCGTATCGTCGAATACGGCGGACAGTCTGAAAGAACAGTTTGCCAACGCGCGGAAAAATAACGATATGCTCGGAATGATTAAGAGTATGGACGCTATGACAAGCGCGTCGGAGCAAGGCACTAAAGTTTAAGCACCGTTACGGCGGCGCATAAAATTTGCGAAAGCGAGTGGCGTTTGCCGCAGTAAGCGAAGCGAACGAATGCAAATGTCGCTCGGCTAGCGAGGCGGAGCCGAGCGGTTCGCAAATTTTAAATTTAAATCAAGCGGTTCACAAATTTTAAATTTAAATAATTAAAATCAGGAGGTAAATATTATGCCGGATACCAACACAAGCATTGCTATGAGTTTTGCGTGTCCCAATTATTCGGGAGCGCTTTACACTAAGAGCAATATCGAAACGCCGTTTTTGAACGCAATCGGCGCGCCGCTTTATACGAAGTCGGCGGAGTTCGCAACGTCGCCGGACTACGCGCTTGAAGAGCCGAGTCAGCCCGCGATTTCCGAAGCGGACAGCGTAAAGGGCGTGGACGCGACTTTCATCACGCGCTCACAAAAAACCAACGTTACGCAGATATTCCAAGAAGCAGTTTGCGTTTCTTACGCAACGCTCATTCGGGCATACCGCGCCAAAGAGGATTTACAGAAAGCCGTGGATATACTTCTCGGTATTGAAAATGACGAAAATCTTTAGGGTTTTACGGCTTTATTTGAAATACCCTAAGATTACCCTGCACTATGATTTCCGCCTTGCAGAACCCAAGAGAACAGTAAAAACGCCCCAAAACCTTTAATATATGTGAGAGTAAAAAAATGGCAAAAATTAAGCCATTGAAACTGCCTTTCGACAATTTCAATGGCTTTTTCATTTTTCAGCATTTTCCTTGTGTAGAATACCTTTATTGGCTATAAAGGTATTCTTGAGCAAGTGTTAAAAGCTGATACGCCGCAAATAGATAGTTCTTCACCTGATACGGTAAATTTTGCTGTTCTTGAACATCAACTATGTTATTTTTGGCATACCCTAACAACTCTATAGGACTAATGCTTTGCTCAAAGTAATTATCCATATTGTTCACCCCTTTCTTAATTGGTGTACTTCTTATCCAAATCCTTAAACAGATTTTGGACAAAATCTACGACCCGTTTGTCCGCTGTCAAGCTGTGTACCAGACGACACACCTCATACTCAACGCCATAGAGGGACTGTTTAACAGCAATATTTACATAGTAGTTAAACCACCCTCGTATAAGCGAGTTTAATTTCTCACAAGTTACCTTGTAAGAACGGGTGAAATCTCCTTTCAATATTTCCCCGATTTTTTCAAGCAATGAAGTGATGTTTTTGTCCGTTGGTATCAAACATACCTGCTCATCGGACTTATACACTCTCCAACCGAGAAACGAAAAACCATCATAACAAGCATAAGATCATACTTGCAAAGGATCATCGTGAGCAGACATTTTCCTTTTTCTCGAC
>CANRFR010000160.1 GCA_947629945.1 uncultured Clostridia bacterium | reverse complement strand
TGCAAATTTTCCGCTAAATACAGTTGACAAGCGAGTTTTTTTTTGATATAATTAAATGTGTGAGTATTTTTGAAGGGAATGTTGAATTTGGCAAGCGTACGTATGACAGTCGCGCGCGCGATGACAGAGTGTCTGAAAGCGGAGGGTATCACCGATATCTTCGGCTATCCCGGCGCGGCGATCTGTCCGTTTTACGATGAATTATATAAATCCGATATACGTCATATTTTGGTGCGCCATGAGGTTAACGCAGGCCACGCGGCAAGCGGCTTTGCGCGTATCACGGGAAAACCCGCGGTATGCGTGGCTACAAGCGGTCCGGGGGCGCTGAACCTTATAACCGCTATCGCGACCGCGTATATGGACTCCGTGCCCATGGTAATCATTACCGGTCAGGTGGATTCCGAGCAAATAGGTCGAGACGTTTTCCAAGAAGCAGACATTACAGGCTCTGCGGAGCCGTTCGTGAAGCACAGCTACTTGCTAAAGAAGCCGCAGGACACAGCCGATGTTTTCAAAAAGGCGTTCTACATAGCGGGAACAGGCAGACGCGGTCCTGTGCTAATTGATGTGCCGTTTGATGTTCAGAAAGCCGAGATAGATTTCGAATATCCCGAAACGGTGGACATCCGCTCTTATCGTCCGAGCACCAAGGGCAACGGTTATCAGATTAAGCGTGCGATAAATGTTCTTAAAGAATCGAAAAAGCCGCTTATCTGCGCGGGCGGAGGTCTTTTCACGGGCAGCGGCGTACAGCTTATGCGCGAGTTTTCCGAGCGCTGCGACATTCCCGTTGTGTCAACTATGATGGGATTGGGCGCAATGCCGTCCGACAGCCCGCTCTACTACGGAATGATAGGTATGCACGGAAAAAAGGCTGCAAATATTGCTGTGAATTCTTGCGACGCTCTGTTTTTGCTGGGCGCCAGAGTTGGCGACAGAGCGATGTCGGCTATGGAGAACCGTAAGGATTTTACCGTTGTACATATTGATATAGACCCCGCCGAGATAGGTAAAAATATCGAAGCGAATGTACCGATTGTCGGCGATATTACGTTGGTTCTTGAACAGCTTTTGGAGCAGGTCGACAACTTTGACGAGCCGCTGACCCATTCGGATTGGCGTCAAGAGCTTGACAAAAACCGCGTTGAGAAAGACCCAAAGCCCGAAGCGGACGGTTATGTCAACCCGAAATGGTTTATTCAGACGTTGGACAAGTATCTTCCCGAGCGTTCCGTGGTGGTTGCGGACGTGGGACAAAATCAGATTTGGACGGCGGCGAACATCTCGCTTAAGGACGGGCGTTTCCTCACTTCGGGAGGAATGGGCACAATGGGTTATTCGGTACCCGCGGCTATCGGCGCAAAGACCGCCGATCCGTCGCTCGAGGTCGTAGCGGTATGCGGCGACGGTTCGTTCCAAATGGAGTTTAACGAAATTGCAACCGCGATACAGCACGGCATAAACATTAAGATAATCGTTATCCGCAACCGTTTTTTGGGAATGGTGCGCGAGGTTCAGGAAAAGAGCTACGACAGCCGCCTTATAGCGGTTTCGTTGGATGGCAGTCCCGATTTCTGCAAGATAGCCGAGGCTTACGGGATACCGCATAAATTGGCTGACAGCGAACAGAGTGCGATTGAGGGTATAGAGGCGCTTATCAAGTCGGACAAGCCGTTTTTGCTTGAAGTGGCAGTTCCCGAGCACGAAAAAACGATACTGTAAACGGAGGTTACTGATTATGAAACATACGATTTCCGTTTTAGTAGAAAACCACGCGGGCGTTTTGGCGCGCGTGGCGGGTCTGTTTGCGCGGCGCGGCTTCAATATAGACAGTCTTGCCGTTGGCGTTACCGACGACGTAAACGTTTCGCGCATTACTATAGTTGCGGACGGCAGTAAGTACACATTGGAGCAGATAGAAAAGCAACTTAATAAGCTTATTGACGTTATTAAGGTAAAAACGCTGTCTCCCGAAAGTATGGTAAGCCGCGAGCTTATTCTGATAAAGGTGAGCTGCACGCCGAAGCAGCGTCCCGAGATTATCAGTATTTGCGAATTGTCGCGGGGAAAAATTTCCGATATCTCGGCAAATTCCGTGACGATAGAGATCTCCGACAACGCGCAGAACCTTAACAATTTCGAGGAACTGCTCCGTCCCTACGGCATAAAGGAGATTGTCCGCACGGGCACCATAGCGCTTCAAAAGGGCGAACAGGCTGTTTCGCTGAAAGGCTGACAACTTATAGTTTCAGTACACAACAGACGGTAACAATACCGTTGCCGGCGTTGCAATATATTATATTATCAAAAGGAGATAATTATTATGGCAAAGATGTATCATTCCGAAGACTGCAATCTGTCCGCTTTGGACGGCAAGACGGTCGCTATTATCGGTTACGGCTCACAGGGTCACGCACACGCGCTTAACCTCAAGGACAGCGGCGTAAACGTTGTAGTTGGTCTTTACAACGGTTCCAAGAGCTGGAAAAAGGCAGAGGAAGCGGGTCTTAAGGTTATGACGGCGGCAGACGCGGCAAAGGCTGCCGATATCATTATGATCCTCATTAACGACGAGAAGCAGCAGGCTCTTTATCAGGAGTCCATTCAGCCGAACCTTACTGCGGGCAAGACCTTGATGTTTGCCCACGGCTTCAACATTCATTTCGGACTTATCGTTCCTCCCGCTGACGTTGATGTAATTATGATCGCGCCTAAGGGTCCGGGACACACCGTTCGTTCCGAGTACGTTGAGGGCAAGGGCGTTCCTTGCTTGGTTGCTGTACATCAGGACGCTACCGGCAGAGCGCTTGACACGGGTCTCGCTTATGCTGCGGGTATTGGCGGCGCACGCGCGGGCGTTCTTGAGACTACTTTCAAGATGGAGACCGAGACCGACCTCTTCGGCGAGCAGGCAGTTCTTTGCGGCGGCGTTACCGCTTTGATGAAAGCCGGCTTTGAAACTCTCGTTGAGGCGGGTTACGATCCTCAAAACGCGTACTTTGAGTGCATTCACGAGATGAAGCTCATCGTTGACCTTATCTACAAGGGCGGCTTCGCTATGATGAGATACTCTATATCCGATACCGCGGAGTTCGGCGATTACGAGACAGGCAAGCGTCTTATCACCGAGGAGACCAAGAAAGAGATGAAGAAAGTTCTCACAGAGATTCAGGACGGCACGTTCGCCGCTAAGTGGATCAACGAGAACAAGACCGGCAGACTGCACTTCAACGCTTGCCGCCGTATCGAGGCTGAGCACCAGCTCGAAAAGGTAGGCGCGGAGATCCGCAAGCTCTACGATTGGAACAAGTAATTTTCGCGTAAACAAATAAAACAGCGGCTTCGGGCATTAACGCTCGAAGCCGTTTTTTACAGTCTTTCCATAGGGTTGTGATATTCGGAACGCTTTCCTCGGCGGTATTTGATGTCTATTGTGCGGAATTGCGGGTAGGTGGGGTTGTCACGCAAGGGTTTGTCGATTTTCTCGTAAAGAAAAGCGATCATCGCATCGATGGCAACGACTGCCAGAAACATCCAATCCAGATATATCAGCGGTATGGTAAACAGCGAACTTAACAATAAATTTCGTTTGAGTATCCCAAACACTATAAAAGTGATAAGCCAAGCAACGTAAAAAAAAACCGCCGGAATAATGCGGTTATTACTGCCGAAAATGTACGCTGCGTTGATTATAGTTAACAAAATCACAAGAATAGGTGTGATAATACAATACCGTACAACAATCCTTTCCGACTTTTTATAATCTATGCGGCAGTTTGCTTCATAGTCGTTGTATTTTTCTATTGCGGCAGCCAAAGAATCGTCATCGTCCTCATATAACTCCGCTATACCGCTTTGTATCATATCCTCGGGCACACCCATAAAATAGTTCATGATGACACCTCCAATTGCGCGATAATTAAATTATATCACAAATTACTTTAAAAGTCAATAATGCTTCGTCAAATTGTACAAATCAACAACACCGTTAAATTGGGGGATATGAAAAAACGCCGTTATATTTGTGCATTTTTTAGAGTAAATCGACGCTCCAATAAAAAAGCGAAAAAAAAATCCCCCGATAAACGGAGGATTAGGATTACGAAAGCTTCAGTGCCTTGATAAACGATGGTATCGCAGTCTCGAATTTGACGCCATACCAGTGCGACGAGTCGCACTGCGTTTTTTCAATACACTCAACGGTGTAGTCTGCGGCGATCCTCGCCGATTCAAACGCGGAAAAGTCGTTTTCCAACGCGCCCACGAACGCCGACGCGTAAACGTCGCCCGTGCCGTGGCAGCCGCCCGCTATCTTTTTGTGCTCGTAGTATTGCTGATTGCCGTTCTCGACAACAAGAACTCCGGTAGTCTCGGGCTTGTAGCTGATACCCGTGAAGATGATGGTTTTCGCGCCGCTTTTCAGCAGCTTGTCCGTAAGCTCGTCGGTATAGGACTTATCGTAGGTTTCTTTGTATTCTGTATCGGTAAGCAGAGCCGCTTCGGTGACGTTCGGAAGAATGATGTCCGCCGAGAAGCACAGCTTTTTCATTTCATTCACGAATGCCTCGTCAAAGCCGGGATAGAGCTTGCCGTTGTCCGCCATAGCGGGGTCGGCAATGAACTTTCCGCCCTTTACCAAGCGGCTTTTCACGATGTCCTTTACGTAATCGATTTGTTTTGCGCTGCCGAGATAGCCCGTGTAAACCGCTTCGAACTCAATTTTCTCGGTCTCCCAGCGTTCGCGGATTTTGGGCATATCCTCGGTGAGATCCGTGAACGTCCAACCCGAAAATCCTCCCGTGTGATTAGAGAGCACCGCGCTCGGCAAAATAGCCGTTTCCAGACCCGCCGCGCTCAAAATTGGTAAAGCCACGGTCAGCGAACATTGTCCCACACATGAAATGTCCTGAATTGATAAAATTCTTTTGTACATATAAACTGCCACCTTTCAGCGGGAAATTCCCGCCGAAATAATTATATCATAAACCGCGGGAAAAATCAATCGTTTTTTTAATCGATTTCTATAGGCAACACCGCACAAAGACCGCGCTTCGCGCTTTGCCGTCCGCTTGCTTGCATATTTTCCGTCATCTTGCACAAAT
>CANRFR010000159.1 GCA_947629945.1 uncultured Clostridia bacterium | reverse complement strand
GTCGTCATTGTCGTTGTCGTCATCGTCCTTGTTGTTGTTGTTGTTGTTGTCGTTGTTGTTGTTGTTTTTGTTGTTGTTGTCATCGTCGTCGTCGCCGCCTTCGCTGTTTTATTTGTTGTTGTTATTGTTGTCGTTGTTGCCGTTGTTGTTGTTTGTATCGTTGTTGTCGGTAGTGCCGCCGTTGTTCGTATTGTTGTTGTCGGGATTACCGCCGTTGCTCGTATCGTCGTTGTCGGGATTACCGCCGTTGTTCATATCGCCGTTATCGGGAGTGCCGCCATTGTTCGTGTCGTCGTTGTCGAAACTGCCGCCGTTGTTCGTGTCGTCGTTGTTTGTATCGCCCTCATCGTTATCTGTGCTGACTATTTCCCCGTCGGAGGAGCTTGCCGAGTTCTCTGAACTTGCAGTTTCAGAACTTTCTATATTGCTTGACGCATCGCTGCTGTCCGAACTGCTTTCACTGTTTAAATCCGAGTCGGAAACGCTTGAGACAGAATTTGACGAATTCGACAAATTTTCGCTGTTAAATCCGATATCTTCAGACGTTTCGGACGAATCCGAAACCGCCGCTTCTTTTTTTCCCGAGCAGCCGGTTGTCAGCAATACAGATACCAAAACAAGCGCCGCAGACTTTTTAAAAAACTTGTTCATACTATTCTCCTTTTTAGAAAAGTATTAAAAAGTACATATTTTCTAATATTATAACATTTTTGAAAGTATTTGTCAATAAAATTTATAAACATTTTCCAATGGAAAAGCATATTGCAAAAATGCTTTTTTTGTGTTATAATATTAAAGACAAAGAAAAGGATAAAGTTTCCAATGAGGTGCAAAAATGAATATCAACGAGACCCTTGCAAAAGAATTTAATTTGCGGCAGGAGCAGGTAGACAATACAATAGCTCTTATAGACGACGACAAAACGATTCCGTTTATAGCGCGCTACCGTAAGGAGCAGACAGGCTCACTGGACGACACGGTGCTGCGAGAGTTGTCCGACAGGCTGACATATCTGCGCAGTCTGCAAAAGCGCAAAGAGGAAATATTGGCTTCCATTACGGAACAGGAAAAAATGACAGACGAGATAGCGGCTTCCATCGAAAAGGCAATGACGCTCGTCGAGGTGGAGGACATTTATCGTCCGTTTAAACCCAAGCGCAAAACTCGTGGATCCGTGGCACGAGAGAAAGGCTTGGAGCCGCTCGCGGCGAAATTGCGGGAACAAAAATTCGATACCGTTCCCGAGGACGAAGCAGCGGCGTTCATAAATGAGGAAAAAGGCGTTTCGACGGCTCAGGACGCGCTTCAAGGCGCAATGGATATTATCGCCGAGGACTTGTCTGACAGCGCGGAGCTGCGTAAAAAACTACGCGACCTGATCTTCCGTCGGGGTACGATAAGTTCAACAGCCGCCGCGGAGGATTCCAACGAGGTTTACAAGAACTATTTTGAGTTCAGCGGCGCGGTGAACCGCCTTGCGGGACATCAGACTTTGGCGCTCGACCGTGGAGAGAAAGAGGAACAGCTAAAAGTTGCGGTAACGCTGCCTGAGGGCGAGGGCGAAAGTATGTGCGTGCGTGAGTTCACAGAAAACAACAGCGAGTGCGGAAAAATCGTCCGCGCTGCTTGTGAGGACAGCTTTAAACGCTTAATTTTCCCATCCGTCGAACGCGAGGTGCGCGCGGAACTTTCGGCGAATGCTCAAGAGGGCGCTATAAAGGTTTTTGCTTCTAATCTTCGTCAGCTGCTTATGGCGCCGCCCGTTAAAGATACGGTAACTCTCGGTCTTGATCCGGGTTATGCTCACGGCTGTAAATGCGCGGTCGTTGACAGTACGGGAAAAGTTCTTGATACTTTTATAATCTACATAACGCGCTCTCAGGGTGAGAAAGAACGCGCAAAGCAAGTTGTGACGCGGGCGATTGAAAAGCACCACGTTTCCACGATAGCGATAGGCAACGGCACAGCCTCACGCGAAACGGAACAGTTCACTGCCGAGGTCATCAAGAGCATTCCCGAAAAAGTGGCTTATATGGTGGTGTCCGAGGCGGGCGCGTCTGTTTATTCCGCTTCTAAACTTGCTGCGGAGGAATTTCCGGAGTACGACGTTAGTCTGCGTTCGGCAGTATCTATCGCAAGACGGCTTCAAGACCCGCTCGCGGAGCTTGTCAAAATTGACCCGAAAGCAATAGGCGTTGGGCAGTATCAGCACGATATGCCCAAAGCGCGTATGGACGAGGCTCTGAAAGGCGTGGTCGAGGACTGCGTAAACTCTGTCGGCGTAGACCTGAACACCGCGTCTTACTCGCTTTTGTCCTACATCTCGGGGATAAACAGCGCCGTTGCTAAGAATATTGTCGCTTACCGCGAGGAAAACGGCGCGTTTACCGACCGCAAGCAGCTTATGAAAGTTGCGAAGCTCGGCGCAAAGGCGTTTGAGCAATGCGCGGGCTTTTTGAGAGTTCCGGGCGGAAAAAATCCTTTGGATAATACGGGTATTCATCCCGAGAGCTATAAAGCCGCAAAAACGCTTCTTGAAAAGTGCAATATTTCTCCCGAAGAACTTGGCAGGGGAGAGGTGGTTCGCGCAAAAGTAAACGGAGTGGGTCTTAAAAATATCGCCGAGGAAACGGGCGCGGGACTACCCACGCTTCAAGATATCGTTAAAGAACTTGAAAAACCGGGTCGCGACCCGCGCGATGAGCTTCCGGCTCCTTTGATGCGCAGCGGCGACGTTATGGAGCTTAAAGACTTAAAGCCCGGTATGGAGCTTATGGGTACAGTCCGCAATATTGTGGATTTCGGCGCGTTCGTGGACGTGGGCGTTCACGAGGACGGACTTGTTCACATTTCGCAGATGAGCGAACGCCGTATCAAGCACCCGCTTGAGGTTCTCAAGGTTGGCGAGGTAATTAAAGTTTGGGTACTTGATGTCGATGAAAAGCGCGGCAGGATTTCTCTTACAATGAAAAAGCAAAGCTGAGGTCAAATTATGAGCGAAAAATCACAAAAGAATATGAAGCGATTCGCTTATGTAATCGCGGCGATAGTTTTTATCGTGTTTGTCGTGCTTTTTTTCGTCGGTAAGGTTGGCGATTTTATTGGCATAACAAGCGATACTTCTTCCGAGAGCGTTGTATCGGCGCAAAGTGCGGTTTCGAGTACGCTCGACTCAGCGGGGGATGCAAATACAAGCTCCAAAACAGTAAGTGTCCAAGAGTCAAGTTCGCCTGAAGTTCAGCAAACATTATACAAGTTCCGCAATGCGAATCTTTTAAATCAGCATTACGAAAAGCACGGCAAAGATATGGGCTTTAAGTCTGCAGAGGAATACGAACAAGCCGCCGCAGCCGTTCCCAATAATCCGAACGTTCTGCATAAAACCGAAAAAGAGGACGGCGACGACGTTTACTACGTTGAAAGCACCAACGAATTTGTTATTGTATCCACCGACGGCTATATCCGCACCTACTTCAATCCCGACCAAGGTATAGATTATTATAATAAACAATAGTTTTTTAAAAAAGCTCTTGACAAATGAGTCTTTTTGTGGTAAAATAAAATAGTCGGGTGGTATTTCCTGTTTTCAACTTTTTACTTCCCGGTATTTTATTTTATGGAGAGGTATCGAAGCGGTCATAACGAGGCGGTCTTGAAAACCGTTTGAGGGCAACCTCACATGGGTTCGAATCCCATCCTCTCCGCCAACGGCAAGTTGCCGCTCTCAAATTCCAATGATATACTCATTAGGAATTCTAAGCTTTTGCTGTAAGGTTGAAATATAAATCTTTAACAGCGGATCGCATTTTTTGACGGCGGGAGATGTATAAAATGCAGAAAATGGTTTATCTGAGCAATAGCAGAGATTATAACGAACAGGGCGATGTTAACGAAAACAAGTACTTTATTCGACTTAACGAAATGCTTGAAAATGGATGGAAAGTATCACATATCACGCCCAATACAGTCGCTATTGACAATGCCAATGACCCGTCTCGCAAAGAGAGTTTCAGTGCGCTCGTTTTGCTTGAAAAAGACGACAAGGATAAGTGACTACAGAAAAATTCCCAATGAAACATTCATTGGGAATTTTTAGTTTTCGATGTAAGGTTAATGCAAAAATCTTTTGATCATGATATTAAAAATAATTTCAGTGAAACTCCGCGTCACAATACATATCAAATGCGTATGTGACGCGGAGTTTCTTTGTTTTTCTATTTTATACAACATCGTAATTAGTATCAAGAATTCGCATTTTATAACATTATGAAATTCAAATAGTCCATAAAACTGATTTTTAAAAAACAAAACTACAATTTATTCATTGTTTCCAAAAAAGGAGGCAAGAGCGGGGAAGAAGAAAACCTCTTTCCACCGAACTCTTGCCTCTAAAAGGAAAGGGAGCGGGATATCTTAAAGCGAGTTTAGTAAAAAGTTTCGCTTTAAGTCATATTTAATGCTGCGTTTTTGTATAACTTTACTTTCAGGTACAGTGAAATTAAACGTTGAACAACAGCTCGTCATAAGTGGGATACGGCCAGTATTCCTCTCCGACGATAGTTTCAAGCTCATCGGCAACAGCTCTGAGGGACTGCATCTCGGCAAATACCTCGTCGTGATAAGCGCGAGCCTGTTTTTCGGGCTCCTCGACAGCCTGCGCCTTAACGATAGCGTCTGAAAGCGCGTAAGCCTTATCGCTAAGTGCTATGGTAAGATCGTTTACCTTTTTCGCGACAGCGAGTTCAGTATCGGGCTCAATACCGATAGCTTTCTTGGAAGCCGCAATGTCCGCAACATCCTTGCCGAATTTCATAACAGCAGGCAAAATCTCGGTTTTAGCCATATCAGCCGCCGTGAGAGCTTCTATATTGATTACTTTAGAGTAGTTCTCCAAAAGGATCTCTTGTCTTGCGTGAAGCTCGATCTCACTGTAAACGCCAAACTTCTTGAAGAGATCAATGTTCTTTTGAGCGGTAAGGCAAGGTATAGCGTCAACTGTGGATTTAAGATTAAGGAGACCGCGCTTTTCGGCTTCAACGGGCCATTCGTCTCCGTAGCCATTGCCGTTGAAAATGACTCTCTTGTGTTCTTTGATCGTTTCTACAAGCAAGTCGTGCAGAGCCTTGTTGAAGTCCTCAGCGCCTTCAAGCTTCTCG
>CANRFR010000158.1 GCA_947629945.1 uncultured Clostridia bacterium | reverse complement strand
TCAAACCGAATAGGATATCACAGACATTATATCACTATCCGGTCTGAAAGTCCAGCGGAAATAAAAATTTATTTTTCGCTTCCGTTAATAAGGTAAGCAAACAATTCTTTCGCCTTTTTTGGAATTAAATCAAGGCTTGTCGGCGTGATATTTATAATCTGATAATTCATGCCGTCAATTGTAACTGTCCTTCGGCTATAACGATGGCTTTGTGGACAAGTGTAGTCCTTTGTTCGACCAAAAACCTTCTTCATGAACGCCCGACCGAACAGATTCTCCGTTTTTTCATTTTCATCCGCCCACAACCCCGTCGCATTTGGCTCAACTGTCGTGTTATTAAGATCCTGCGACCCCGAATTTTTGAAATCTTTCATTTAACAACCCCTCTCGATATTATAAACATTTTGCATAGCGGCGGGCGTTGCCCGTCGCCATACCCGATCGGCAACGCCGATCCTTTAACTTGCATGAAAATCATACCCTCGTATCCGCCTAAATCAGCCGTGAAATATCCGTTTTATCCTCCTGCATTTAGCTTTACAAACCGCCCTGCCCAAACCCGCGCAGAAACGGCTCAAATTTCGATCCAATCGGGTTTGTCGAGCAGTTACTCTATTTCGCGGCGAACCTCGCACAAACCGCCCGTCAATCGGCGGAAAACGCGGGAACGATGATTCCGTCTTTGGCAAGACTTCTTCACATCATTCCCGCCGCCATAGCTATGAGCGCATCGCCTTGCATTTGCTTAACAGGGACAGCAGGGACGGCATTTTCTTCTCTCGGAAATTCAGCACCATCAACCTCAATCAAGTTGTCATCAGCGTTTGAGGAACTTTCAGGGGCGGCAGGGACAACATTTTCCGTAAACAAAATTTTACCGCCACTGCTGTCCCTGTCCACAGCGTAGCTGATAAATATTTTGCGCGTGCCATTGCTTTTTGTTTTACCGTAATCGATCCCAAGTGAACGAATCTCATCATCGTGCTGGAGAAAATCGCGGTAAAGCCAGTTGCAATTAAATTCTTGCAGTTGGAATTTTTCTTTCAGCATAGAACAAATTTCCGAAGCGTTTCCGCTCATCGAATTTTTCTCCAGCATAAAATCATGAATGGTGAAAGAGAAAATATCCGGCTCACTTTCGGGTACGTTATCAAGCAATATCCACTTTGCGTTTTTTCTTTTCAGGTTCAACTCCAGCGATGGAGCACCTCTGCCGCTGATATGGAGCATTGCGTTTTCACCATTTGGAGTAAACACAAGCAGTCCGTCCGCGCAGCCTGCAATTCCATTCGTTCCGGAAATCAGATTATTCGGATTGGAATCACGAGCCTTGCGATTGTGGTGAACAAGAATGATAGCGATTCCAAGCTGATCGGCGATACTTTTCAGAATTGAAAGCTCTTGATAATCTGCGCCGTACTTTGTATCAATGTTGTTTCTGATTTTCTGAAGCGTATCGATAACCACCATCTTCAAATCGGGAAACATTTTCTTGCATTCTCGCAGATCTTCTTCAAGTCCGCTGCCGATTGAGTTCGCAAGCAGGGTGAAGAACAAATTCTCGCTTGGTTCATCGGTCAGCTCATACATTCGCGACTGCAAACTGACGAACGTATCCTCCAGCGCCATATACACAACTTGCCCCTGCTCGATTTTCCTGCCGAAGAAATCCTCGCCCTTTGCGACCGCAAGACACATATCCAGCATCATCCACGATTTGCCGATCTTCGGATCGCCGGACAGAATGTGGATGCCGGGATAAATCATCCCGGCAACTATGAACCCCTGCTTTTTCATCGGCATGTTCATAATTTCCACGCTGCTGATAAGTTCTAACTTTTTTCTTTCGCCCATTAAATTCCTCCCGTCAAAAAATTTTTTCCGAAAACAAAATCCCGCCGATGAACGACGGGATTGCCCTCTATAACCTTACCGACACGAGAAAAGAGTTTTATGCACGCTCCGATAAAAATTTTTTGAACTTTTTTATTTTTCTTGAGATCGTGCTTTGTGAAACGCCGAGCTTTCGCGCAATCTCGCTTTGATTATATCCCTCGGATAATAATTTAATAATCTCTCGTTCCTGATCTGAAGCGCTGTCGACCAGTTGTTCGATCAGGATATGTATGTCCGCGGCAGCTTCGACATTGGTCTTATCGGGTATTTGCGGCGGCTCTCCGGTTGGAGAGCGTTCCGCTATCTCATCCAATGATTCGACTTTTATTTTTGCGCGGGAATGATTCCATTTTCGGTCATGATCCATCTTGGGATAGTTCAAGGCTTTATTCGGATTGAAGTCCTCATCGCACGAAAAATCTTTCGCGGATTTCGACAAGCCTTCGATATCCAACGTCTGCATAAGTGTGTTTGTGGTATTGTGAAGTGCTTCGTCACCGTTTTTCCGTTTCAGTATCATCGGGACGATAAAGTGCCAAAGCATATTCCAAAAAGATTTTTTATTGCCGCAAATTTTGACAACGTTGTACGCTATGATCCTCTGAACACGATCTCTGATCAACTCCGGCGGATAGTCCTTTGAGTAGCAGTCCTGCGGGTGTGTCATTCCAAGCGAATTTGAAATCGTTTTCCATTCCGCATTTATGAGCTTCAGCACTTTGTTATAGAGCCTGAACTCTTTCTCATCGTACTCGGACGGGTCTTTCACGGGCATTGTCGAAAAATCGTTCTCGTGAAAGAATTCACGGAGACGCTCTAAGGTTATAGACTCCTCGCTGTTAAGTAAATCTTTCATTTTGTCCTTTCTTTTTTCAGCATTATGCTCCATAATGCTGTAGGGGAATAAGATCTTATCACTAAAAATGGCTTAGCTTACGCATTTTCTGTGATTTGTTAATCAGAATCCGAGCAAAATGCACACTTTTTAAGCACTTTCCTGAACCTCGGCGGGCTTTGCCCGTCGGCGTTTGCGGGTTTATGCCGCCCTTGGCGGCATAAACCCTTTTTCCTGCTTGCAAATAATATATCCGCCATATTTGCCCCAACGACTTGCTTATTGGGTTTCAAATCAAGCTTTTTTACTCGTTTTCTCTGTTTTGTGCAAATCAATTTTGAAGCATAAGGCGCTGACGGGACAAATTATCCCGCCAGCGCTTCGGTTGTTATTAGGTGCCCATCTGTATTCACACCGGTATGGCATTACGTAAAACAGGCATACTATTTATTCCTTTTCCGCTTTGACGCAGCCGTCAGAACAGCAACTGCCGTTACTAACGGGATAAGCGATACCGCTATTCCCGTTGAGGGATTTCCGTTATCCTCGGACGGACTGCTCTCACTTGGAGAGTGGTCGCTCACGTCACTTGAAGTATCACTTTCGCTTGGTGTGGTGTTACCGTCATCGCTTGATGCAGCGTTACCGTCGTCGCTTGATGCAGCGTCGGAATTACCCTCATCTGTTGGCTTGCTTTCACTTGATGTGGTATCCGAACTGTCATCTCTCGACGGATTATCATCGTCACTTGGCGTATCATCGGAATTATCGCTCTCGTCCGGCGTGGATGTCGGGGGATTAGGGCTATCGCCCGAATTTCCGCCGCTTGTGTTGCCTCCGCCCGGGGTCGGCTCGCCGCTCTCGGGGGGAGGGGTCTCGCTGCCGCTCTCGGTCGGGTCACTGCTTTCGGTGGGCGGAGTCGCGCTGCCGCTCTCGGTCGGCTCGCCGCTGTTTTCTTCTTCCCATACCGCCGTATATTCACGCGCTCCCGTTGAGCCGTCGGGGATCTTTACGATAAGCGCGGGCTCCGTCAGTCCCGTTCCTGTCCAGCCCACAAAGGTATAGCCGCTTTTGACGGGGTTGTTTAATGTTATTTCGCCGCTTTCTATAGTATAAGAATCGGGGTTCGCTTCTCCCTCGCCCAATGCTCCCCCGTCCAAATCATAGACGATAGGATAGGGTATAGGCTCAAATATAGCTTCCACCGTCACGTCATGGTTTGGCATGATAAGCGTGTTATCGGCATTGATAACCACCTCCGCCGATTCGTCGTCCGTTCGGCAGGCTTTAAGCGTATACAGCCTATATCCGTTATCCGCGGCGGTCAGGAGCGCTATTTCCTCGCCCTTCTTAAAAAGTCCGTCGGACTCGGCGGACGTATAATTAAGGCTTCCGTGCTCCGCTTTTACCGTCAGCCGATAAACGCTTTCTTCCCAGACCGCTGTGTATTCGCGCGCTCCCGTTGAGCCGTCGGGGATCTTTACGATAAGTGTGGGCTCCGTCAGTCCCGTTCCTGTCCAGCCCACAAAGGTATAGCCGCTTTTGACGGGGTTGTTTAATATTATTTCGCCGCTTTCTATAGTATAAGAATCGGGGTTCGCTTCTCCCTCGCCCAATGCTCCCCCGTCCAAATCATAGACGATAGGATAGGGTATAGGCTCAAATATAGCTTCCACCGTCACGTCATGGTTTGGCATGATAAGCGTGTTATCGGCATTGATAACTACCTCCGCCGATTCGTCGTCCATTCGGTATGCTTTGAGCGAATACAATTGATACTCTTCGTCCGGAACGACATACAGTGCAACCTGCTGACCGCTCAAGAAGTATCCGTCCGACTTGGTGGGCGTAAAAGTGTTCGTTCCGTGCTCCGCTTTTGTCGTCAATTGATGACCCACCGTTACATTGCAGGATGCGGCGGCATGGTAAGGAGACTTGGTCTGTGCCGTTACGACCGCCCTGCCGCCGCTTACGGGGGTTACGTTTCCGTTTTCGTCGACCTTTGCCACATTTTCATCGGACGATATCCACGTAACTCCGTTTTCGGGAGCATTGACGGGCGTCACCTCCGCAATAACTTGCACGGCGGGGTCGGTTATTCCTTCAAAGGACAAACTTTCCCTGTCAAGGGCGACGTCGACCGCCAGCACCATTACGATTTCGCCGTTGTATGGAATAAAAGCATATTTTTCCGTATTATCGGCATACAGCTCCTTGTTTTCAGTCGTTCGGTCATAGCACAGCCTGTCAAGATCGCTCTGCGCAAACGCATAATTGTACGGCACGATCATTGTCCTGAAAGGGTGTTCCCCGTCGTCGGGACAGACCCAGCGCGACATTCCCAGCTTTACCCCGTCCGTCAGCGGTCCCGTCAGTCTGATGGGAGATGTATGATAACCGTCGTCGGCTCCGTCCAGATACATATTATCAAAGATATCCTCTTTATCGTTTGCGGTATTGTTAAATACTTGGGGATTTCCTTGAAGATTTATAACGCTGTCCGGTGAGCCGAGAACGCCGCCACCGTATAAGTCGG
>CANRFR010000157.1 GCA_947629945.1 uncultured Clostridia bacterium | reverse complement strand
AAAGGTAGACTGCCCCCCTCTCCCCTTTCCCGAAGGGTTGTCCCCTCGATACCGGCAACGCAATAACTCAAATTCAGAAAAGTAAGGTTATATGAAGTGCTCTGGGGTTATCCCCTTGATACCGGCAACGCAATAACTCAAATTCAGAAAAATAAGGTTATATGAAGTGCTCTGGGGTTATCCCCTCGATACCGGCAACGTAACAATTCAAATTAGGTAAAAAACGCCATAAGAAGTATTCCCCTCGAAATGGGCGCGTAAAGTTTACAATTAAACGTGTAAAAGGGCTTTTTCTACAAACTGAGAGCCTCCGTTTTTGGAGGCTCTTTTTGTTTGGGATGTGCCCTTTACTTATACATAAAGCAATTGAACACAAAATCGTTGTTCCAATAATTTTCCACCGCGGACTCGGAAAACTCTATTTTCAAACCGTGCTTTTGCGCGAAATCCTCAAAGAACTCCTTGCGGTAAAACAGCTTGTTCAAGCCGTCGTACTTTTCGTCGTAGTTTTCGATGGTTTTTTTGCGGAACGTCAAAAAATCGTCTTTCTTTTCGGCGTCATGCACGTCAATAAGTCCGATGGAGTAATTCGCTTTCGCGAACATCTTTTCCAAAACGCCCGCCGCGTACTCCGTATCGGGGAAGTAGGATATCACGCTGTTGGCAAGCACACAGTCGTAACACGGTTCCACAGGCGCGTTTATCGCTTCGCCGCAAAGTATGTCGTTCGACTTCAAAACCTTTTCGGCGATATCCGTGAGCGCCTTGGAATAATCCACGCCGCCGCATTTGAACCCGTCGCGCTCGAAAAGCAATAAATTCGCGCCGCTGCCGCAGCCGAATTCATACACCGAGCTTACGGGCTTCGTAGCGTCCTTTAAGAGCCGCCGCTTGATATCCTCATACTGACAAATCAGCGCGTCCTCGGAAAGCTCGCCGTCAACGTCAAAACCGTCGGCACGCTTTAACTCCGTAAACAGAGCGTTGATATCGCTGCTGTCCAACGCCTCGTTTTTAAGCGAACGCTTTTCCCAGATGCTTTTCCAATTGTTTGCCATTGTTGTTTTCCCCTTTCAATCTTGCGTCATAAAATGTATCCCTCGCTTGCGCAAGGGATAACATCAATTTGTGTTATCGGATTTTCAGGACTTCGCGTTATCGTCGATTATTACGATGTCGTCGCCCTCGACTTCCTTGTTGCGGTTTTCGTCGATGTTAAGCTTCTTGGCAAGCTTCTTCTTTGCGTTATGGAAGTGAATTCCCAAAAACGCGCCGACCGCTATAACCACGCCCGCGATCGCCTGAATAGCGATCGTCATTGTTGACGGATCAATGTAGCCCTTGTTTGCGAGTAATGCTTTGGTGTCGATTTTTACGTTTTTCATTGGTTGCTTTCCTTTCTCTTCTTAATGTGATCCTGAACTGCTTCTATGATGTATTTGCCGCCGACCTCGGAACTGTATCCGAGATTATATACGCATTTTTCCGTAAGAGCGGCGATTTTGTCGTGATATTTTTCGCGATTTTCAAGCATTTCGCGAATAATGCCGTCGAGCTTATCCAGCTCGTCCGTTTTAACGACCGTGCCTATCTCGTCGCGTATCCAGATATTGATAGGCTTGGTGTCGATCTTCTTGTAATCGGGATTCATAATCTTCATCGGTGTGTCGATAAAAATTACAGGTTTCTTTGTCGTGAACGCGTAATCCATACACAGCGACGACCAGTCGGTTATCAGGATATCCGCGTTGAGCACCGTATCGTTGCTTGAAAAGTCCGTTTGGATCTCAATGTTCTTGTCGTCCTTGTACTGCTCTTTGAGCATTTCAAATTTTTCCGACGCGTGACGTACATGCTGAGGGTGCGGTCGCAGAATTACATTATATTCCTTGCCGCGCACGCTTTCCATAACCTTGTCGAGACACAAATCTATTATGTTGTCTTTCTGCCACGACGGTCCTATAAGTACGGTCGGGGGATTGTTTTCGCGGCGGGGAACCGCCTCGTAATCGGCTATCATATCGTCGAGCAGACAATAGCCGTATTTCACGATCTTTTGATTTTCGATGCCGAACAGCTTCGCGATTTTCTCAAACTCCTCCAGTTGATGTTCTCCGGAAACGAAAAGCGTGTCAAACGCATTCAGCGCGCCCGTTCGTAACGTCATATTGTTGGAGTCCATTCCATGCGGAATATAGATATACTCAATATCCTTGCGCACGTAACTGCGCTTGATATGGTAGATGTCAAGATCCGGCATAGTCATTGCCACAACGTCCGCGTCCATCTTCATCATAAGCGTGATAAGCCGCTTTTCATCAATGAAGTAAGCTCTGATATGGTCGTTTTGTTTTTCAAGCTCAAAGATCTTGTCATTGTAGTCGCTCGTGATGTAGTGTATCGTAATGTTGGTGTGCTCCAGGATATACTCGATAATGCCCTTGTAATATTTGTAAAAGCCGTTGCTTTCCGAATAGAACACCAAATGCTTGTTGATGACGTGGAAGAAGCGTTTATAGTCCTCTTTGGCTTTCTTCTTTGCCTCGGGCGGCAGAGACTTTACGGACTTCATATCATTAAGTTCCGAAAGCTCCTTGCGCGTTTTTTCGAGAGCTTCGTAATCTACGTATTTTTTCGGGTTTATCGCGATATTCAGCAGCCACTGCTGTAAAATCGAAAACAAGTTGCTTGCGGTCCAATAAAGGCCAACGCCTGCGGGAACGGAAATTCCCAAAAACAGCGAAAGTCCCACGGAGAACGCCATAAGTCCGTATTTGTTGAGCTTCGACTGCTCCGCTTGCAGAACGTTTATCGCGTTTTGTGCAACGCACAGCAGCCATGCCGAAAGCGCCGCTATTATCGGAGTTATCCACGCGATACCGCCGTTTACCGCG
Organism: uncultured Clostridia bacterium; assembly: GCA_947629945.1. Taxonomy (GTDB): domain Bacteria; phylum Bacillota; class Clostridia; order Oscillospirales; family Ruminococcaceae; genus CAG-115. The sequence goes on along the minus strand of CANRFR010000157.1, from coordinate 2,435 downwards.
GCTATCCAGCCGATATCCAAGCCGAGGAAAGTCATTTTGAAATCCTTGATCTCGGAAATTATTTCGGTTCCCGGCATAGCGTCGTTGAACATGACAGCCTCGGCGTACTCGTCCGTAAAGCGCCCCGCCTGAATATCCTCGACCACCGCTATTTCAAGCCCCGAGCCGTCCGGATCCAGCTTTTCGTTATTATCGAGAGCCACTTGCACCATTGACGAAACGGCGCTTTGCGGGATCTTCTTAACATAAGTCAGCGGGTGGTAAATGACCTCCACAACGCCGAGCAGCAGCACTATCTGTATCGCCAAAGGGATAAGCGTCGCGAAAGGATTGTACTTCTCCTTTTTGAACATCTTTGACTGCTTTTCGGCAATTGCGTCCTTGTCGCCGAAATGATCTATCTTTATTTTATTTATCGCGGGCTGTATCTTCACCATCTTTATGGAGTTTTTCTGAACCCATATCGATATTGGAAGCAGCACTATTTTGCTGAACAGAGTAAACAAAATTATAGCGATGCCGTAGTTGCTTACAATGTCATAGCACCAACCCATTACGGGTCCCAATATTTTTCCCAAAAACATTACGCGGAGCTCCTTATTTTAAATCATACACATTTCCTGTTTTCTTAAACTTCTGCCATTCCCAAGCCTTGTCCGTTACGACATACTCTTCTATATGGTTTTCAAGACGGAAGTTTCTGTACCACATAAAGTAACGCTCGCGCTTGTCGGGGATATCCGCGACGGCTTCCTCGGCGCTTTTATCGTCAAGAAGCTTGTCGTAAATATCCATAAGGTCTAGATAAGAGAGCGGCTTTTCGGACGCCGCGAACTCATGATGCTCGTCCGTGCCTTTTATCATAAACATCGGGTTGCCCCTTACGAGCATATCGTCCGCGTCGTTGAGGTCGGTGTTGCCGTGATCCGCCATAATGATTATTACCGTGTTGTCATAAGCGCCGTTTTGCTTCAGGCGCTCTATATAAGCGTTTAACATTGTGATCGTGGCTTCGATCTTCGTTTCGTAATCGGTATAGCCCTCCACGATATTCAGCTCCTTATCGTACTGGAACGGAATATGCGCGCCCTCGGTGTGTACAAATCTGAACGTTTTGTCATTGGTCTTTTTCAGCGTGGGATTATCCTTTGTTATTTTGTATATCGTGCGGTTGTCCCAGATGTATTTGTCTACCAATCCGTTGAAGTCCATAGTTTCGATCTTGGAAAAGCGCTTCCACGCGTAGGGCAGATACTTGAACTTAACGTACTTTGCTTCCTCTTTAAAAAACGTTATAAACGGCAGACGGTAATTTTTGTAGTCCGTGCTGTTGTTTATGTTCACGGATTTGTCGCCGTACCAGATAAGCTCGCTCTCATAGAGGTTGATGTCGTAGCCGCGCTCGTTAAGGTCTTTAAAAAACGGAGAGTTATTTAGGGACTCGGAAGAAAACGTCTCAAAATCTTTCTCATTCTTATTCAAAGCGCCGCTAAGCACCACGGGAATGGTGTCGCGCGTGCAGGGGTAACAGCCCAATGTGTCGCGAAAGTAGGTGAAATCCTCAAAAACCTCTTTGTATTCGGGATTTTCATTCAAAACGTTCCAAAATTCCGAAGAACCGACCGCGTCCGTCAGGAAAATAACGAAGTTCTTGTCCTCCGAGATGGTGTTAAAATCTGTATTGGTGGCGATTATGCTGTCCTTGCGCTTGAAAGCGTCCCAACTTATCATTTCGGTGACAAGCGACACCAAAAGCATTACAAACAGCACAACGGAAGCTCCCGCCACATATTTCAGCGTACTTTTAATGCCGAGCTTCGCCAGCATAAAGACCGCCAAGCCCGCGATAGCCGCCCAAACTATCACCGTTATAATGTCGTTTTTGCCGAAGCTGTCCCACTGTATCACCGAGCCGTCCAGAGCGGGCAGACTTCCCGCCAGCACATTGCCCTGCAAATAAGCAGCTAAAAAAACGAGAAACAGCACGATAGCCGTCACTTGATAGAACGTCGGTTCTTTCTCCTTAACCACAGCCTTGTTTATGAGATACACTGCCGTGAGAATTATTGCACTGCCAATAAATACCAACGCGAAACCCGCAAGCGTCGGACCCAGCATCAAAAGCATATCAAACCAAAAATCCAGTTGGTTCGTACTGTACATCAGCAGCGGTTCGTAAAGGAACAGCATAAAGCAAAACGCAAACGCGATAATGTACACGGGCAAAAGTTGTTTCAGAGCTGTTTTGAATTTAGAAGAATGTTGTTTTGAAGCGTTCATTGAATTTCCTCCATGATTTATAGGCTGGGAATTTTTGTTATTTTGTTGATTTGATCTAATACGTAATATGTTTAAGCCCAGTCGAGTAGACAGTCTCGACACTCCTTTTCACAAAATTGTAAAGTGAAAGGCTTGCCTACTGCCCCTCACGGAAC
>CANRFR010000156.1 GCA_947629945.1 uncultured Clostridia bacterium | reverse complement strand
AGGGGGGTAAGGGGGAGGGAGAGGGGAAAAGGGAGCGCGAGGGGAAAAACCGTAGGGAGGGGGAGAGGGGGAGAACCTGCCGTCCGTAAAAAAGAAAAGGTTTATAGCAAGATACGCATTATTTTTTTCCTTAAAAGTACATACTCCCCCCCTCTCCCCCTCCCGAAGGGTTGTCCCCTCGCAACGGGCGCGTAAAGTTTACAATTTAACGTGAAAAAGGACCTTTTATACAAGCTGTCCTTTTTTATAAATTATTATGAAATTATTTTTTCGCTCAAGCTTTTTTTATCAAAATTCTTACTTAAAATACTTAAATTTTAACGTTTGTTGAAAATTCACAGAATAGATATCAAATTCTGTTGTTATTTCTGTTTATAACGACTTGAAAAATTTTGTTCAATATGGTATAATTATATAAGGTATTGTTAAAAGTTTTCTTTTAACTCTTTATGTGTAAAGAAATGGTGAAAAAAATGGATTTAACTTCTCTCTCTGATATTTACAGATGCGTTGTGGATAATTGCGTCAAGGAATACGATCTTTCGGATACGGCAAGGGATATCTGGCTTGATCCGCTGGTGCCGGTGAAAATGGAGGGCAATACTTTCATTTTGGCGACAGATATAGATTTTAAGCGCGATACTCTTAATTCGCTTTATGTTCCTTATATTGAAGAACAGCTGAAAAATATTCTGGGCGTGCCGGTAAAAGCCGAGATCATTGTAGACAGCGCCGTGATGGCGAATAAGCCCTCTATCGAAAAGCTTATCAACACCGAACCGATAAACGATACGATAGGTTCAATAAATAATAAAATAACTTATACTTTTAATAACTTTATTGTGGGTCCGTCGAATAATTTGGCGTTCGTCGCGGCAAAATCCGTTGCGAAAAAGCAGCACGAAAAATTCAATCCCTTGTTTATTTACGGAGATTCGGGTCTGGGAAAGACGCACTTGCTTTCCGCGATAAAAAATGAAATGCAGACCAATTTTCCCGGAATAGACATCATCTATATCCCCGCCGAGACTTTCACTAACGAATTTCTTCACGCGATATCCGCCAACAACGTTGAAGAATTCGACGAAAAATACAGAAGCGCCGACGCGCTTTTGATCGACGATATACAGTTTATTGCCGGTAAAGATCAAACGGAGGAAAAGTTCTTCCATATCTTCAACGAGCTTTATAATCAAAATAAAGTCATCGTTCTGACGTCCGATAGACCGGCAAAAGAGATAAAGTCGATATCCGACAGACTGAGAACGCGGTTTTCAAGCGGACTTATCGCCGACGTTAAGCCGCCTGAGTATGAAACAAGACTTGCTATAATTCAGCGAAAGGCTGAGCTGCTGAACTTCAGCATCGGCGATGAAGTAATAGACTACATCGCCACAAAGCTAAAAAGCAATATTCGTCAAATTGAGGGCGTAGTGACAAAGCTTAACGCTCTGTATATGGTGTCGCAGATGAAGCCGACGATAACCGTCGCTCAGAATGTTATAAAAGACATAGTGACCGATCATCAGCCCATTCCCGTGACTATTGACAAAATAATCGGCGAAGTGGGGAAGATATACAACATCGACCCGGACGAAATGCGTTCGCAGCGCCGCACCGCGAATATCTCGCAGGCGCGCAAGGTCGCTATTTACGTTATTCAAGACGTAACAGGGCTGCCGTATGAGACAATAGGTCAAGAGTTCAACGGACGCGATCACTCAACGGTAGTTTACGCGATAAAGTCCGTTAAAGAGGAGATGGAGCGCGACAGCAGCTTCCGTTCCGTAGTCGAGGACATTATCAAAAATATAAAGACCAATCAATAAAACCAGAAGCTCTGATTAAATCGCGAGCTTTCCCAACCTTGATTTGTCAATCGAGCATTATGTTTTAAACAGGGTTTTAAACGTTTTTTAACATCGGGTTGAAAGAACTTCGGGTTTTCAACATTTTAAGATTTCTTTAACATTGCAGAGTTAAAAAAATAATGCCGAAAAACGGCATTACAAAGCCGTTTTTCGAGTTTTCCTCAATTTAAACCGCCCTTATTATTATGATTAAAAAAATATATTATGATTTTTTTGGGCGAAAAAAATAAATTGAAAAATCGTTCGCCGCGGGCGGGCGTCAAAATTATCAGTTGTCAGTCACGTATTGTCAATTGTTTACTTCGGGGGTAGAAAATGAAATTCACTTGTGATAAGGATATATTTTTGGAAGCTGTTTTGACAACTTCAAAAGCCGCTTCGGCAAAGTCAACCATTCCCGCGCTGGAGGGAATTTTAATGGAGCTTGAAAACGGTTCGCTTTCAATGACGGGATATAATCTCGAGATTGGAATTAAAACCGTGATAACCGTGGAAAACGGAGAGGACGGCGGAATAGTTATAAACGCGAAGCGTTTATGCGAGATCGTAAGAAAAATGCCGTCAGGTTCGCTGCAAATTATTATTGAGGATAATAATTCCGCAACTATAAAAGGCGGACGTTCCAAGATGTCTATAATGTGTATGAGCGCCGACGAGTATCCGCAGGTTCCTCAAGCGAATACCGAAAACGGTTTTTTAATGCCGCAAAAGACGCTCAAAAGTATGATATTGCAGACAAAATACGCGTGCGCGGTCACCGATACCAAGCCCGTGTTTACGGGATGCCTGTTTGAGGTGCTGGATAACGTCTTAAGCGTCGTTGGTATGGACGGTCTTAGAATCGCCGTTCGCCGCGAACCGCTTACCTATGAAAATACTAAGTTTATAGTTCCGTCAAAATCGCTTGATGAACTTTCACGTTTACTTTCCGATGAAGACGATGAAAATATTACTGTAAGTATTGAAAAAAATCAGATATCGTTTGTATTCGGAAATTACACAATGATATCCCGTCTTATAAACGGCGACTTTTTGGATTTCCATAAATATATCAAAACTGAAAACACAAACTATGTAGAGGTAAATTGTTCGGATATGATAGATACTCTCGAACGCGGAATGTTGGTTATCAGCGATAAAGTAAAGCTGCCGCTGCGCTGCGAGTTCACCGCCGATACGCTGACGCTCAGCTGCACTACCGCGCTCGGATCTTATAACGATCAGATAAACGTTAAATACGACGGCGAACCGTTCACTATCGGACTTAACACGAAGTTCCTGTTGGACGCGGTTAAGGCAAGCGAGTGCTCGGACGTTAAATTTGTGATGACGGGCAAAAGTATAGAGCCTGTGCTTATAGTGCCGAAAGAGGGCGAGGAATTCACATTTCTGATAATGCCTATGCGGCTTAAGTAATATATAATTATCTTTTTCCCGTCGATGGCGGGAAAAACGGGAGCTATTTTTGATAAGGAAGGTTGAAAAATGGAAGAACTTAAAATCATCACACCCGCGATAAAATTGGATCAGCTTGTAAAATATGCGGGTTTTTCCGAAACGGGAGCGAAGGCGAAAATTCTTATTGATTTGGGCGAGTTCAACGTAAACGGCGACTTGTGTACGAAGCGCGGCAAAAAAATCAAGCCCGGAGATATCATTGAGTTTAAGGGAAAGAAGTATAAAGTGGTATATGATGAAGAGGGCGCTGCGGCTGCGGCGGAAGCAAGTGCGAAATCCGGCGAAAACGGCGGGGAATAATGTATATTACACGGATAGAGATCGAAAATTTCAGAAATATTTGCAAAGCGGAACTTGATCTTGACAAGAATTTGAATATTCTTGTAGGCAGAAATGCCCAGGGAAAAACCAATCTCTGTGAGGCTGTATCGGTTTGTCTTGGGGGGAGTTTTCGTCGTGCGAGGTTTTCGCAGTTTATTCCCGCGGGAGACCCGAAAGCCGAAGTCAAGATTAAACTGAGGTTTCGTGATGATATTACAGAACGTGAAAACGTTATAGATTATACTATCCGTAAAAATAATGCTTTGATAACCTACAACGGTATAAAGATGAAAGACGCCGCAGAATTATACGGGGTGTTAAAATACGTTGTTTTTATACCGGAGCATTTAAATTTGATAAAAGGCGCGCCGGAGCTTCGGCGCGATTATCTTGACGATGTTGCGCTTATGCAGACCCAGACCCATTTTAAAAAGCTATCTCGTTATAACAAAGGGTTAAAGCAGCGCAATAATATACTTGCCGTAAACAACGGCGACAAAAAAGCGACTGCGGAACTGTTGGCTCCATGGAACGAGGTTTTGACCGCCGAGGGGATTAACGTCACCTACGGCAGACTGAAATACTTCAATTTTTTGAAGAAATGCGCCGCCGAGCTTTATTCCGAACTGACAAACGGTTCGGAGAGGCTTTCGATGGAGTATCAAAGCTCTGCGTTTAAAACGCAAAGTATAGATTTTAGCAATATTGACGATTTGTATAAAAAATATCTCGCGGAACTGGAAAAAAATCTTGTCGCCGAAATGAAGCTGCACTATACGCTGACCGGAGTTCACCGCGACGACGTGAATTTTTTCATCAACAAAATGCCTGCCCGGGAGTTCGCGTCGCAAGGTCAGATACGCTCAATCGCGCTGGCGCTTAAGCTTTCGGAGGCGGAGATTATACGCCGCAAAAACAAGACCGACCCCGTTATAATTCTCGACGATATTTTAAGCGAACTCGACAGTATTCGCCGAGATTATGTAATTCATCATATTGAAAAATCACAGGTTTTTATTACTTGTTGTAATATTAATGAACTTTCCGCTTTGACGAATGGAAAGGCATGGAGCGCGGAAAACGGCGAATTTACGCAAATTTAAGTGCGGTTTACATAATGTAGACCGCATTGCTTTTATTATAGGAGGTATAAACTATGTATTTATTTTTAGGCGGCGAAGTTACCGTCCGCGACTCGGACGTTATCGGGATTTTCGATATTGAGGAATGTTCGGTCAGCCGAACTACGGCGGATTTTCTTAATTTCTGTCAGAAGAGATTGCAGATAGTAAATATTTCGGAGGATATGCCTAAAAGTTTTATTGTTACCTCCGATAAGACGTACATTTCCAACGTATCACACAATACAATCAGAAAACGTGCAAATGAAATTTGAATTGTTAACCCGCCTGTTGGCGGGTTTCAGTGTGTATAAAAACAATCAATCTAATTGAGTGGCAGACCTCATTTCAAGCGCCTTAAAGAGCGGGTGACTGCGAAGCAGTCACCCTCACACAATAGGCTTTGTGCAAGTGACCGCAAGCGGTCACCCTCACAATTTGCGCTTCGCGCAAACCGCCTATTGTGTGGACGTTGTCGCATCGCCGTTATGTTCTGTCTTTTTAAGTCCACCCCAAAGAGCGACGAGGGGGAGAGGGGTGAGGGAGAGGGGAAAAGGGAGCTCGAGGGGAAAACCCGTA
>CANRFR010000155.1 GCA_947629945.1 uncultured Clostridia bacterium | reverse complement strand
CCCTCCCTCTCCCCTCTCCCTACGGGTTTTCCCCTCGAGCTCCCTTTTCCTCTCTCCCTCACCCCTTTCCCCCTATACCACTCAATGAGGTTGACTATTTTTCCTTTTTTATAACCGACTTTTTATACAGACTGGCATCAATGCCCTACGGGAAACCGCAGGGCATTGATGTTTTTCCCCCGATATAGTGCCCTATCTTCGTTGAGCACTTGTTGGTTCAATTGTTTGACAATGACGATATTCGGCGGTACATCTCACAGATTTGAATTTGGTTCAAATACAAATTGTTTGTTCCGCAATGTCTCGGGCGATGCTTGTATTAAAAACATAACGTTCGATTTGTAAAATATGATATCGACTTGCGTGCGTGTACCGTTCGCGGGTCTTTTTTGTTTTTCGGGGATTTTGGCATTAATGCGCCGAAAACTGCTCCAAAAAAATGTTTTACGCGCAGTCATAACGACAAAAAAAACGCGCGAGCAGTGTTATAATTGGTCTATGCCGAAAAAAAGCGCGGCGTTTATTATGGAGGTAACGTTATGCTTAAAATATATAACGACGGAAACAGAATAACAGCGGCAATCTCGGGAGACTTGGATCACCACGCCGCTCGGGAAATTCGCACGCAGCTTGACGATGTTATAGCGCGTTCGCGTCCCGAGCTGCTGATTTTGGACTTCGGTGATGTGGGCTTTATGGACAGCTCGGGGATAGGGCTTATTTTGGGGCGGTCGCGCTCAATGAGAGCGGTTGGCGGAGAACTCCTTATAAAGAATGCCCGCCGCGAGATCGCCGAAGTCATTAAAATTTCGGGCTTAGGCTCGCTTATCGCTATGCAGAACGTCGGATGAGGGAGAAGATTATGAAAAAAATATTGATAAACGAATGTAAGATAAGATTTCGGGCAATCTCTCGAAACGAGAGCTTTTCGCGCTCCGCCGCGGCGGCGTTTGCTATGCAGTGCGACCCTACTGCTTCGGAGATCGCCGAGATAAAAACAGCGGTGAGCGAGGCGGTCACAAACGCCATAGTCCACGGTTATCGGAACGTTGACGGCGATAGGCGCGGAGAGGTGGAAATGATTATGCGGCTGTATGACGACAAATCGCTATACATACAGATAAAGGACAAGGGCATAGGGATAGAGGACGTGGAAGCGGCGATGCAGCCGACATTCACGACCGCTCCCGCCGACGAAGAGCGCTCGGGTCTGGGCTTTACTGTAATGGAGAGCTTCACGGACAAGGTGCGTGTGCGTTCTGTTGTGGGACGCGGCACGACGGTTACTCTAGAAAAGAAGTTGGGCGGCAAAAGTGGAGCGTGATGAATTTATTGCGGCAAATCTGCCGTTGGTGCATAAGCTGGCAAATCGATTTAAAGGACGCGGAGTTGATTACGACGAGCTTTTCTCGGCGGGAAGTTTGGGTCTTGTAAAGGCTTACGACAACTTTGACCAAACGAGGGGACTATGCTTTTCGACGTACGCGGTACCCGTCATTCTCGGAGAGATAAAGCGGCTGTTCAGAGACGGCGGCACGGTAAAAATGAGCCGATCGCTGAAAGAAATGTCGCTGAAAGTCACACGGGCGCGCGAAGAAATGTTAAAAAAAGGAAAAGAGCCGACGATATCAGAGCTTGCGGAGTACCTCGGCATATCATCGGAGGACGCCGCCGAAGCAGTGCAGGCATCGACGCCGCCAATGTCGCTTTCCGAGCCGGAAAGCGGCGGTGAACTGGATGTACCCGTTGACGGCGCGGAAAGCTCCATAATCGATCGTCTCGCGCTGCGGCAGTGTCTTTCAAAGCTGGAGAAGAACGATCGTGCGCTTATCACACTGCGTTATTTCAGAAACAAAACACAGACCGAAACGGCGCAGCTTCTCGGAATGTCTCAGGTGCAAGTCTCACGAAAAGAACGGAAAATCCTGGAAGATCTGCGGCTTCAGCTTACTTAAATATATTATAATCCCTTGCACGCGGCAAGGGATTGTTTATTGTCAAGAGTTACTGTTTACCTATAATAATAACTCTGATGTGTAATATAATAACTAAAATAATTTTTCACACATTTCTATATAATGAGGTAGTTGACCTAAAAAATGCTATAAATAGTGGAAAACAAAGAATAAAAATGTAAAAATGCACAAAACTTCTAAAAATATTTGTGCAATTTTCTGTATTGACAAATAACAGTAAAAAAGTTATAATAGTAATTAGGAATTGGCCGACTGTGAATATAATTACTTTATTCCGGTTTTGCGCTGATTAAAATTTTTATTAGGAGGATATTTTAATGAGAATATCAAAAAAGTTCACTGCTACTTTGTTGGCAGCAATCATTGCGGTAAGCTCTGTTCCCGCGACTGCGTTTGCAGACGTTGAGGGTTCAGGTGTCATTGCCGTTGAGCCCGGCGCGTCAGATGTAGTTGATCCCGGCTCAACAGATGTAGTTGCCCCCGGCAAGGTTACTAACTTTAAGGCAGTTACTTCCACTGACTCCGCAAAGCTCACATGGGATAAGGTTACAGGCGCGACAGGATATGAGGTTGGTCTTACCGGTTCCTTTGCTAAGAGCAAGAGTTATGTAAGTGAGACGGCGATTACAAAATGGACTGATGTTGAGATTTCCAGTGATTGGGAAGCTAATTTCGGCACCAGTGCCACTAACAAGGATTTGACCGATGTAGAATCCATCACATTTACAGGTAACGACAAGGCTACCGAGTGGACGTTGTCATATAACATTAACAATGGTAAGTATACTAACGTACAAGGTAATGATGTAGCAATCGGTACAAATAAAGAAGCGGGCTTTAACAAAGCAGGCGAGTCTGTTACAATCACCGATTTCGCACCGGAGTGGGGCTTCTTCAAGCTTTGCTTTAATAAGGCTGAAGCGGGCGCTGCAATTACATGGACATTAAACTTCAAGGACGGTCACACCGAGACCAAAACGGTTGGCGATGTTGCAGAAGTTACATTTGACGGTTTGAAAGCAGAGACAAAGTATACTGCTTCCATTGCAGCATTAAACGGCGATGTAAAGGGCGAGGCTGTAACTACTGATGCTACGACTAAGGCTGCTGTCGCTACCGTTAAGAACGCAGCTAAGTTCATCACGGTTAAGAAGGGCAACACCGTTATCAATAACGGTGACACTGTAAAAATTGGCGATACGCTTACAATCACGGTTACTCCGAACGCAGGTTATAAAGTTGTAAGCGCTTCCGTAAACGGTAAGGCTGCTACTCGCAACGGCACAACCAACAACTTTACATACACCGTAGCTGAGGCGGGCGACCTCAATGTTACCGCGAAGTTCGCTCAGATGGCTGCCAAGGTAGTATTCAACAGCAATTACTTTACCGTTAAGAAGGGCACCACTGCTCTTACAACAGGTGCGGCAGTTAAGGGCGGCGACGTTCTTACCATTGATGTTAAGGTTAACCCCGGCTACAAGGTAAACACCGTTACTGTAGGCGGCGTAGCTGCAACTCGCAAGGGCACTACCAACACCTTTACATACAAGGTAAATAAAGAGGGCGACCTCAGCATTGCTACTAAGTATATCCAGATGAACGCAAAGGTAGTATTCAACAACAAGTACTTCACCGTTAAGAAGGGTACTACTACTCTTACAACAGGTGCAGCAGTTAAGGGCGGCGACGTTCTTACAATCGACGTTAAGGTTAACCCCGGCTACAAGGTAAACACCGTTACCGTAGGCGGCGTAGCTGCAACTCGCAAGGGCACTACCAACACCTTTACATACAAGGTAAATAAAGAGGGTAACCTCAGCATCGCTACCAAGTATATCCAGATGAATGCTAAGGTAGTATTCAACAACAAGTACTTTACCGTTAAGAAGGGCACCACTACTCTTACAACAGGCGCAGCAGTTAAGGGCGGCGATGTTCTTACTATCGCTGTTAAGGTTAACCCCGGCTACAAGGTAAACACCGTTACAGTAGGCGGCGTAGCTGCAACTCGCAAGGGCACAACCAACACATTCACTTACAAGGTAAATAAAGAGGGTAACCTCGCAATTGCTACCAAGTATATCCAGATGAACGCAAAGGTAGCATTCAACAGCAAGTACTTCACCGTTAAGAAAGGCACAACCACACTTAAGACCGGTGCAGCAGTTAAGGGCGGCGAGGTTCTTACTATCGCAGTTAAGGTTAACCCCGGCTACAAGGTAAACACCGTTACAGTAGGCGGCGTAGCTGCAACTCGCAAGGGCACAACCAACACATTCACTTACAAGGTAAATAAAGAGGGTAACCTCGCAATTGCTACCAAGTATATCCAGAAGACTGCTAAGCTCGGCGCTATTAAGAGCTTTATAACCGTTAAGAAAGGTACCACTGTTCTTAAGGCAAATGCTGCATTGAAGGGCGGCGACACTCTTACTATCACGGTTAAGCCCAACACCGGCTACAAGGTAACTTCCTTGACCATTAACGGCAAGGTAGTTACTGCGACTCGCAAGGGCAACGTTTTCACCTACAAGGTAGACGTTGAGGGCACTTGCACTGTTGGTGCTAAGTTCGCAAAGGTTTAAGATTTTATCTGTTAAAGTTTGGCATCCATCACTGATCAATAGCGCGAAAGCCGTCTCGAAAGGGGCGGCTTTTTGCTGTATAACCGTACTGTCAAAAATACGATAGAAATTTTGTGCATTTCAACAAAATTAATAAAAAAAGCGTGACTTAACGGAAGAATTATGTTATAATAAACATAGGGATAAAATTGATCGACAGGAAGACCGAAAGGCAGGCGATTATTATGGCTAACAAGGTGATTACTATTACAAGGCAATACGGAAGCGGTGGGCGCGAGATAGGTCAGAAGCTCGCGGACGCGATCGGAGTGGAGTTCTTTGACAACAAGCTGTTGGAGATAGCGGCGGGTAACAGCGGAATTCACAAGTCGCATTTTGAGGAAAACGACGAGAAGCGTTCAAATAGTTTTTTATATCTGCTTTCCACGACCTATGGTCAGGGCGGTGTGCCGTTTGACGACGCGTTGTTTTTTGCTCAGCTTGAGGCAATCCATAAGATCGCTTCGGAGCAATCGTGCGTTATTATCGGCAGGTGCGCGGACTACGCTTTGCGCGACTTTTCAAAGGTTGTGAATGTGTTTATCACTGCGCCGTTTGAGGTTCGCGTTAAGCGCGCCATTGAGGTGTACAACATCGCCGAAAAGCACGCTGCGGACTATGTAAAGCGCATTGACAAGCAGCGAACGTCTTACTACAATTACTACACCGACAAACGTTGGGGTCAGCCGCAGAACTATCACCTTTGCGTGGACAGCTCTGCGCTGGGCATAGACGGCACAGTGACGCTTCTAAAGCAGTTCTTAGATGATTTCTACAAATAAAAAAAAGACTGAATATCAAACCGTGTAAATGGCAATAATACCCATAAGAAAGTGAGGTATTTAGCATGAAAAAGACAGAC
>CANRFR010000154.1 GCA_947629945.1 uncultured Clostridia bacterium | reverse complement strand
CAAGCTCATCTAAGGCAAATTCCGCCTCTGTATGATCCACACTGTGTTCACATATCGCCCTGTTCCCATCAATAGAGCGCACGATGTAAATATCCGACACACCTCCCCGGTTTTCAGTGCTACCTTGGAGTCTCTTCTGATTCTTACATCATAAAGCGGCGTACACTCCGGCAAATGCTCCTCAAAAACCAAACCGAACTTCTTTTGCTTAGAGAGTTTATTCACTTCTGCCATGATCTGCTGACGAAGTGACTCGTCAGCAATCTTCTTTATCAAATCCTGTAGTAATGCCACAGTCGTTCACCTCATTCTTCTGTTATTGTCTTTTCCTTTATGTGACAGCTGATACCGCGCTCCTCACAGAATGCAATAACGTCCTCTGCACATTTGTTATAAAAATGCTTGTTCTCCTTATAAGCAGAAACTGTCTTATTGTAGTTCGTCCTGCCAAAAATAATCCTATCCGCAAAGTTGACCGCTTCAAGAATCTCCCCGAGGCTCTGATCTATCAGGTTCGGAGTGGGATATGGCTCAATGCTTACCCATGTTTTACAGCCTGCATCGTGCAAGGCTCTTAATGCAGCAATCCTATCTGCATAAGAAGCCGCACCCGGTTCAGTCTTTTCACGATATTCTTCATTGAGAGAAATCAGCGTGATTCCGTATTCGTTCTCATGGTATAGGTCTTTCAGTTCAATCGGCAGCAGCCCTTTTGTAAGAATGCAGCATTTTATATTATCCTCATTCAGCCTTTGTATGGCAGCAAGGCTCATCTCTTGAATTTCCGGGTAACCATACATAAACGGATCGGTAGTAAAGCAAAGCTGAACAGAATGTATTTTATCTTTTAACCTTGGTATCTCTTTATCAAGCAGTTCGAGTGTGTTGGATACAAGAAACGGGCAGCACCAATCTTCATACGTCTTGACCTGACCGAATCGCTTTTTAAGCAAAAAGGCATAGCACGGATATTTGCAACCATGTGAACAGCCGAGTACATGGTTCATGGTATAATCTCCGTACTCGACACCGGTTTTGTACAACATAGTCTTTCTTTCTATGTATCCTGCCACTTTCATCATTTCACCCACTTTATTGATACAGTATTACCATGTCCTTCCGACATAAAACGCGATGGTTTGCCTTTTTCTGTTAAACTCGGATTTCTATGCACCGCAAGATGTCCTTCTTTTTCCAATGCCTTGAGGACCTTGGCGATTTCTCCCGGCTTACAAATTGCACCGTATTTTATAAAGAATACAGCCTGTGCCTCGGTAAGAGATGTCCATTCACTGCACTGCGAAAAATGCTCGGTGACTCGTTCTCTTATTGTAGCATCATCAACAATCTGATTATTGATATCTTCTTGGAAAAGTGTCATCTGTCCACCGCTTTGAATATCTTTCAAAAGTTCCCAGCGGTTACAGATGTTTTCTGCCATTAGAACACAACCTTCAGGGTGATTTGTCGCATGAATCATCCTATACTTTGTATGCTGTCCCGCTTTTAAGCGAATGGGCATATTAAGAACATATGTATAGCTTTCACTTAACCGCTGACAATACTGCTCGGAGAAGTATTCTTCGGCTTTGTAGCCGTCAATCTTGCCGCCTGTGTATTGTTCTATAATGGATTTCCAATAATCGCCTCCAGCGATCTGATTTAATGTTTCCATAGATTTATCCGATGTATCCAACATTGTGGGCTCATACTCAACAAGATCATCAAAGAAACTATCATCGTCTACCGTGAATTGTCTGCCCATAACTCTGCATCCCTCACGGATAAAGCCAAAGGAGTTCATGTTAATCAGTAATTCAACAGAGTTAAACTGTCCATTTGCAAATTCATCGAACTTAGAACAATTAAGCGCCTTAATCCCATATGGATCTATGTACAAAAAAACATTGCAGCCGCATTTGTTTTTCAGCAACTCATCAATTGTATCTTCATATGCACCGGAAACAATCTTCACTCCAGAATATGCGCTCAGATTTGTTTCTAAATCGCTTGCATAGTTCAAATCAATAAAAGCCGCACCGATTTGCGCTTTGCCATCTATTTTTGTTTCGGCAAGACCTTTTTGGAAAATATCAAGGGCAATCAGTGGCGAACCAGGATTCCCATCATCAAATTTACCTTTGCCCGCAAAACAGTCAACATACACTAAAGGCTTGCGCGTATGCAGAATCTTCGCCACATAAGGTTTCAAATAACAGCCTAGCAATTCGTCCTTAACCCTTGACCACGGTTTCTTTTCTACGAAAAAATCATCATTCTTTTTTGCCATGTCATTTTACCTCGCCCTTTATCATCAATTAAATGGAAGTTCCTTATCAAAAAGATGTATAGTTTCCTCCTGCTCCGTTTGCATCTATACATGGTTGATCAAATAGCATAATATACCAATATAATTATACAGCATTTTTAACAAAAAATCAATAGCTTTTTTCAATCTTTTAATTAGAGTTCTCTTAAATTTACAGCAATTCCACATGGGATTCACATTGTTGATAGATAGTACCGCGACTTGTTTCTCGTTTACAGAGCTGAACTAAAGCGGAACAATTGTGATTATAAGTCACATTAGGCTAAATACCAACAAGTCATTACACCGGCGTATTTCGAGGTGCTTTTGGCAAAAATGACCGAATAAACGCTTCGCGTTCATTCTAAAATTTGCAAGCAGATGCCGTACAAAGCCCGTATGGCGGTCTTTGTGCGGTGTTGCCTTAACCAACTTTATTGCGATTTTCAAATTTTTTTGGAGAATTTTTCTCACATCATTGACAAAAGTACAGGAATAATGTAGGAAAAAATAAAAAAACAACTTGACAATCTCAGTTTTATTATGTATAATATATAAGGGTATCTCTAAAAACCGGTTTGAAAAGTCAAAACGGGTGGAGTACACGCATTACGGCTTCGCCGAAACGCTGCTGCAAGGAAAGCCGACGAAGCAAGTCTGTATGCCGGCGTTTTGCGCGGAGCGCATAATTCGGCGAGAGTGGTTTGACCGAATTGACGCTTCGCGTCAAACCTGCAGACGGCGTGCTCCGAACATTTTGGCAAAGCTCACGGAGTGAGATTTAATACAAGGTTTTTAGAGGTACCCATAATACTAAGGTACTGCGTTTTTTACATAAGCTGTCGCAGGACGCCATATACGACGCCTTGCTTTTTTATGCGGCACTGTGCAAAACGGCGGTATGATTACACATTAAGAACCTGTCCACATAGCCCGAGATGCTTGAATTGCGAAACAAATTTCACGCATTTCGAGGCGTTTTTTCGCAGGCGTACTGTATGTACGCATTATCCGTTTCGCGGAAAACGCTCAAGAAAAACCAACAAAGAAGGGCGTGAAATTTGCCGCAAGGCAAGCGTTGAGCGGCTATGTGGACAAGTTCTAACTTAAAAGGAGAACGTTATATGAAAAAAGCATTAAAACTATGGTATCCATTCGGGTTGCGGCAGTGCTTGTTTCCACACTTCTTCTCAGCGTTATGACTACCCTCAACACAATGAATATCGATAAAACCAAAGACCTTCGAACCCAGACCACCATGGTGCTCGACAAAGCGGAACGCGCGGAGGTTGCGCACTATAAATGGCTCACCAATCTGAGCAACGCTCTGTACGCCGGCACCGAATTCACAGGCAGCATGGATCCCACTACCTGTGTGCTCGGTCAGTGGATATACGGGAACGCAAACACCGTCGATTCTGAGATACTTGCTCTGCGTGACGAGGCGGAACCGCTCCACAAGGAGCTTCACGCATCGGCTACAAAGGCTCTGGAATTGAACAAGACCGATCCCGTTGCCGCCCGGGAATATTTTCAAAACTCCATTTCCGCCAATCTCGGCACACTTATCGAAAAACTTGACAAGGTGACCGAGCGAAGCGCAGCACTTAATGAGCAAGCCGCTCAGAAGATGGATTCCACCATAATAGCTATGCAGATTATTACGGGCGTGTGCCTTGTGCTGGCACTGGTCTGTCTCATCAATCTTATCGTGTACATAACAAAAAAAGTTGTAAAACCGCTTATTCAAATAACTAACAGCACAAGGGTTTTACAGGACGGCTGCCTAAAACTGAATATGACGTACAAATCGGATGACGAGGTCGGCGAACTGGCACATACGCTTAAAACGTCCACCGATCTTATTTCGGAATATGTGGCGGATATTAACCGCATTATGGCGGAGCTGTCGTCGGGCAACTTCAACGTTCGCACCTACTCCGATTACATAGGCGACTTCCACTCCATTCAGACTTCAATGGCGAGCTTTACCGACACCATGTCAAACACTCTCAGCAGCATTCAGAGCGCCGAGAGCCGCATCACCTCCAACGCCCACGATCTCTCCGCGAACTCTCAGTCTCTCGCACAGGGAGCGACGGAACAAGCAAGCGCGACCCAGCAGCTTTACGCGTCGCTTGACGAACTGTATAAGAGTGCTCAGAAGAATACCGAGACCGCAGCCGAGTCGAAGGAGCACGCGCGTCTTACCGGCGAGCAGGTGGCTCAGAGCAGTCAGCAGATGGAGCTTATGATGAACGCCATGAACGATGTCAGCAACTCCTCTCAGCAGATCGAACAGATCATCACGACCATCGAGAACATCGCCTTTCAGACAAATATCCTCGCGCTCAATGCCGCGATCGAGGCGGCTCGCGCGGGAGAAGCCGGCAAGGGCTTCGCAGTTGTAGCGGACGAGGTTCGCAGCCTTGCGGCGCAGTCCGACCAGGCGTCAAAGGCGACAAAGGAGCTTATTGAAAATAGTATCAACGCCGCAGACCGCGGAATGACCATAGTCGGCGAGGTATCCCAGACGCTCCGGAAGACCACCGAGCTTGTAACCCGCTCAAACGATAACATTGCCATGATCGCCGACGCTGTCCAGAATGAGGCCGAGGGCATCACACAGATCAATGTCGGCATCGGACAGATCGCCGAGGTTACTCAGACCAACACCGCACGAAGCGAAGAGGCCGCCGCAGTCAGTGCAGAACTGTTCTCACAGGCACAGCTGCTTCACGATCAGACAGAGAAATTTATACTTAAGGTCACCTCTAAAAACTCCTTTACAAACTGAAGAAAAAGTGGTAAAATAGAAGTATGAAGAAATTACAAAAAGGTCTGTTTGACGGAGAAGAAAGAATAGAGCGAGCCGTAAGGATGGCTCAGGGAAGGGCGGACGCCCCGCGTATGACGTGGTGATGATGTTTAATACTAATTTTCCATCAAAATCAGACAAATTATCTTGTTTGCTCTCCCCCGCGAAGCGGGGGAGAGCAAACGGTTTTTTGTCTTTTTTCTATTGAAAAACAGTATGAGATAGCCGCCGGTATGGAAAATCTTAAAATCATGGGAAAGAGTTTCCCGTTTAAGTAGGATCTGAAAAATAAACTGTGTAAACGGGAATAATCCCTAAAAATAAACCAATACTAAAATTGCAGCCAAACAGGGC
>CANRFR010000153.1 GCA_947629945.1 uncultured Clostridia bacterium | reverse complement strand
TCACTTTCTTGTGGGTATTATTGCCATTTACACGGTTTGATATTCAGTCTTTTTTTTACTATTCCGCATTTTCACTTCCCATGCTGATGAGCAACTGCCTTTCCGTATTTGTCCGGAATGACGGTTCCCCTACCCTATCCTTCGTGGGTATGTGTGCAGGGGCAGTATCCAATATCTTTCTTGACTGGCTTTTTATTTTCCCGCTTCAGATGGGCGTGATTGGGGCTGCTGTTGCCTCTGGATTGGGACAGATTGTCTCACTTCTGGTTCTGCTGTCCCGTTTCATCCGTAAACATGGAAATCTCAGGATTCGACGTTTTACGATACAGCCTGTGCTGATCAAAAAAATCTGCAAGCGCGGCGCTCCCGAAGCAGTCACACAGCTTACCACTCCGGTCACAGCTCTGTGTTATAACCTTGTCCTTGCTGGTCTTGTAGGCGATATCGGGGTATCCACCTACAGTGTCTTAAGTTTTATCTATCCTCTGGCAAATGCGGTTCTTTCTGGTGTGGCACAGGGATTACAGCCGCTTTGGGGCAACAGTTATGGAAAACAGGATACAAAAGAAATCAACGACTATTTCCGCTTTGGCATAGCAATCAATCTTGTACTGTCAGTTCTGGTTTCTGCAGGTCTGATTCTCTTTAATGAACCGGCCATCCGTATTTTCAGCCAGGACATAGATCTTATAAAGGCAGCATCCAAAGCATTGCCAGTTTTTGCCCTGTCCTTTATTCCCATGGCTTTAAACCTAATCTATACATCGTTGCTCTATTCTACAAAAAGGACGAGACAGTCGGATATCATTGCCATCTGCCGGGGAATTGTAATAAAAGCAATTGCTATATTCTGTATCCCTATTCTTTTAGGAACAAAGACAATTTGGGCTGCTCCGTTTGTCGCCGAAATGATTACATTTGCTATTGCGATTGTTCTCACCAGAAAAACAAAGCTGATTTATCAATAAATTACTTAGCAAGTTTCTGTTTCTTAATAAGGAAAAATAACCTTTTTAAACTTTTTTATTTTGCCTTGCGAGGGGGTTCAAATTGGTTGAAGGGGTTCAAATTACATTTTAAGAACGGATCACTGTTTCAGAGCATAAAGAGAAAAGGCTCCCGGCAGGTTATCGAATCTGCCGAAAGCCTTTATTTCAAGCGTTTTTCACATATTTGCTTGGAGCGGATTGTATCAAAATGCGGTTTTACATATCAACATAAAATTGACAATTCGCATAACCGTTTTTATCGGCATACTCCGAAAGAATTTGCTTCTGGTTTTTGATGCTGTTGGAGTCGCCTTGCAGCATATCATCGTGGCTCAATCGGCAGTAGAGCGCCGTGATCTTGTTTTCATTTGACTGTCTTTTCATTGTAACCCGCCTTTCCGACAGTCGGAACGCTATAATAATTATACCATAAGCGTTCCGATTTGTCTACTGTTTTTTATCAAGCCGCGAAATTTTTTTCGTTTTCTTCAACTTCATTCAGCACTAAATGCTTGACGATCTGCTCAATGTTCTTTGAGGAATTATCCGCAAATATTGAATTAACGATATAGGTCGTCTTTCCGAAATGATATTCGGACGGCTTGCTGTCTGCCGTTGCTACGGCGGTCGTTGGTTGTACATTTCTGATCATCTTTCTCCTATCCGTCGATCACTCGACAAATTATCTTCGTGGACGAGGTTGTGGCTCGCCCTTTTTCCGTTGCTGTTCGATTAGCTTTGAGATGTAGTCGCCTTGCGAGATCTCATTGTATGTATCGGCAACATCTGAATACTCTTTCAACAGCGTGGCACACTTATTATAATATGCTTTGACAGGTTCGGCTTTCTGTTCCATTTCGGAAATAACCTTTTTAAGATAGTCATAATCGGAATGGCTGTTGATGTTCTGCTGTGTTAGCGCTTCCTGATACATATTTACGCGAAGTTGCTCCTCTGCCGTGAGCGTGGGTTTGTCCATAAGCGCGAAATATTCTTCCGCTTGTGCTTCAAGGTTTTTCAATAAATTGCATTTGGTTTCCATAGTGTTTACCTCCCGTCTTGTTTTTTCGAGTTCATATTCTAATGTTCTGATCTTGCCTTCGACTTCTCCGATACTTTGTAAGCGATCGCGGTTGATTACAGTAAGCAGGTTTCCGAGTTGTTCAAGAGATGGATGATTTTCAGCAACCCTTTGAATTCCGCTGACAGTTTCCGAATACTTATCGCGTAAGGCTGACTTTTCACACAGATCATTAAATCCCGCTCCGACATCACGCCACAAAATTCTTGAAGCAAGCTGCTCG
Organism: uncultured Clostridia bacterium; assembly: GCA_947629945.1. Lineage (GTDB taxonomy): Bacteria > Bacillota > Clostridia > Oscillospirales > Ruminococcaceae > CAG-115. The sequence continues at coordinate 3,189 of CANRFR010000153.1, read as the reverse complement.
ACTGTGTAGTCCTCTCCGAGAGTTTTCAAGCGAACCGCTCTTTGCTGATCGGGAGCCTTGATTGAAATATATTTCCCGCGCTTGACCGTGTAACCGAGATACTCTAACTCGGCAAGCAATTCATCAACGTTCTTGACCCTGAGTATGAGCCTGTCGATCTCGCTGCGAATTTTTTCTTTCCATGACGTACCCCGCTGCTTATGCTCCCATTCGCTGTGATCAATATTGGATACTCCCTGTTTTGGCTCGATAGGCTTAATTCCAAAAGCGAGGCATACTCTGTCGGAGATCTCGCGAAGATTTTTTCGTGTGGTTAGGTTGTCGTTGAATTTTCGCCCATCAATTCCATAGACATTTATTATAAAGTGGTTATGGATATGCTTTTTATCTACATGGGTCGCTATAACGATTTGGCAATTATCTCCGAACGCCTTTCTCGCGAATGTTCTGCCTATTTTATGAGCTAGCTCGGGCGTGATATCATCCTTTGGGTCGAACGACTGAATGTAGTGAATGGCTTTAACTTTGCCCTTACCGTTCTTGGGTGGAGGCTCGTCAAACTTGCTTCCCGAAAACTGTTCGTAAACCAACTTCATTGCAAGATAAGCACATCTCGAATCGGGAATACAATTCATGGCATTGGTAAAAATCAAGTCATCCGTCTTTTCAGGGTTGAGTATGTAGGCTAGGCTGCGTTCGATAGTTCCGTGAACGCTAATCGACTTAAGGCACGGGATAAGGCATCGACCTCCTTTTGTATTTTTTCAACGTCATTAGCATTTACGCTATGAGTTTCATTTGCTTTCTTGGCGATCTGATTGATATTTCCTCCGATAATTCGGAGAGCGTTCATCACCTGAGTTATATCTCCAACGCCATAAAAATTGATCTGCCCGTCAACGGATATGCGCTTGATATATGTTCCCGTTTTCATCATAACCGAAGCGGCTCTTTCCTCAATGATTTTCCATTCGTCCAAAGAGTAGGTGATCTTCTTTTCCTTGACCTGTTTGTATTTTCTCATTATCTGACCTTCCTTCTTTTTTAAGATTGTGGTTTTAAAGACTACTGCTTTAGGGGTAATTGGTCTTAGGGCTGGGTTCCCTAAGAAGAAATTCGAGGGGGCATTCCGAGAATTGGGAAAAAGTGGCATAGTATGCACTTTTTTCTCTGCTTGCTAATCAATCCAAACGCAAAAGTAGTCCATTCCGAATTTTTCACTTTTTTGGCGCGTATGCGCTGTCCTTGGAATTCTTCCGCCATATTTTTTGCCTTGAACCGATGCCCTCTACTTATAGGAAATTTATAAGCCTTTTTTCAACGGGTCGGAGTAAAGTACTTTTAAAATCGGCAGCTTGCATATAAGGCGTGAGTATGGCTTGTGAATTTTCACAACAGCGCCCGAGTTTATCCCGGTCATCTATATATTACGGTCAAAACCGAGCACGTTTTTTAACCCTTGCCATACAAGTTTGTAATACCTTCATCTGATAATTCCGTACGCCCCCTATGGTTTCGATTTACTTAACAAAAAAATACCCCTCTACTTATAGGATATTTTTGGGGCAAAAATAAGGTGGCTGCATCATAGTTTCTACATTTTGTACAAACAACTTTGTGCAACATTACCTATATATTTAGAAAAATTACAGAGAACTCCAAGCACAAAAAATCCGCGCCCCTCAAGGATGACCTTGAAAGGCGCAGGAAAAATATGTGTTGGTATTGCTTTATCATTTGTGTTCAAAATCACAGTTGAATGGATATGGTAGGCGTGTTCTTATATCGATCACTGGCAGTGTTGCAATGGTACATTATTGTAGATGATATTTCTTGTCCTCCCCGCGCCCTGATGCGGCGATCAAGCCGGCTTTTTCCATCTCCTTAGCGAGGGTATAGGCTCTTGTCCTCTTGATATTCAGGAGTTCTTGAAGCTCGGACGCTGTCATTTCGCCGTGTTCGGTTAGGTAGTCTGTAACGATCTGCCACTGCTTTTTTATAGCGTGCGCGCTGTTCGAATTATCGGTTATTGCTTGATTCATGTTAGGCAGGATCATTTTGAATGTTCCCGTGGTGATCTCTATTTCGGGCTTTTGGGCGCAGCTTTCGTAGAGCGCGAAAATTCTTCTGATACCCGTGCCGTAGGACTCGATATAATTCAGTCGGTGGAAGATCTCAGCCATACGGCGGTTTCGCGGCTGTGAAATGCCGCTTTTTATATCGTCGGCGGACAGTCCGGGAACAAGTCCGCCCAAAGATACGAATTCCATACAAGCGTCGTTGACGTTTATGATAATGCTTCCGCTGAGGGCGTATTCCCTGTGAACAATAGCGTTGAGCAATGCTTCGCGAATGGCTTCGGGATGATAATCCCAGTGATCGACGCGGGCAACTCCCGCGAATTCGGAACAGTTCCGGTTGCACAGCATAAGGTATTCAAACGCGTCATCAACTTGCTTCAGAACAGAGCCGTCGAATTCCTTGTGCGCCTTGAATACGGTATTCGCCGCGTCCGCAAAGACAGCAACCTTGATCGTATGCTCGCATTGGTCGGAGATGATCAGCGCTAGGTTTGTATACATTTTATCGGAGATGTTCCGTATCCCTAGCGTGGGAAATTTATCCTCCGAGAATTCCACACTTTGCTTGACAAATACCGCGCGAGCTTGTTCAAATGTCAGTTCCTGCTCTATGGAACGCCGCTCTTCAAAAACATCACCGTCCGAGAGCTTTATCATCATGCGGATCTGTTCCCCAGAAGCCTGCACCGACGACGCGCCTTGTCTTACATAAACGCCCGACGGCTTGATCCCTTTGGACTTTAAATAATATGGCTTTGCTGTTCCCTCGGATACCTCGATGAGAATAGTGTTATTCTTTTGCAGAGTGTATTTTGTGAACATAGTGACATCGGGAGATATGCCGTCGCGAATGGCGTTGGTTATCTGCGTGTAGACGTTATCCACATCATCAAGACCTATAGCTTCTCCGTTATCGTCATAGCCGACATAGATAACACCGCCGCTTGTGTTGGCAAACGCAATAACGCTTTTGTAAATGCCCTCTGTTATCGTGCACTTGTATTCCGTATTTTCGCTTTCAAATTTCATAAAATCAGTCGAGTAGACAGTCTCGACACTCCTTTTCACAAAATTGTAAAGTGAAAGGCTTGCCTACTGCCCCTCACGG
>CANRFR010000152.1 GCA_947629945.1 uncultured Clostridia bacterium | reverse complement strand
TGCATTTGTGGGGATATCAAAGGTAGACTGCCCCCCTCTCCCCTTTCCCGAAGGGTTGTCCCCTCGATACCGGCAACATAATAACTCAAAGTCAGCAAAAGAGGGTTATATGAGGTGTTCTGGGGTTGTACCCCCGAAACCGGCAACAAAACAATTTAACGAGAAAAAGGACTTTTTATACAAGCTGCTGTCCTTATTTCATTTTTTTTCGATCTTTTCCATAGCCCGAAATGCTTGGGATTGCAAAGCGGATTTTTTGTTGACAAGCGTTGAGCGTTTATTGGTACAGCTTCTTAATTCTTTTAATTCTGATTTCGGTTATTCTTCGGTGGTCTCCATCTCAATGATGTTGCGGTTCATTTCGATTGTCGGAGCAAGCCTTCCAAGATCGTCATACTCGCCCTTTATAGTTACACCGAGAACATTATCTTTTGAGCCGGAAAAATCAAATATGTTTTGAGCGCCAACGTCAAACGTATATGCGAGAGTTATCTCGGCGGGAATGTCCTCTTTTCCTGTGAACACCACTCTGAAGCTCTTACATTCGTCAAACGCAAATGCCGCGTCTTTGCTGTTGTTTACCAAAATCGGGTCGACTACTTTTTTGCGTTCCTTGAACTCCGGCGCCTCTTCCTCGTTTTCTTCATCTTCGGGATAAACGTTCTGCGCTGCGAGCATTTTGCCGTCCTTAACGCTCACGGTCAGCGTAAGATCTTTGTAAATGTAATCGGTTTCTGATTCCTCGCCGTCACCGTTCAAACCGTTGAACGCGCTGCCCGTAAGCACATAGGTGTCATTGCCCTCTTGCGTAAGCGTAAACGTGAACACGGGTGCGTAAACCACCGTTTGATATTCGCTGAGAATCTCGGTCATTTCCGCCGCAGTAATCTGCCCTTCGGTGTTTCCGTTCATTTTCTCGATAATCGTCGACAGTGTCGAGTTCGCGTCAACATCGTATGTATACACTCTTGTCACGAACATCTGATTTCCGTTTGTCTGCGGTATATCTCCGCAAAGCACCAGATCGTGTGAGCGCAGCACAAATAGAAAAAGCACCGCGGCTATGGCAGCGACCAACGCCGCGATTATTATGCCTATTACCACTTTCATAAATCAAAGTCTCCTAAAAGCATTTTGGGGATCGTATAAATTCAAACGCAATACAAATTGGTATCCCAATCGGGAATATACGGGTGGTGCCGCAAATAGAATTTGTAGCGGGGATTAAGCTCACGAATAAGCAGCGGCAGCTTCCACATATCCTCGTTTCGGTGATAAACCGCGACGTTCAGCTTAGGGCGGCAGTTCGCTATCGTTTCCTTAGCGCCGCGCAGAGCGTTTTCCTCCGCGCCCTCAACGTCGATTTTTATATACGTGCAAGGCTCCCCGCGAAGCATCGTGTCGGTTCTCATCATTTTTATATCCCTGTAACGTGCGGCTCTGTGTTTGCCGCCGCTTGCCGTTGAGGAACGTCCCGCGCGCATATTGAACGTGATAGTCGTGTCCTCGTCCCAAGCGCCGACATTGTAGGCTTCCAACAGAGCCGAGCCAATCATATAAAGCCGCCGCTTGAGTTTTCTGTAATTTTTCTCGTCAGGCTCCATTGCGTAGAGCTTCTTAAACTGCATAGACGTTCCGTTTAAAAACTCAACGAGCGTATCGCCATCGTAAGCGCCCAAATCGACCGCGATCTCCTCGGTGCCGATATTCAGCAAATCGAATTTCTCGTCGGCGGGAGTTTCACATTCCCTAAGATATTTCAAATCTCCGCTCAGCTTATAGCGGATAACGTCCTCGAAAACCTTTTTTGACTGCTCGTCGGCAAGCATTTTATACACCTTTTGCAGTTCGGCTCTGTTTGAAACCGCGTACTCCAAATCGAAAACGCCCTCGCCGATAACGGGAACATTTGGCGCATAAAGCTCATACTTTTCGGCTATCGAGTAAATATGCTCCATAACTGCGGGTATCTGCGAACCAAAGCAGACAAGTATCAAAAAATCATCGCCGTACTCTGCTTCTATATCCGAAAGCCGCTTTATCTGATATCCCAAAAAACTCTGCCCGCGAACAAAGTCATCGCTCGCCATAATGTCCGCGACCTCTATCCCGCGCGCATCGAGCACGGCTTTTATCTTATCCGCACCGTCGCCCATTCCGTAAAGCACTATCTTTTTCGACGCATTTTTAAGATACGTCCACAGGTCAGTTTTTATATCATCAAGGAAAAATGCCATTTTGCCCTCTCGTTTTATATCATATTAAGTTTGTCGATCTCTTTGGTGCACTCCACGAACAAATCGCTCACCTCGTCGGAATCAAGGTGGTACTTATTGGCGAGATTTTCATATTCATCCCACTTGCCGTCAAGATATGCCCACGCCATCTCAAAAACATCACTGTAAACGCCGCCGCGTCTTAACAGTCCCTTTTTAATGTCGTTTGTCAGCGGGAACTCGTCCAGCGCCTGCGCCAGCGCTCTGTCGCCGCTGAACACTATCATTGAAAGCAGACCCATAAGGTAAAACGACTCGCCCTGTCCCTCCGCTTCCGGAATAAGTTCGGACAGCTTGCGGCAGAACTTCGCCATAAGCAGCGCCAGCCTCATGACCTCTACGCTGTCGTTCTGAGTTATTTTCTGCATACCCATCAAGTACACCCATTCACGCAGATAGTCAAGTCCGAGAATAAGAATCGCCTGATTTATCGAGGACACTTTATTGGACATTCCGAAGTATACGGAATTAATCAGCCGTAATATCCTCTGACACATCGCGGTGTCGCGCGACATTACCTCCACGATATCTCGTATCTCCGGTTCGGGCTGCGCTATAAGCTGCATTACCTCCATAAGGTTCACCGGCAGCGGCTGAACGCTTCTTCCCGACATTATCGAAGGCCGCGCGAAATAATAACCTTGCATATAAGTACAGCCGAGCTTTTTCGCGTATTCAAACTCCGACTGAGTTTCCACCTTTTCCGCAAGCATAAGCTTATTTGAATAGCGGCAGACGTAAGCGGTCTCCTCAATGGAGCGCTGGGTCGTTCTGAAGTCTATCTTGACAAGATCTCCCAATGCAAACAAGTCGTTATAAGCGCCCGAATACTCGAAATCGTCCAACGCTATCATATAACCGCGTTCTTTCAAGTCTTGAACGGCGTCCAAAATTTCCTCGTCGGCGAGTTGATTTTCCAGCACCTCCACCACCAAAATTTCGGGCGAGATCATCTTAGGAACGCCGCGTTTTATCAGGTCTCCCGTAAAATTTATAAACGCTTTTGCTTTTCCGATGACATTTTTAATATCCAGCCCGAAAAACGCGTTGTTTATAACATCGGCGGTGCTTTCGTCCCCCGATACCCCGTTGTAAGCGTTTTCGCTGCCGTTACTGCGATACAACAACTCATACGCGTAAACATTACCGTTGTGATCGAGAATCGGCTGCCGTGCCATATAAACATTCATTACTTATTCCTCCGCATTGTTATACATTTTTATTATACATCATTTTCTGTCTTTTTTCAAGTACTGTGCTAAACCTTTTATCTCAATTAAGATTTTTTGCGCATTTTCACCAAATTCAGATACCAATATTTTATGCCTATTTACGCTTTACTTGACGGCAGCGGTTCTGGGAGAACAAAGCGCCCCGTCCGCACGCAACTCTTCCACAAACGCTGAAAATCGCCGGCTTTGTGAAACAAAGAGCCGACGATTTCGGTTATTTACGTTTAAGTCCGTATTTTTTGTAAAATTTGTCTATGTCCTCGTCGGAACGCACAAGCTCCGCGAACATCAGCTTGTTTTCGGCACGGCTGAAAAATCCGATGGTTTTTTCGCCGGTGCAGGTCGAACTCTCCGTTCTGATGTCGTCCTCTGAGAAACCGTCGGGTATTTTTGCGGATCTGTTTTTAAGATTAGGCGATATTTTCATAAGCTGCTTTGACCACGTCTTTCTTACTTTTTTGCTGCCGACCACAATATTGTCGCGGAGCTTACCGCTTCTGTTTTTAATGCCGTCGGGAAGCTTTCGTATCTGCTGTATCCCGGTCGTAATGTTGTCCAAGGTCTTAAAGACCTCGCCTGTAAAGAATTTTTCCTTGCGCTGAGAGCGTCCGCTCATACAGCGTTCGCGGACGACGAAATAGCGCTCGTAGGCATGCTTTACGGAATCCTCCCACGAAATGTAGACCTCGTTCATAGCGCGTTCGCCAATCTGATGTATCTCGTCTCGGTGAGTCGCCGCGAACTCCATACACTTCGCGACGCTTTCCGCGTCGGCTTCGGAAAGCAAGCCGGTTTTTCCGTCGGTAATTCCCTCGGCGGCGCAGCTTCCCTTTATCAGCACGGAAGCCACTCCGCAAGCCGCCGCTTCGCGAACTACAATTCCGTTGGTGTCGTATTCCGACGGGAAAATAAACAGTTCGCCAGCCGTATAGTAAACGCGGAGATCCTCGCGGTCGGTCACAGCGCCCGTGAATATGCACTTGTCGGCGATACCCAGCTCTTCGGCGTATGCTTCGATTTCCGCCCTGTCCATACCGTCGCCGACTATCATCATCCTGTATTTCAAGCCCTTATTGTCGATAAGTTTTAAAGCGTCAAGGCTCAGCTTAAAACCCTTGTACCAAAGCAGCCGACCCACAAACAAAAACAGAACCGCGTCTTCGGGAATATCATAGTAATTCCGAAGCGAAGCCGCGTCCTCGGCGTCGGCTCTGCCTTTCGGGAAGTCCACGCCGTTTTCCATAACGATATAGTCGCCCTCGTAACCGAGACTCCGCAGATTTTCTCCCGCGCCGTGACTTACCGTCCAAACCTCGTCGCACGCCGAAATATTCTCGGCGACTATTTTTATCACCTGATTTGCCAGCGCTTCATTTTTGATATCGCGCCTGATATCTATATCGAATTTTGTGTGATAGGTCATTACAATGGGAATGTTCGTTTTTTCGCGCAGCACGCGCGCCATCATTGTTGAAGCAAACGGACAATGCGAGTGAATTATGTCGAACTCATCCTCGACAAGCTTGTCCAAGGCGCTTGAGGAGAACGGGTAGCCCGCGCGGTAACCGCAAATCTTTTCGGTTATCGGCATACTGCGGTACCGCACGACCTCGAATTCATAATCGTCCTCTGCGCCCGGGTAAAGCGGCGTTACCACCGTGGCTTTGCCCAGACCTCCGTTTATCGTATTTGCGTAATTTACAACGGCGTTCGCAACGCCGTCTATCAAAGGCGGGAATGAATCATTCATTAAGCAGATGTTGAGTTTCTCGGATGTCAAGTTAAATCAAGCCTTTCATTATTGAGTTTTCGTTACTTTAATTATAACTCATTTTTTTAGGAAAATCAAGGGTATTTTGTAATGTTATACTAATTTCTTGTTAAAAGTAGACAAATTGTCTTATCCTCTATTGAAAATTAGTATCAGACCTTAAAGGAAGTTTAATTGCGAGCTTTGTTTTGTTGATTTGAAATTCCACGTGACTTTGAACGCAGTGCGAGGGGACAACCCTGCGGGAGGGGGAGAGGGGGGAGTATGTACATTTAACGAGAAAACTTATGCGTATCTTGCAGTAAACCTTTTATTTTTTTACGGACGGCAGGTTCTCCCCCCTCTCCCCCTCCCTACGGGTTTAGGGTGACCGCTTGCGGTCACTCGCC
>CANRFR010000151.1 GCA_947629945.1 uncultured Clostridia bacterium | reverse complement strand
CCTTTCCACCAAACGGAAACTGAAGGACAACGGCACGGAGTGTTATTTTGAAAAGGAGAATATCTGGACGTTCGATTCCAAGGGCGAGCTGCTGATCACCATTATGTCCTCGCTGGCACAGGAAGAGAGCTGGAGCATTTCGGAAAACTGCACCTGGGGCATGAGGAAGCGGTTCGCAGACGGCAAAGTCACGGTGCCGTTCGGAAGGTTCCTCGGCTATGACCGGGGCGAGGACGGGAACCTTGTCGTCAACGAGGAACAGGCGAAAATCGTGCGGGAAATCTACGGACTTTTCCTGCAGGGCAGGTCGCCATACCAGATAGCCAAAATCCTGACGGAAAAAGGCATCCCCACGCCGGGCGGCAAAAAGGTATGGGGCAAGGCGGTGGTGGAATCCATCCTCACAAACGAGAAGTACAAGGGCGATGCGCTCCTGCAGAAGGTTTATACGGTGGATTTCCTCTCCAAAAAGAAAAAAGTGAACGAGGGCGAAGTGCCGCAGTATTATGTGGAGGGAAACCACGAAGCCATCATACCCCCTGCGGTCTTTGATAACGTGCAGGTGCTGATGCAATCACGGGGAAAAGGGAACAGCCGGAATAGCTGCGTGAGCATCTTCTCCAGCAAAATCCGGTGTGGGGACTGCGGGGGCTGGTACGGCTCCAAGGTATGGCATTCTAACGATAAATACCGGAAGGTGGTCTGGCAGTGCAACCACAAATTTGACGGCGGGGAAAAATGCACCACGCCGCATCTGGACGAGGAAACCATCCGGCAGCTTTTCATAAAGGCACTGAATACCATCAACCGGGAGAAAACCCGCATCCTTGCAGGCTTTGAGGGAATCAGGGACACAGCATTTGAAATTGGGGAGCTGGAGGCAGAGGCGCGGCAGCTTAACGGGGAGATGAACGTGGCGGCGGAACTGATACAGAAATGCATTGGGGAAAACGCCCGCGTCGCGCAGAACCAGGGCGAATATGCAAAACGTTATGACGCTCTGGTGGAGCGGTTTGAAACGGCGAAAGCACGGCTGGAGGAGGTGCAGGCAGCCATCACGGAGAAACAGGCACAGCGGAAAATGATGGAGAACTTCATGGAGGAACTGCGGAGCCTGCCGGAGCAGGTGGATTATTTTGACGAGGGAGCCTGGTACGCCATGGTGGATTTTGTGACGGTCTACGGCAAGGAAGATGTGCGGTTTACTTTTAAGAACGGGATGGAGATTCCGGTAAAAACCAAATAGGAAATACAGATTGCACTTCACGGGAATGTGGAGTGTTTTCTTATTTTAAAGGCGTCTTTTATATTTGAACCCCCTTTGGGGGCAAAATAAAAAAGTATAGGGAAAATAAAATTGTATCAAAATGGGCTATTAGATAGACGACGGAATAAGCGGCACGACGTTTGACCGTGCGGGTTTCCAAAGTATGATCGGCGATATCGAGAACGGAAAAGTCAGCACGGTGATCGTAAAGGATATGTCACGTTTCGGGCGCGATTATCTGAAAGTAGGCTATTACACCGAAGTGATGTTCGCGGAACATGGAGTTCACTTCATAGCCGTTAACGATGGCGTGGACAGCGAGCTGGAAAGCAACGATTTTACTCCGATACGCAATTTGTTCAACGAGTTTTACGCCAAGGATTGCAGCAAGAAAATTCGCGCTGTCTGGAAGTCGAAAGGCTCTGCGGGAGAACGTCTGGCGGCAGTTCCGGTTTACGGATATATAAAAGATCCGAATAATCCTCGGCACTTGTTAATTGATGAGGAAGCCGCGCCGATAGTTCAACGCATATTCAAGATGTGTCTATCGGGAATGGGACCGTCGCAAATCGCAAGAACATTGGAAACCGAAAAAGTCCTGCGTCCGTCGTATCATCTGAATAATATCGGTATGAACCACCGCACCGACCTCGGCAAAAATCCTTACGGTTGGAGCTGTTCGGTAGTCGCGGCAATTCTCGACCGCATAGATTATCTCGGGCATACGGTGAATTTCAAGTACCAAAGTAAGTCTTACAAGTGTCATACGGCGGTCAAACGTCCTAAAGACGAGCAGATGATCTTCTGCAACACTCACGAGCCGATCATCTCGCAGGAAGATTGGGATATGGTGCAGAGGATCCGTGACGGAAGGCGCAGGAAAAACAGCACGGGCAAGGTGAACAAGTTTACGGGGCTGCTATATTGTGCCGACTGCGGCGCAAGGCTTTACTATCATGCAAAACCGAATCCGAATAATTGCCATTTCCAATGCGGTACATATTCGTATCCGCCCACAAAAGCCGAGTGTTCAACGCATTATATTCGTGAGGTCGTCATTGAAAAAATTGTGTTAGACGAACTCAACAAGATCATCAGCGCTGCAAACATCGACTCAAACGCCCTTTTGGAAATAATCTCGAAGCGTAATACGGATATTTCCGAGAAAGCGGCAGCAAAACGCAAACGCGAATTAGCGGCAGCGAAAAAGCGTTATGATGAGCTGGACAGGCTCTTCACCAAAATTTACGAGGATAACGCAAGCGGCAAGATCTCAGACGAGCGTTTTAGTAAGATGTCCGCGATATACGAAGCTGAGCAAGCCGAATTGAGCAAGACGATCTCGGAATATTCATCGGCTCTTACGGAACAGACGAACCAAGCCCAAAACGCTAAGAAGTTCATGAATATCGCGAAAAAATATTCACAGATAACGGAGCTTACGCCGCAAATTTTACGTGAATTCATTGAGAAAATTGTGGTTCACGCTCCCGATAGAAGCTCGGGGCGGCGCGTGGTGCAAGTCGATATCCACTACAACTTTATAGGCACTATTGGGTAACACTGCAAACAAGCATTTTAAGAAAATTCCCGAGGCCGCATTACAACGCGCTTCGGGAGGAAAGATGTTGATGTATCTTTATTGTGGTGGCTCTGTACAGCCGTTTGTGGGCATGATACCTTTTTGTCAACGTTTCATGGTTGGGGCGGAAGGATTTGAACCCTCGGAATGGTGGAGTCAGAGTCCACTGCCTTACCACTTGGCGACGCCCCAATAACTAACAAAATCTATTATACCACGATTACATTGATTTGTCAATAGCTTTTTAAAAAATTTTTGAAAAAATTCTTCATTACATATTATTGTCGGCATTATGTTTAATTATACGTGCAATTACAGAATATATTTCTCTATATCCATCACGTTGTTTTACTTGACAAATTCGGAAAAATATTATATAATTAAGTAAGGCTAATATTATGATTTGAATTAGCAACGCTAATATTTGAGAAAGGATACTAATATGATTTGTACTAAATGTGGTCACGAGGTTCCGGACGGTGCGCGTTTCTGCACAGTTTGCGGAACGGCGGTGACCATTAAGTCCGCTGAGCCGGTCAATGCTGAGGTCAAGAAAATTTTCTGCACAAAATGTGGAAACGAACTTCAATTCGGGGCGAAATTCTGCACTGTCTGCGGAACCCCCACGGCAAATGTCGGAAACGCGGCAACTGCACAGAATAACGGCGCGGCTTTTGGGAACGGAAACATAAGTTCCAATAGTGAGCCTAACGCTAACGACCTTATCGCGGCGATGAACGTGGCAGGTGCGGCTTCCGCGCCTGTTGCCGAGCCTGTACAGGCTCCTGTTCAGGCTGCTTCGACTTACGATGCGGCAATTGAACAGCCCACCGAGGTCGTCGCTGAGACTTCCAATACAGCTTCGGAACTTGGCGCTGATTTGTTTGGCGTAATTCCGGAATCAACCACTGAGAATTTCGGCGGGGTTCCCGAACCCGCCGAGGGGCATATTAATTTGGAAAAGCCGCAGATGCCGACTCTCGCGGAGACCGTTCCCGCACAGGAGCTTAACTCCGTGAAAAGTACTGTTCCAATGGGGCAGCCGACGCAGCAAGCGCAGCCGGTTCAATCTGCCCCCGAATACAACGGCGGTGTCTCTGCGCCTACGCCTGCGCCGGAGGTGTATCCCGCTGCTTCACAGGTTCCGAATTTTGCGCCGACGGGCGGCGCAATGCCCAACAATCCTATGGGCGTCGGTTTCAACGGAATGAACGGCGCGGCGGCTGTGGCTGCGGCTCCCGCGAAGAAAGGAAAGGGCGTTAAGATCGTTCTGATAATCGTTATCGTTTTGGTCTTGCTGATAGGCGGCGCGGCGGCGTTCTTCTTCACCAACAGAGCAACGTTCCTCAGCATCGTTATGGGCAAGCCCAAGTACGCGGCGACTGTTGAAAAGGATTCGATAAAGAAGATAACCGAAAAGCTCGACGCCGAGTATGTCTGCGAGCAGATAAAATCGTTTTCAAGCCTTATGTCGGCTGTTTCAGGTGCGAATATCAATTCCTCAAACTCCATTCCGTCTATTAGGCTTTCCGACAATAACGCCGATTCCAAGTTTGTTAAGCTCGCCAACAGCACAGAACGTGACGGCATTGACGTAAAAGCTCTTATCAAGGGTTACAACGAGTTTATGCAGAACGTTTACGGCAGCAGCGGGATAAGTGGTACTGCCTCTGTTAATCTTGAATTGGGAAATAAGATGAAAGACGAGATGGACGAGGATACAAATGCTCTTATCGGACTGCTTTTTAACGGCTCGGAGATCTCCTACGACTTTGCAGCGACCGATAAACTTATCGGCGTTGAGGGCGGTATTAAAATAAACGGCAAGCCTCTTGACGCGAAAGTGTCCGTTGAAGAGGACGGCACCGCTTATATCTCGTTCCCGTTTGTTTCGGAAAAAGCGCTGAAAGTGAAGATACCTACGGTCGATAACGGTACTGTTCAGGAGACGGCTGTTCTCGATCTTGATTCCAAGGAACTTGAACGTTTGATCTCGGAGCTTACCGATATCTACACCAATTATATTAAGGAAAGTTCCGTTACTATGGAAAACGGCACTATGATAGTCGGTGGAACAACCGTTAACGGAAAACAGATAACTGCGGAGATAATCGGCATAAACCTTGAAAATCTCTTAAAGGAGCTTTTTAATCACGTTGCGAATGACGCTTACCTTTGCGATAAGATCACCGCTTACGCGAAAAACTTTGATAACGGCTTTACTGCCGAGGATTACAAAACTGAGATTACCAATCTCATCAACACTTTGACTATTGATCCGAACGATAAGCTTGTTGTTACCACGATAGTTACGAACAGCGGCGCTGTCCTTTCTAAGAACTACACGATGATCGACGGTTCTTCGAACAGTAAGGCAGAAATTGCGTTTGCGAACGATGATACGCATTTTGTTTTGGAGCTTAAGGAAAACGATAAGACTCTCCTCTCCGTGAACAACGAGAAGACAAGTAAAAAGGAAGGCGCAGTTACCGTAACGGTTGGCACAGGCAACAATGAAAGCGTTGGCATTTTGGTTACATACAAGGACGCTGATAAGGCTAAATTCGGCAAAAAAGAGATTGCCGTAGGCTCTTACACGCTTAAGTTCGACACATCGAACGTCAAGGACAAGGATGAGGATATGGAAATGCTTGACGGTTTCACCGTAAGCTATACTTCAAGCGTTGAAAGTGAAACAGCGAAAGTTACGGCAGGCATTGAACTTAAGGACTATGTCAAAGCAGAAATATCCGAAGAAATGAAGATTACCAACGACGCGTCGAAGTTTGCAGCACCCACAGATGTTATCGACATATCTGCGGCGGTCAACGGAGAGGAACCCGACGAGGATACAATAAACGCATTCAAGGATTATGCTAA
>CANRFR010000150.1 GCA_947629945.1 uncultured Clostridia bacterium | reverse complement strand
CGCAGCCGCCAGCATTTTCTCTATCTCCTCTTGCGACATCTTGCCGCCCGACTTCGGCTCTTCCTTGACAGGCTCGGGAGCGGGCTCCGCTGCCGCTTCTGTAGGCGCCGCCGCAGCCGCCAGCATTTTCTCTATCTCCTCTTGCGACATCTTGCCGCCCGACTTCGGCTCTTCCTTGACAGGCTCGGGAGCGGGCTCCGCTGCCGCTTCTGTAGGCGCCGCCGCAGCCGCCAGCATTTTCTCTATCTCCTCTTGCGACATCTTGCCGCCCGACTTCGGCTCTTCCTTGACAGGCTCGGGAGCGGGCTCCGCTGCCGCTTCTGTAGGCGCCGCCGCAGCCGCCAGCATTTTCTCTATCTCCTCTTGCGACATCTTGCCGCCCGACTTCGGCTCTTCCTTGACAGGCTCGGACTTCTCCTCTTTTTTATGGGAAACAGGCTCGTCAAAGTCCATTCCTAAGCCCGATTTCAAAAGCAGCGCATCTATCTCATCCATAGACATCGTGTTATTGGATACGGGAGGGGCTTTCAGCTCTTCGCCAACTTTCATACCGGTCTCTTTTTCTTGAGCAAGTCTGTCCGCGAAATTCATCTTGTGCTGATTGAGTATGTCGCTTACGTGATTTTCCTCGTCGCTGTCAAGCACCTTGTCAGACGTTGCCACAAACGGAAGCGCACCCTCCAAAACAAACGGATCCTTTTTGGGAGCTGCGGCAGACTCAGCCGAGTGAACGCGCGAGGTAAGCTCTTCCCAATTGCCGAGAGCGGTCGAATAATCGCACTTATCGCCGTCAAAACGCAGCCAGTATGTATCGTAAGGCGTTATACCGCGAGTTTTGCGGATAATGTCATAAACATTGTATTTTTCCAGCCCCATAAGCTGAAGCTCGTACGCAGTGAACGGCGTACCGTTTTGAAACACGCGCGATGAAAAGAAATAATAAATATCCGAAATATCAAGAGCGCGGTTGATGGGCGTTATCATATTCTCCTTATACTTTGTCAGAATATCAAACGTGACCTTTTCGTCGGCCGACACCTCATACACGGCAATGGGAGTATCCTCTTTAAGCAGCTCGTATTTAACGGGCAGCGGCAATTCAAACGAACGGTTGTCCACCAATCTGTATCTATTGCCTTTTATAACGTTCCCCATGATCCCTCTCCTTACAATCAGCTATAATTATAATAATGAAGCTATCGGTCTGCACAAAACCGATAAAGTATATCCCGCTTAATATTATATCACACTTTTTTCGCATATTCAAGAGAGTTTTTCAACAATTTAGAGTTTTTTGATTTCAATAGATACCTTTCACAAAAGCCTTTTTAAATATTTGTGCAACATTCATAAAATTTTTCTAAAACCAAGCAATAAACTCACTGAAGTGTTTACATCTTGAGATTTATGTGATATAATATAGGAAAGGCTCTTTGTAAAAATTTATGAGCGGAAACGGGGATATAGATCCAATGAAAGTTAAAACAATGATAATGATCGCCGCGATATGCTTTGCGGTCATACCGATGATTCTCTTTACCACCATCACCGGCAATATGGTCAGAAGTGACGGCGAAAGTATGTTCAACGACGAGTTGAAAAACATGGCAGCCGCGCAGACAAACTCACTTAAAACACTTTCCGCAAAGGTTCACGCGGATTTGGACACTTTGGTTGCTTTTCCCGGAGTTAAAGAGTTCGGGAGACTGGGGGAGTTTAAAAAGCAGACCGTAGAGAGCACTGATAATGCCCTTAACAGGTATATGGCTGACAGTAAGATAAATTCGATTTCTCTTGTGGACGCCAACGGTAAAATAATCGCAGGCTCCGATAAGGACTCGGATTATCCCGAATTTGCGTCTTACGCGGATTATGAAGACGGCGTTCTGTATTTTGATCTTATCGCCGCCAAAAACACAAACTCCAAAAACACGATGTTCATTAAATCCAAAATGGATAACGCAACGCTGTTTCTGTCGTATAACCTCAGCGGCAGTGATTCGCTGTTGGCAAGGATCACATCCGATATCTCTTTTTACGACAACGGGCGCGTCGTTATCATCGACTCGAAGAACTGCTGGTCGTCCGGCACGGTTATAAATGAAAACCTTGATTCGTTTGCTGAAAACATAACCGCGCAGTTGAATGGGCTTAATGAAAATCAACCCACCGAGACCTTTATATACAAGGAGGGCGGCAAGGATACATCCGGCATACTTGTAAAAGCCGAAGGCGCTGACGGACTTGTCTCGCTTATCTCTTGCCCGAACAACAGAGCGAACTTTTTTACGAACAAGTCTTTAACCCCCATAACGAGCGTTGCCGTTCTTCTTGCTGTGCTCTCTATCGTTGCCGCGATACTGATCTCCCAAAATGTCACCAAGCCGCTTTCCAGGATCGAGGATACTTTGGCGAAGATTCGCCGCGGCGACCACGAGGCGCGTATAGGAACAATCGCAAACAACGAATACGGTCAGTTTTCACGCGCGTTCAATAATGTTATTGACGAGATCGTTGTCAGCGAGGACAGATACAAGACCATCTCCGAAATGTCAGACAATATCATATTTGAGTGGAATTTCAAAACCAACGACGTTACGTTCTCAAACAACTTTAATAAGAAGTTCAGCTACCGTCCGCCGTCAGATCACTTTGGCGACAGCTTTCTTATGAAAGCAAAGCTACACCCCGACGACGACGCAAGATACAGAACCGACCTTGACCGTTTGGAAAAAGGCAAGAACTTTGAAAACAACGAGTACCGTATCAAGAATATTTACGGCGATTTTATTTGGATACTTATAAGAACTGCAACACTGAACGATGCCGACGGTCACCCGTTAAAGGCGGTAGGCGTTATGGTCGATATTGACCGCGCGAAGAAATCCGAAGCAAAGCTTACGGAGCAAGCAAGTTTCGACGCGCTTACAGAGCTTTACAACCGCGAAACAATCGAGTCCCAGATCGACAACGAGATCTCGCTGTCCGAAATGCGTAAATCCGAAATGGCTGTGCTCTTTATTGACGTGGACGATTTCAAACACTACAACGATAATTACTCTCACGCAACCGGCGACCAGGTTCTCAAATTCCTCGCGAAAACCATCAAGGAAACCGTCGAAGGAATCGGGTTTGCCGGGCGCTACGGCGGCGACGAGTTTATAGCGATGATACGCAATGCCGAATCTAACGACCCTGCGAAGATAGCGCAAACGCTTATAAACAAGCTTGCGGATGGCTTTGACGCGGATATCGGAGAGCGCTTGAGCGTAAGCGTTTCGATAGGTATTGCGGTCATTAAAGACGACTACAACACCCGCGTTGAGTATCTTATCGGTAAAGCCGATGACGCGATGTATTCCGTTAAGAAGAGCGGTAAAGCAAATTACGCTTTCATATAACGTCGTGCGAACCAATTGTTTAATAATTTTACCTCTTCCCTCGCCTTTGGCGGGGGAAGATTATTATATAAAGCTTTTTTGATATTTGCAAGTTGTAACGCCAAGCACATGTAGCTCATGTTTGGCGTTATTTTTTTGTAACCTCATTGACAATACAACATTATTTATGTTATAATAAATATAGTATAATTACAGTTCGGTTTCGGGCTGTCGGGAACCATTTATTGTTGTAAGGAGGTCATAAGCAATGAAATTTAAACGACTTTTGCTTTGCGGGATAGCGGCTGTTACGGCAGCGGCGATGTCAACCGCCGTTTTCGCGGAAATCCCTTTAACGGAACAAACGCCCGTGAAAACGTATTTGTCAAGCGGTCCGGACACAGTAGCGCATACTCAGGAAGAGATACGCAGCTATTTAAACTCTCATCCGTTTGAAATTGAAGAAGACAGTTATTCAACCGCTCCCGATTTTACTTCCCCATATACAAATTACGGAGCTTTAGATAACCGCTCTGTTACAAACGCCATCAACGCGCTTAATTCTATGCGCTACATAGCGGGCGTTCCGGAAGTCACAACAAACAGCACTTATATGACGCAGTGTCAATCCGCGGCTTATTTGAGCTATCTCAACTCCTCGGTTGACATTTCACCCTCAAAACCGAGCGGAATATCAGATAACATTTACAATTTGGGCTGTCAAGGGTGCTCCTCATCGATACTTTCGCAAGGTCTTTACAGCCTTTCAGCCGCTATTGTCAGAGGATACATAGGCAGTTCCGATTCCGCTAAAATTTCAACAGTGGCAAACAGAAGATGGTGCCTTAACCCGTCGATGAAGCAAACGGGCTTCGGCGCGGTGGAGAAATACACATCGGTGTACATCTCCGACAGTCAAAACAGTTCTACGTCGGTAAAAAGCGTGTGCTGGCCGGCACAAAATATGCCGCTCGATTACTTCTATAACGATCATCCGTGGAGTTATTCGACCGGCAAGACGATATCAGATCCGCAAAATGTCAAGGTAACGCTTACAAGAACTTCCGACGGCAAAACGTGGAAATTTTCCAACTCCTCATCGGACGGTTTTTTCAATGTAGACAACAACAATTTCGGAAAACCGGGCTGTGTCATCTTCCGACCCGACAACATCGAATACAGTTCCGGAGACGTTTTTACCGTAAACATAACCGGACTTGACGCGGCGGTAAATTACACCGTAAATTTCTTCAACCTGGATATCTCAAACGACGATTTACCCTCTATCACGGGATTAAAAGCCGTTCCCCACTCGAACAGCATTGAACTTTCCTGGGACAAGAATTCTTTGGCGCAAAAATACGAAATCTACGTTTCACAGACCAATACGGCGGCAAAACTGCTTGGTACGGTCACGGGAAATAAGTTTACGGCGAAAAGTCTGCAGCCCAACACTTCCTATCGGTTTACGGTTTTCGCGTACAGAGGCACCAAATTCACAGTTGCTTCCATAGACAGTACCACAACATCGGCGTCAGACTCCGACGGAAGAAATGTCTCAGCGCTTAAAGCGGCGGTCGGGGCGAATTCGGTAAAGCTATCGTGGAATTCTACCGCGGACTCGTTCAAGATAGACGTTTATAAGAACGGCTCGTGGCAGTATGTTACAGACGTGGCGGGACAAAAATATTACACGGTCACAGGTCTTACGCCTTTCACGGTATACAAATTCAGAGTCACCGCCTATAATACAAACGGCACGTTGGGCACTCCCGCCGAGATAAGCGCTTCGACGGGGCAAGCCGTCTCAAACCTTAAAGTAAACGTTACCGCAAATTCAGCGTTTCTTTCGTGGAGCATGGCAGCGGGCGCGGACAGCTATCAAGTTGAAATATATAAAGGCGGAAAATGGACAAAGTTAGCGAAATTTGCCTCTCTCTCCTACACTGCCAAAAGTCTCAGTCCGAAAACCTCTTACAAATTCAGAGTTTTTGCGTTTAAGGGTAGCGTTCACGGTCCTGCCGTAAATGTCTCGGCGACCACGCTTGCGGCTCCCGCGGCGGTAAAAAACCTTAAAGCGGTTTCCGCTGTGAACTCCGTAAAACTCACTTGGAGCAAAAACACCGCCGTTGACGGCTACAGAGTATACATCTACAAAGGCGGAAAGTGGGTTCGTCTCGCGCAGACCTCCGCGACCTCTTACACGGTCAAGAGTTTAGCTCCTAAAACCTCTTACAAGTTCAGAGTGTTCACCTACAAGGGAAGTTCCTACAGCGCGGCGGCTAACGTTTCGGCGACCACGCTTGCGGCTCCCGCGGCGGTAAAAAACCTTAAAGCGGTCTCTACTGCGAACTCCGTAAAACTCTCTTGGAGCAAAAACACCGCCGTTGACGGCTACAGAGTATACATCTACAAAGGCGGAAAGTGGGTTCGTCTCGCGCAG
>CANRFR010000149.1 GCA_947629945.1 uncultured Clostridia bacterium | reverse complement strand
GCTTTCCAAAAAATAACAAAAATTTGAAAATCCTTGGATTTCGCTTCAAAATTGCTTTTTAATCAGCGTTTCCTTAGCAAAAGAAATGCTTGATGAATATATGAAGTCATTCGAGGAACGTAACCCGAATATGAAAGTGTTCAATGCGGTTCTCCATTTGGACGAGGCTACTCCGCACTTACATATTGACTTTGTACCGATCTGCACAAATCAATCACGCGGCTTATCTACAAGAGTGTCGCTGAAAAGAGCATTAGCCGAACAAGGAATTTCCGCAAGCTCACGGAAAAAATCCGAGTGGGCAGTTTGGAAAGATACCGAGTTTGAGTATATGACGAAAATTCTCCGCAAGCACGGATTTGAACGTGATGTCAAGAACATCCACCGCGAACATTTGACCGTTGACGAGTACAAGGACTTCGCCGAAAAGAAAGCCGCAGTCCTTGCAATCAACAAACAAATCAATGAGTTGAAAAAGAAAAAACCGACCGAACTTACAGCGGAGGAATTTGAGCTACTTAATAATCAGAACGATTATTTGCGGCAAAAGTATACCGAACTCCAACAGGAAGTCGATAGGCTGACCAAGCAGCTCGGAGCGAAGTTTATCCCCGTGACCGTTCTAAATCCCGACAAACTTCAATACGCGGCAGATGGTTTGGCGCGTGCTAAAATTCCTCACGTTGCGGAAAGCAGCACGCTTTATGTTCCAAACTACGCAATCAAAACGTTGCGCGAGATTTTGTCACATTACGCGCCGCTTGAAAATGCCGTTACCATTCGAGAGCAAATAGCCTTAGACATCGACCGACTGATCTATTCGTCCGTCGCTGTTGATGATTTGCTAAACAGGTTGAAATTTCTAGGCTACGAGGTCAAACAAGGAAAATATATCGCCGTCAAGCACCCGAACGCCGAACGTTTTGTGCGCTTGAAATCGCTTGGCGATGATTACTGTCAAGGTCGGCTAGAACAGCGTATTTCAAGCCGTAATGATTTCGCTAATTCGACAAATGAAAAAATCCAAACGGCAACCTACACTGAGAAAATTTTTTATACCGAAATATTGAGCGTCATAACCGCCGTCAAAGAACTTCGGCTCGAACCGAAAAAGACCGACAAGGCACAAATTTACACTTTCCATAATGACGCTGATATTGATTACCTTGTTAAGCAGTTGAATACAATCGCCGAGTTCAGATTGACAGACCGCGAAAGCATTGTCAAAAAGGGTTGCGAGATTATGGAAAATATAAACGAGATACGCGCCGAAGGCAGCGATCCTGCGCCCGAAAGGGAACGTCTGGCGCGGATAAATGAGCTGCTGAAAGCCTATGACGAGCTTATTGAGGGGAACTACATCGACAACCTCATCAAGGCTCAGCAAGCAGAGCGATCATCACAATCAAAGTCTAAACAGCAAAATCACCACAAACGCTAATTTGCAAATACAGAAAGGAGAAAATCTATGCCAAACAGAAAAGACAAGTGGAAGGGAAAGACTTTCAAGGTCACGATAAAGCTGCCCGAACACGTTTCCGAAAGCATACGGCGTGAGAAAATTAACCGCTTGTATGATATTCTCAAACCGAAATGCGGCGATGATAGTGATACGGAAAATGATTGCGACGATAGCGGCAGATTATCCGAAAATACCACTTGATTTTTAACGCTGATTATGATATAATTTCTTTAGGAACTGTTCATAATCGGCTGACTTGAATTAGGAGGCTGCATTATGAAAACAACTGCAATATACGTTCGCCGTTCTGTAAGCGACGCGGATAAGGGAAACAATTCGCTCTCTATTGCCGCGCAGAAAGAGGAATGTATCAGATTTTTAGGCGAGGGGGCGGATTTCAGAATTTACTGTGATGACGGGAAATCGGGCAAGGATATTGAGCATAGACCCGCTTTCCAAGAGATGATGACGGACGCGCGGAACGGTGAAATATCCCGCATAATAGTAAAAAAGTACGACCGTTTTTCGCGTAATATGCGCGAATATCTCAACATCACGGACACCCTTGATAAGCTGGGAGTAAGCGTTATTTCGCTCTCTGAGCCGTTCAACACGGAAACCAAAGAGGGCAGAATGATGAGGAACAATCTTCTGAATTTTGCCGAATTTGAGCGCGAAACAATTGCCGCCAGAGTTGCGGACGCATACGACACTAAAGCGCGTGAAACGGGGTTTTATCAAGGCGGAAAAGTGTATTTCGGGTATGTTCCCGAACGCCGCACGATCAACGGGAAAACGGGTTCCGTGCTTGTTCCGGGCGATGAAGCGGCGGCAATTACGACGGCTTATGAAATTTACAAAGAGCCGCCCAACTCGTTAAGCGATGTAATAAAGCGGCTGCGTGAAATATTTATCGGTAAGGAAAATTTCAATATTGATGTTACGCAAATTTCACGCTTGCTCGAAAGTCCGTTATATGTCCGCGCGGACGCGGAAATTTATCGTTACTACGCGGCACAGGGCGTGGAAATGCTCGATGATATAAGCGCTTATGACGGCGTTCACGGACTTTTTTTACACGGCTACCGCAATAACAGAAAAGGCATTAAGCCGTTTATAAAAGTCGGATATCACGAAGGCTTGATCGACAGCGAAACTTGGCTTGCCGTTCAAGACAAAAAGAGCCACAATCATAAAATTCCGAGCAACGGAACGTCCGTTAATTCGTGGCTTACGGGACTTGTAAAGTGCGCCCACTGCGGTTATTCATCGTTTATCGTTTCCTCTTGGAATACAAAGCACACAAGGCAATACCGCTATTATCACGATAACGGTTATCGTCACTTCGGTGGCTGTTTGCGGCAAACGTGGAAAACTCGCCCGGACGATGTGGAGCAGG
The DNA here is from genome assembly GCA_947629945.1 of uncultured Clostridia bacterium. Taxonomy (GTDB): domain Bacteria; phylum Bacillota; class Clostridia; order Oscillospirales; family Ruminococcaceae; genus CAG-115. The sequence continues at coordinate 3,087 of CANRFR010000149.1, read as the reverse complement.
CGGTTTTTGAGGCAATGAAAGAGCGCATAAAAACGCTGGAAATTGCCAAAAAGAAACGCGCTAAACCGAGCGACGAGGTTGAAAAAATAAACGCGGAGCTTGCCGCTTGTGACGAAGAGATCCGCGACCTAATGGCAAAGCTGCCCAAAGCCGACAACGTGCTTTTCGACTACATACAAAGCCGTATTGCCGAGCTGCACGAAAAGAAAACCGCACTCGAAAAGAAACTCAATCAGCGGCAGAGAAAGCAAAAGGAGATAGACACGAAGCCGCTTTCAGAGCCGCTTAAAAAGTGGGACAGCTTAACGCTTGAAGAAAAGCGCGAGGTTGCCGCGACGATGATCGAGGTCGTGAGAGTTTCCGACGACAACGGAATTGAAATTGAATTTAGCATTTAGTTGTTGCAGTCCTGCAACGGGCGTGCCTGTGGCAAGAATTATATTTTTGCAGTCACTTTGTTCGTTGAGATATTGCGTTTTCATAAGAATATCTTCGGATTTTTGTGCGGCTCTTGTCTGTACTCCCGCAACGTTGTTCATTTTTGTGATGACTAAACCGTTTTTATAACCGTGCGCTTCATCAACGACCAGACTGTCGAAACCCAATTGCTCGAATGTGAGGGCTTCGTCTTTGGTTTTCGCGCTAATCAATTTCGTAAGCTTTGTTTCAAGATTTTTCTTTGCGCGTTCAAGTTCTTTGACAGTACTGCGACCGCCCGATTGTTTTCCGTCCGATATTCCTCGATTGACCATATCAAGCTCTCGCTGAACAAAATTCATTCGATATTCAACCGATATCGGTATTTTTTCAAACTGCTGCTGTGACATAATTACGGCGGCATAATCTCCCGTGCAGCATCGTCCGATAAACTTTTGCCGATTGTTTTCGGTGAAGTTGTTCTCGCCCGCGACAAGTATATTCGCGTCGGGATACAGCCGCATCCACTCGTTCGCCATTTGCCGCACGAGCTGTTTCGGCACGACCACGCAAGCCTTGTTTATCAGTCCGAGCCGCTTTTTCTCCATTGTCGCGGCAATCATTTCAAATGATTTTCCCGCGCCGACACAATGTGCAAGCAGCGTATTCCCACCGAGCTTTGCTCTTTGTACGGCATTGAGCTGATGGGGGTTAAGTTTTATAAACGGCGACATTCCCGGAAAAGTTTGATGACTGCCGTCATATTCGCGCCCGACAAGCGAGTTGAACAGCTCGTTGTAGCACGTTTCGTATTTTTCACGCCGTGCAGGATCTTCCCAAAGCCAACGCGAAAATGCTTCTTTCATCGCCGCTGCTTTATTTTGCGCGAGCTGCGTCTCTTTGGTATTGACGGTGTAGTATACTTTTCCGTCCGTGTCCTCGTGTCTGTCCTTGATGATAATATCGCGGTTGTTCAGCAGCCGTTCAAATATCTCAATACTTGTCATTCGGAATGTACCAAACGATGATGTAGCCGCAACGCCCTTGTCGCTCCGTTTTCCCTCAATTTTATATTCGCCCAAATAGGTACGGTGCAGAGTGCTCATCGCGCGTTTGTCAGCTTGCGCGTATTCGCACATAAAACGCTTGTAATCATCAACATCTACCCAATTCACGCCTATTCTTGCCGTGATTTCTGCAGCGGTTATCTTTTCGGGCAGAGCTTTCTCCAAACCCGTTACATTACGCTGAAATTCAGAGTTTCCCTCTGCTGCCTTTTGCGCGGCGCGAAGCTTTTCACGAATATTTCCCGATAAGTATTCACTTGCTTCTTCATATCCGTAATATTTATCTTCATCATCGTGCTTTTCGGGATTTTTGAATATTAGCCCTGTGCTGAGCAGCGTTTCCGTAACTTTTTCGGGCGCTTCGCCGCAAAGCTGTGACATATATATCATATCAACGCGTCCTTTAAGATCAAGCGATACTTGCAGCGCCTCTTGCGGCGTATCTGCGCTTGTGATTTCCGTTACCGCTTTGATAGTACGCTTTGTGAAGATATCCGACTTTGAGTATAGCTTGGTTTCGGGATCGTAATTTTCCAAAGCGCATAAAATATTGTAATCATCGTCAGAGTTGAAAGCGGAAGAATTGGCGCGGCTGTTTATGTTGCCGAATTTCTTTACAAATTCGTCGTACTGTTTATTTAAACTTTCCTGATACGCTTGCAGAAGTTCGTCGGAGCATTGATTTTCCTGTGCGGCGATAAGAGTACGCAAAATATTTCGCAGCTCGTGCATTGCTTTCATTCGCTCGAGAGTTACACCTTTTTCCTCGATCTCAAGCATTACATTGTTTTCGCGAAAGTACATTTTACCGTCAACTATCGTGTGGGTAAAATTGCGCACGTCCGATGTCGCGGGTATTTCGCCGCGCGTTTTTTTCTTTTCATTGGTTATCTTCTTTACTTCGATATTCGCTTTAAGATTTACAATCGCGCGGTCAAGCTGTTCCGAAAGCTCCGCGCCCTCGATCGGTACACACGTTGTGTTCGCGCCGCCGTATAGCTTGCCATCCTCAGACATTGTGCCGAGTACCATTTCGGGATGATCGAGAAAATACTGATTGACGGTGATCCCGTCCGAATTCTGCGCTGTATATACCCATTCGGGCATCTCCACCGCCATTTTTTCCCGCTTCTGAAGAAAAATTATGTCGCTTGTGACTTCCGTGTTGGCGTTCGCCTTAAACGCGTTATTTGGAAGTCGGATAGCTCCCACCAGATCGGCGCGTTTCGCTATGTACTCACGCGCTTTGGTGTTCAATTTATCAAGCGTTCCTTTTGAAGTGACGAACGCTATTATTCCGCCCGGTGCGACCTTATCCAGAGTTTTCACGAAGAAATAATCGTGTATCTGGAATTTCTTCTTATCGTAACGCTTATCCGAAACGCCGTAATTCCCGAACGGTACGTTCCCGACAGCGACGTCAAAAAAGTTATCGGGGAACTCCGTTTTTTCAAAGCCCTTGATTTGCATGTCGGCTTTTGGGTATAGGTGCCGCGCGATACGTCCCGTTATGCCGTCCAACTCCACTCCGTAAAGTGACGTTTTTTCACGGAGATCTTCTGGCATACAACCGAAGAAATTTCCAACGCCCATTGCCGGCTCT
>CANRFR010000148.1 GCA_947629945.1 uncultured Clostridia bacterium | reverse complement strand
GGCTTCCTGCCGTCCGTAAAAATACTACAGGTAGATTTCAAGAATGAATTTGTGGGGATATCAAAGGTAGGCTGCCCCCCTCTCCCCTTTCCCGAAGGGTTGTCCCCTCGAACCCGTCAACGTAACATTACAAATCAACATATTAAAAAAGCGAAAATGTTTTCCTCTCGAAACGGGCGTGTAAAGATTACAATTTAACGTGAAAAAGGATTTTTTCTACAAACCGATAGGTTCTTAGAGCCTGTGTTGACATTTCCCGTATCTTGATGTATAATGTTAATTGCGGCGGACGCAAAACTGACACTGCGTTTTGAAACTGCCCCGCGTGACTTTACCTACGGGAGACGATTAAAATAAGACGAAATTTTATTATAGTACTGTGCGCCACAGTGATTTCGCTCTGCGGCTGTGAAAAAACCAAAAGCGAGTCCGCCGCTTCCATTGAGCTTATTCGCCCGACAGAGCGCGGCTCTTCAAGCGCGGCTAAAAGCACGGACGGCGGCGCGAATCAAGAAACGTCGGAAAACGAGAGCGGCATATCGGCGGCTTCGGACAAAACGGAACAAAGCGCCGCCGAACCCGAAGCGAACGGCGAAAAAACCGTGCTCTATACTCTCGACCCCGAAAACGCCTGCGCGATAACATTCGGGGCGAACTCCGTAACGGTAAAAGGAAAAAGCGGCGATCTTGTCTGCGGGGTGTTGGCGGACTATCCGCCGATGAACGTTGAAACGTATTTCGATGGCGATGGGTTCACTTATATTCTTACGCCGAAAATTGAAAAATTTGCAAAAAGCTACGGCGTATTCTACCTGTTGGATAAAAACAATTACAAAAACGCCGTGTATCTGAAGCTCTCTCAAAACGGCATAGAGTTCCCCGACGTATCGGCTGTCGCGGAAAACAACGCGGAAGTCTCCGAATTTGCCGCGGAAATATCCAAACCCGAAACGGCGGCTTACATCACAATGGACGGCACGAGCGAAAACATTCCGAAAATACTCGGCGAGATCGAAAGGCTCTCCGACGATATCTGCGCGGGTATCGACGGCGATCTCGCTAAACTGCGCGCCATTTCGCGCTGGGTCTCGGAAAACGTCTATTACGACTACCCCGCGCACAACAACGGTATACCGCCCGAGTGCCTGTCTCTGGAATATGTGCTGAACAACCGTTCGAGCGTCTGCGGCGGCTACGCGAATATGGTGTCGGCGCTTTGCGCGGCTCAAGGGATACGCTGTCTGAACGTCAAGGGCACGGGTCTCAGCGGCGGCAACTGCTTTGCTCAAGGCTTAACGGGCGAGTATCACGAATGGAACATCGCCGAGACCGACGGCAGGCGCGTCATTATAGACGCAGGATGGAACTCGCTGAACGTACTGCGCGCCAACGGCACATTTAACGAAAAACCCGTGTGCTATAAATATTTCGATATCGGAGAGGATATCTTCGCGCTCGACCACAAGGCGGATTCGGCTGAATACCGCGATTATTTTGCAATTTTGGAGGAATAACGATGATAAAAACGGATATGCACACACATTCAAGTTTTTCAAGCGACAGCGAAGAGCCGCTTTTCGAGATGGCAAAGGCGGCTGTCGAAAAGGGTCTTTCGACGCTCTGCCTGACGGAGCACCAAGATTTCGACTATCCGACGGGCGAATTTATGCTGAACGTTCCCGAATACCAAAAAGAGCTTTTTCGCGTTAAAAACGAATTTTCGGACAAGCTCGATTTGCTTTTCGGCGTGGAGCTTGGACTTTTGGACTACGACGCGCCGCGTCTGAGCGAGTTCGCCCAAAGCGCGGAATTCGACTTTATCATAGGCTCTCAGCACCAGATCGACGGCATGGATCCGTATTATCCCGGATATTTTGACAAAACGGACGACAAAAACGGCATTCTGCATTTCTTTGAGGGTATGCTGAACGCTTTAAAAGTTTTTGACGACTACGACGTTTTGGGACATTTTGATTATATCGTACGGTATTCGCGCGCGAAAAGCTACGACCCTATCGATTACCGCGAACTCGTCGATGAAATACTGAAAACCGTCGTTTCAAAGGGTAAAGGCATAGAAGTCAACACCAAAGGCGTTATGACCCTCGGCTATCCGCACCCGCACGAATTCGTGCTAAAACGTTACAAAGAACTCGGCGGCGAAATCGTCACCGTCGGCTCCGACGCGCACGACAAAACGTGCGTGGCGGCGAATTTCGACAAAGCGGAGCAGGTCTTGCTCGACGCGGGCTTTAAATACTACATGGTTTACAAAAAACGGAAACCCGAGTTCATAAAATTATAAAGTTTTGAATTGCTTAAAATTTTTTCTGAAAGGTATTGCATTTTAAAGAAAACTGTGATATAATATCGGTGAACACAAGTTTCAACTACACTATTTACTATATTGAAAGGATGTTTTTATGAAGAAAAAATTTTTAGCGTTAGTTTGTGCGCTGTCGGTAACATTGTCTCTTACTGCGTGCGGCAATAACGAAAGCGGCTCCTCATCTCAGACGAGCGCTCCCGCGGCTTCAAGCGGCGCGGCGGATTCCGCGGCTTCTTCGGCAACCGATTCCGCAACCTCTTCCACTGCAGATTCTGCGGCTTCTTCGGCAACCGATTCCGCAACTTCTTCTGCTGCGGATTCTGCGGCAGACTCGACAGCGGATTCCGACACCTCCTCGGCTGCCGATTCGGCAACATCGGGAACGGAAAGCACTCCCGAGGGCGGCACGACCGTATCTCACGAACTTTCCAACAAGAACTCGGATGAGACCACTAAAAAGGTTTATGATTACCTTTGTGACATCTACGGAAAGCAGATGCTTACCGGTCAGATGGAGGCTGCGTGGAATTCCGACAGCAAGGGCAACAAGGGCGATCAGGAAATGGAAATGCTCGAGACCCAGTTCGGCAAGCTGCCCGCTTTGCGCGGTCTTGACTATATCAACGACGATTTCGCGGGCGTAAACGAGCGTGCTAAGGCTTGGTGGGAAAAGGGCGGTCTTGTAACCATTTGCTGGCACACCGGCGTTGACGCTTCTACTTATGACGCTTCGAAAGCGGATACTCCCGATATCGACAAGCTTCTCACCGATGGCACTGAAGAAAATAAGACTTGGATGGCAAAGCTTGACAAAGTGGCGGAGGCTCTTGCAGAGCTTCAGGAAGCAGGCGTACCCGTTCTCTGGAGACCGTTCCACGAGCTTGACGGCGGCTGGTTCTGGTGGAGCAAGAGCGGTCCCGAGGGCTTCAAGAAGGTTTGGACTCATATGTACGACTACTTCACCAACGAGAAAAAGCTCAACAACCTTATTTGGGTGTTGGGTTACTCGGGTAAAATAAACGAGTTTGACTCTAACGGCGATGGCGAGAAAGATAAAATTGAGTGGAAAGAATGGTATGTGGGCGATGAGTACTGCGATATCGTAGGCTCCGACACATACGATTTCAACAAGAACGACGCGGGCGGACGCGTAAACAAAACCGGCTGGGATCTTCTTGATACTATTGGTTCCTCCAAGCCCCGTGCGTTCCACGAGTGCGGCAGAATGGGCAATTCCGAGGACTTCAAGAGCACCGGCTGCACATGGCTGTGGTTCATGGTATGGCACAACGGCGACTCCAAGGAGTATGTAAAGAAAGCCAATATCGATCACAACCTTGATAACTTCAAGGATATGTACGAAAACGAATTCACGGTTACTCTTGACGAACTTCCCGACTGGAACTAAGAAATAATTAAAATATGGGGCTGAAAAAATGCCCTGAAAATATCCGAGATACCAATTTTAAAGTATCTCGGATTTTTTTGTGAAAAATGAAAAATATTAATATTTTAGGGTCTGAAAATAACTCCAAAAACAAAATGCCGATACCGACCGCGTTATTGAGCGTGTTAGGGGAGTAGGGGGTGGGAGAGAGGAAAAGGGAGCGCGAGGGCGAGTGACCGCAAGCGGTCACCCTAACCCGTAGGGAGGGGGGAGAGGGGGCGCAAAACGTTACAGACGCCCCCTCTCCCCCCTCCCGAAGGGTTGTTCCCTCGCACTGCGCTCAAAGCCACATTGAATTTCAAATCAATAAAAATAGCTCGCACTCACTATTCTAAAAAGTCACCAAAATTTTCTTTTATCGTTAGTAAGACCCAAAACGTAATCGGTGCTTACATCATATAATTTTGCTATATTCACGATAAAATCTGCGGTTACGGTTGTTATTCCGTTTTCATATCTCCTGTATTGTGTAGGGTGCAAATTCAATTTCTCTGCGACTTTAGCCTGTGTGTAGTCCATATCTTCCCGTAAGTCGCGAACTCGTTGGTATACGGTATTCTTTTTGTTATTTTTCATATTTTTTATTCCCGAATATTATTTGATATATATAAAATTATATCCAATAGCACAATTATGTGTTGACAATCGCACATATTTGTGCTATAATTTAAAATAGACTTATAAAAGCACATAAAATAAAGGAGTTTATCTGCAAGCTTCAAATAAAACATCATTGGGAGGAATATAAAAATGGACAAAAAAACTATTCGCGATCTGTATTTCGGACGTGTCTGCCCGGCGGCAAACCGTAATTTTGAAAACGAAACGTACAAAGCGCACATAAAAGAATTTCATCGACTGTATGAGGACATCAAAAAGCTCTTGCCGGAAAAAAGCCGTATAAACCTTGAAACAATGATAGAAGAATACGGCACGGCTCATGACGAGGTGGTTATCGACACGTTTATAAAGGGATTTCAGCTTGGTATGAGTCTGACCGCCGAGGGATTGGGCATTGAAAAAAATGACGAATAAAAGCGCCTGCGCCCTAACCCGTCAATTTAACTATATTTTTCCGTGAAAGTTTGTCGCAAATCCACAAGCAATGTAACCGATTTCAGCCCTTGTTTTTTTTACACGGTTGTTGTATACTGTAGTTATATAGGAAATAACTGTTATTTGACGTTTTGCCGCGATAAAAAATAACAGTCTTAAATACCGTTGAAAGGAAATTGTATTATGAAATTCGGACATTTTGACGACAACGCAAAGGAGTACGTAATAACCTCGCCGCGCACGCCCTATCCGTGGATAAATTACCTCGGAACACAGGGCTTTTTCTCGCTCATCTCGAACACCGCGGGCGGCTACTGCTTCTATAAGGACGCGCGTCTGCGCCGCATAACGCGCTACCGCTACAACAACGTACCCGTGGATATGGGCGGTCGCTACTTCTACATCAAGGACGGCGACACCGTTTGGAACCCCGGGTGGAGCCCCGTTAAGACCGAACTTGACGAGTACGAGTGCCGTCACGGTCTCGGCTACACGATAATAACGGGCAAGAAAAACGGAGTAAAGGCAATCGCTAAATTTTTCGTACCGCAGAATTTCAACGGTGAAATTCAAAAAGTGACGATTGCAAACGAGAGCAATGAAAAGAAGTCGTTGAAATTGACAAGTTTCCTTGAGTGGTGCTTGTGGGACGCAAACGACGATACTACCAACTTCCAGCGCAACTTCAACACGGGCGAGGTCGAGATAGTCGGTTCGACGATCTACCACAAGACCGAGTACAAGGAACGCCGCGACCACTTCGCGTTTTATACGGTAAACGCGGATATACAAGGCTTCGACACCGACCGCGAGAGTTTCCTCGGTCTCTATAACGGCTTTGAGCGCCCCGACGCGGTCTTTGAGGGCAAGCCGCACAACTCCGTTGCCGAGGGCTGGTCGCCTATCGCTTCTCACTATATCGAACTTGAACTTGCGCCCGGCGAATCGAAAGACCTTGTTTTCTGCTTGGGCTATGTTGAAATGCCCGTTTCGGAAAAATTCGACACAAGCGGCAATTACGACGGCATTATCGCTTCTTACACGGTAGACGGAAACGGCAATAAAAAGCCGCTCAAAAACGTAATCAACAAGAAAAAGGCTCTTGAGATGATGGAAAAGTGCAATACTCCCGAAAAAGCGGATAAGCTTTTCGACGAACTTTGCGCTTACTGGAACAAGCTCCTCACTCAATATACGGTAAATTCTCCCGACGAGAAAGTAAACCGTATGGTGAATATCTGGAATCAGTATCAATGTATGGTGACGTTCAAT
>CANRFR010000147.1 GCA_947629945.1 uncultured Clostridia bacterium | reverse complement strand
CCTCGGGACCCAAGTCGCGCTCAATAAACTCGCGCACCTCGCGTCCACGTTCGCCGACAAGCGCGATAACGTTGACGTCCGCCTTGACCTTTCGCGCTATCATACCCATCAGCGTGGATTTTCCGACGCCCGAACCCGCGAAAATGCCCATTCTCTGCCCTTTGCCCATCGTAAGCATTCCGTCAATTGCCTTGACCCCAAGCTCTATCGTTTCGTGGATAGGCGGTCTTGTGAAAGGGTTCACGGGAATTCCCGTAATGGACACCTCATCGGTGTAATCGATTGGCGAGCCGCCGTCCAGAGGATTACCCAGCGCGTCCACGATACGCCCGACAAGCGCCTCGCCCGCCTTGACGTTTAATTTATCGCCCGTGTTGTCCACAATGCTTCCGGGACCTATACCCTCAAGCTCGGTGTACGGCATAAGCAAGATATTGCTTTTATTGAAGCCGACCACCTCGGCGTGTATGTAAGATGACATATCTTTGGAGAAAATGCGGCACACATCGCCTATGTTGCACGCGGGACCGCTCGCCTCGATAGTCATACCAACTATTTTTTCGATTTTTCCCATATATCGGAAGAGATCGCTTTTGTTAATATCCTCACGGAATGTTTTAAGATCAAGCATTGCCGTCCTCCGACCCAATATTAAACGCTGCGGAAACATCGCCGCTCTGCCATTCGGAACCTAACGATACGTCCTTACCCGCCTGCTGACCCGCCCCGTCTTGAGCTGCCTCGGACTTTGGCGCGGCTTTCTTTCTGCGCTTTTTCGGCGCGGGCGTGCGGAATTTACCGTCTCCAAGCTCCTTTATCATTTTAAGCTGCGTTTGAATGCCCGCGTCGGTGATCTCCTCGCCGTTGTCCACGATGACCGTTCCCGGCGCAGCGTCCGCGATAAGCTCCACCTCGACGTGCTCGCACATACAAATTTCTTTCAAATACTCGTAATCACCCGCGAGTTCGGTCGAAGCGCCGTTCTCGTCAAGCGTTATGCGAATAAGCTGCGAATTGCGGAAATCCTTTGCGGCTTTTTTTATCAGCTTTTTCGCCGCCGTACCGTCCTTCACCGCCATTGAGTTCAAGGTTACCTTGTTGGCGATCTCCATAACGGTCTCATAGATCTCCTTTTCGTACCTCGCGAAAAGCTCAATCTTTTCCTCGTTGATTCGCTCGGAAAACTCCCGCGCCTCGTCAAGTACTCCCTGACCCGCCGTCATACAAGCGGCAACTCCGTCTTTTCTTCCTTGCTCGAAACCCTCCGCGCGCGCTTTGATATACACGTCCTCGCGGTTTTTCTCCGCGTCGGCGCGAATATCGTCCGCCTGCGTCTCGGCGTTCGCTAAAATACCGTCCGCTCTGCGCTTGGCTTCTAAAATGACCTGTTTTCCTTGCTCTATGTACTGCTCTTTAAGCTCGGAAAGCTCCTCGCGGAGTTTCTCAAGCTCCCGCTCTTTAATAATTAGCTCCGATTCGCGCTCCGCAAGAATTTCCTCAACCGAAAATCTCGGCTCGGGAACTTTCTCCTCGGAGGTCTGTTCGATCTCTTCTTCCTTCTGAGCCTCGCGTTCCTTAACCTCATGCTCCTTTATCGGCACCGGGATATTCACGGTGTTTTGAATATCCACTCCGCCGCCGTCATAGCGAACGGAACAATATTTTAAAACTCCCAACTTTATCCCTCCAAAAAAACGAATTTACGCCGCGTTAAGCGATGTATTCGTCGCTGCCGCCGCGGGAAATGGTGATGGCGCCGTCCTGCTCAAGCCGCCTGATAATGCCGACGATACGCTGCTGTGCCTCGTCGACGTCGCGCATACGCACGTTGTGCAGATACTCGATATCCGCCTGAAGATTTTCGCGCGCACGAGAGGAAATGTTCTGGAAAATACACTCCGCGACCTCCTGCGTTGAACCCTTGATAGCCACGGCGAGATCCTTGGAATCCACCTGCTTGACAAATTCCTGAATATCTTTCGGGTCGAGCTTTACAATGTCCTCGAATACGAACATCTTCTGCTTGATCATATCCGCGAGCTTCTGATCGCGCGCGGACAGCTCGTCGAAGATGTACTTCTCGGTCGCTCTGTCAACGTTGTTCATAATCTCGGCGGCGTAGTTGATACCGCCTACCTCCATAGAGTCCATATTAGCCAATGTCGCGAACTTCTTTTCGAGAGAACCCTCGATAGCCTTAACGACCTCCGGTGAAGCTCTGTCCATATTCGCTATACGCTTGATAACCTCAACGCGCTTTTCCTTGGGCAATTCGGACAAGATAGCCGAAGCCTGATCGGTACGCGCGTAAGACAAAATCAGCGCAATAGTCTGCGGGTGCTCGTTCTGCACGATAGCCAACAAGTTCTTGTAGTCCGCCTTACGTACAAAGTCGAACGATTTTGTTTCCAGCTGCTTCGTAATTCTATTTAGCAAGTTGTCGGCAGCCTCCGCACCAAACGCCTTTTCCAAAACATTACGGGCGTAATCCAAGCCACCCTCGGCAACGACCTTTTGAGTAAGGCACAACTCGTAAAACTCGTTCAGCACTTCCTCGACCGTTTCGATCGGGTGATATTCCATACGCGCAAGCTCCACCGAGATCGACTCGACCTCGTCGTCGGAGAGATGCTTATATATCGCCGAAGCGTTTTCCGCGCCCATCGAAGCTAGCACCAACGCGCTTTTCTGCGCTGCGGTAAGCTCCTCAGCGGTCTTTTTATCCGCCATTCAAATACCTCCCAAGGGGAAAACCCCATTAATTATCGTACCGCGCGGATCATTCGTTGTCCTCGCGCATCATATTTCTGATAATGGAAGCCACGATTTCGGGGCTGGTTCTCGCGAAATCGGCGATCTCGCGCTTGAGAATCGTCTCGCGGGATTCCTTGCCTGCTTCTTCGGTAAGGCTTGCGATATTGAAATCGACTTCCTCGGGCATTTCGGGGCGTTCCACGGAAGTCCCTCCGTCTGCGACCGCCGCCTGAGCTGCGGCGAGAGCGAGTTCCTGTCTGCGTCTGATCTTCTTTTTGCGGCTTCTGCTCATCATCAGCGAAGCTACCAGCAGACCGATAAGGATAACGCCCAGTACAATTACAAGAATTATAAGCATATTGCGATTTCTGTCACGCGGCGTAATGATAGTGTTGCCGCCGTTGCTGCCGATATTGTTTCCATTATTATTGGTGACTGAGAACGGCATATTGTAAACGCTGACATTATCAACGGTAGTTCCCGCCGAAGCCGCCACCATTGCCGCCAAAGCTTCTCTATCCGCAACAGTCATATTCGTCTGATTAACGCCCACGCCAACCGTCAATCTTTCGATTTTGTAGCCGTCGCGTTCGGTAGTGGTCTTGATATTCGTAACGTCGTACTGCGTTTCATCCTTACTGTAATAGTATGTCTGACCGTCCGCAACGCCGTTGTAAGTCGGATAATCGGGCGAGTTGTCCGCGTTTGGCGTATCGCCGACAAGCCCGTCGGGGTTGCTTGTGGTCGTGTTGGTTTCAACCTTGTTTTCATGCTCCTTAACGCCCGTATTGTTCTCATCAACCGGAACATACTCGGTTGAAACGACGCGCTTCGGGTCGAAATCGAGAGACGCGGTGACGCTTATCGAATAACCGTTTTCACCGAACATCTTGGTAAGGTGGTCGTCAAGGCTCTTCTTAACGCCCATCTGTATATCGCGCTGGAACGCGAGCCGTCTGTAGCCGACCGCCACGCCGGAAGCGTCCTTTTCGTCCGCAGCCTCGTCCTCGGGACTTATCCACTGATAAGAGCGGCTCTGCGTATCAACTACCGTAATGTTGTCGTATGTAAGACCGTCAACGGAGTTGGAGATCATCGCGAATATCGCGCGAACCTGCGCGTTGGTAAGCTCCTGACCGTCTGCAAGCTCTAAGGTCACCGAGCACTTGGGTATTTCCTCTTTTTCGGTGATAACGTAATCGCGTGTTTCGGGAATGGAAAGGATCGCCTGCGCATTGCGGATAGCGACCATCTGCCGCAGAGTAGATTCAATACGCGCTTCTCTTTGCTGACGCGCCACTTCCTTTTTGTCGGAATCGGTGCTCCACAAGTCAACGCCGTCGTTCCAGATACTGTAATCCGTGGACGTTTTGGGGTATCCCTGTACGGAAAGCTGCATACGAAGATTATCCGCCTGATCGCTCGGCACGATAACCTCGCCTTTGTCCGTCATTTTAACGTCCTTTATGCCCATATCCGTGATAACAGAGGATATTTCCGCCGCCTCGTCCGTAGTAAGACCCGAATAAAGCACGGTGGTGCTTTTGTGGTTCAGCACGTTCGCCAGAATGATGATTATAGCGATAAGCGCTACGGGAACAGCGCAAATGCATATCCTGACCGCCGTGGAAAAGCCGCTCCATTTATCTTTTATAACTACGGTTACTTTTTTTAACTTTTCTTTCATTAACTAACTGCCTCCGAAGCTCGGTTTATGCCGTGTCAAATCTGCATATTTATAATGCTGTTGTACGAGCTTATAACCTCGTTCTTTACCGAAACAAGCAAATCGACCGCGGTATTCGCCTTGGTAATGTTTGCCTGAACGGTCGCGAGATCGTCTATGTTTCCGAGCATAAGATCAATAGCGTCGCGATCGACCTGCTCATTCGTCTCGACAACGTTTGTCACCATACCTTTAAATATATCGAGGAACGAGGGGCTGCTTATCGCCTCAACGTCCGCGTTGTTCGCGTCCATATTAAGCATACGGCGCATGGGATCCATTCTTTCAAGCTGCCGCTCCAGATTGTCGACAGACTGTAACGCGTAAACTGCCATAATATATATCCTTTCGTAATTTCATATTATAAAGCGCACTGCCGTTTGACCGCCTGCGCTCACTCACTTGCCCAGATTCAGCGAAGCCTGGATAACGCCCTGCATCGCTTCGTACATAGACTTGCAAGAATTAAACGAGTTCGTTGCCTGCATACCGTCGATTATTTCGACCTGCCTGTCAACGTTGCTCTCGTAAACGTAGCCGTACTCGTCCGCCAAAGGATGATCGGGACTGTAGACGGGTTCGGGCGGAGTTTCGTCCTCAACGACCTCCACAGCCTCCACGCCGCGCATCTGCACATATTTAAAGATCTGCGGGATAGGCTCGCCCTCTTTCATTTTCGCCGCAAGAGTGTCCTTGAAGTTCCTGTCCTCCCCGAACACAACCATCTGACGAGTGTAAACATCCTCCGGGCGCGTCGCCACATCATCTACGTGCGTAAGATTCTGCGCTATGAGATCCAGTCTGAACCTTTGCGCCGTCATTCCCGAAAGCGGGATATTAAGTGAACTCAAAAAAGCCATGATATCATTCTCCTAAATAATATGTAAACCGAAAAGCTGTTATTTTGGCGGCTACTTGGTGCTCATGGCGCTTCTTATACGGGAAAACTGCCCGTTCATCTGATTTATAAGCGCGTCTATTTGATACGACGTTTTAAGGTACTCCGCCTGCTGAGTGTCGCTGTCAACGTTGTTGTGATCGGCTTGGTCGTTGGTCACGTAGTCAACCACCATCGCCTCGGCAAGGTTCAGTTCTTTCTTGACCGTTCCGTTGGCGCGCAGCTTATCCTTTAAAATACCGCCGAATTCCAAATAGCGGCAATTATAATTGGGCGTATCGGCATTCGCGATATTTTCCTGAATGACCTGCCCTTTTCTCCATAAAACCGAAAGCCCCTGTTCCGCGATACGGAACGCCGTGTTATCAAAAAGTCCCACGATAGGCACCTCCTTTAAGTTAAAACTGAAATTACCTAATTTTCCTAATTTCTTAACTTTAGGCATAGATATCCTAAAGCGCTATATTACATCTATCATTATACACCATCTTTTACAAAATTTCAACCTCTTTTTTTAAAATAATCCTTATACATCTTATATTTCTTCCAATATTTAGTTGACCCGCAGAAGTCTTTTTTGCCGTTTGTCCGTTTACAAAGCCAAATTTAAAAATCGTTTGTGAATTATTAACAAATTTTTTATCCTCATTTTTTAACATTCCGACAAGCGAAAGCAAACTGTAAATTAGGGAAGCCCTGATTAAATCGGATGTGCACATCTTGCTTGCATATTTTCCGTCAT
>CANRFR010000146.1 GCA_947629945.1 uncultured Clostridia bacterium | reverse complement strand
AGTACAGCTTTTCGGCGCGGAACCCGAGTTTATGGCAAAAGCTGTGAAGATAACGGAGCGATATTCTCCCGATATCATAGATATTAATGCGGGATGTCCAATGCCTAAAATAGTCTGCGGCGGCGCGGGAAGCGCTCTTATGAAGACCCCGAAGCTTTTCGGTGAGCTTGTTCGGGCGGCGGCCGAGGCAACGGAGATACCCGTGACGGTGAAGATACGCGCGGGTTGGAACGAGAGCTCTAAAAACGCCGCGGAAATGGCGCGGATAGCCGAGGAAAACGGAGCGGCGGCGGTCGCGGTTCACGGACGGACTAAAGAGCAGCTCTACGCGGGGAGCGCCGATTGGGATATCATAAAGGAAGTGAAACGGGCGGTGAGCATTCCCGTTATAGGCAACGGCGACGTCAAAAGCGTTGAGGATTGCGTGAAAATGTACGAATACACGGGCTGCGACCTCGTGATGATAGGGCGCGGAAGCTACGGCAGACCGTGGCTGTTCGGGCAGATACGCGATCATTTTGAGGGTAAAACGCCGCGTCCCGAGCCGAAACTCGATGAAAAGCTGAGCATAATGCGCCGCCACATTGCGCTTTTGACAGAGGACAAGGGCGAGCGCACGGGAATGAAAGAGGCTAGGAGACAAGCCGCGTGGTATATTAAGGGAATTGAGGGCGCGGCGGCTCTGCGAAACCGCTTCGGCAGTCTTAACACGCTCGCCGACCTCGACGAGCTGATTTGCGAAATAAGTCAAAGCGCGTTACGATAGCGCGATTTGCCATTAAAATAAAAATGCGCTCCAAGCCGAAGTACATAACAATAGCGTGTGCAAATCGCGCAAGCGAGTGAGTTTGGCGAAGCGCGAAGCGCGTTACAATAGCGCATAAAGACAGCGCTCCAAGCCATAGCACATAACGATAGCGGATAAATTTCAAAAAGTGTCGACCGAAGCGCGGGTGACCGCTTGCGGTCACACTCGTAGGGAGACCGGTCTCGGATAGCTTGCGCAACGAAGGGAGCGAAGCGACCGAAGTGAGCAAGCTAGACGAGATTTTGAAATTTTTTTAAATAAGGAGATAATTATGCAAGAGTTTAGAAATAGGATCGCGGCGATATGCTGCTTTAATGTAAAGAATGATCCCGTACTGCGCGGATTTAAAAAGCTCTTTGGCGAGAGTGCCGAGGAAAGCTTCGAGGGGTATTCGGAGATAGTGGGCGAGGTGCTGAAAAGCGGCGGAACGCTCGCGGAGTATTTTCATGATATGCTGATATTTTCGGAGTCGCCGATAATAAACGAGTTCGCGTTTGGAAAAGTGTCGCAAAAAGACCACGCCTTTCTGCGGCTTGAAGCAATAAAGTCCGATCTTGATATTTTGCGCGGACTTTGCGAGGAGACTGCCGCTCAGATACAAATTCGGCTGAATACGTTCTACGACACGCTGGATTTCGGCAAGCTGCCGCTTTACGATAACGGAGTTTTCGATTATGAGCCGCGGTATTTTCTGGATTATGTAAAGACAAACGGCAGCGGAATGTTCGCCGAATATAAGGCGTTCGAGTTTGACGGCGAACTGCATCCCATTGAGAACCCCGACAGGATACGTTTGGCAGATCTGAAAAATTACGAGGAACAGCGCCGCCAAGTCGTGGACAATACCGTGTGCTTTCTTACGGGAAAGCCCACTCAGAACGTTCTGCTTTACGGAGACAGGGGAACGGGTAAATCCTCAACCATCAAGGCTATCTTGAACGAGTCAAAATATTTAAGAATGGTGGAGGTAGCAAAAAACGATATCGACAAGCTGCCAAAGTTGTTTAAGATATTGAAGAATATCCCGCTGCACTTTATCGTGATGATAGACGACCTTTCTTTTTCGGAGAACGACGACCGCTTTGGCATACTGAAAGCTGTTTTGGAAGGCTCGCTTTCGGCAAAGCCCGAGAATATTCTTATCTATGCCACCACCAACCGCCGCAAGATAATCCGCGAGACCGTCGCCGACCGCGAGATTTCGGGCGCGGACGCAATAGATGAGAGTATGTCGCTTTCAGACCGCTTCGGCTTGTTTGTGACGTTTACAAAGCCGGATAAGCGCGTGTATCTTGATATAGTGAGTCAACTCGCCGAGGACAGGGGCTTAAAGGTGCCTGAGGACGAGTTGTTCGCCCAAGCCGAGCGTTTTGCTTTAAAGCGCGGAGGACGTTCCCCGAGGACTGCCCGTCAATTCGTTGATTGGTTAGAGGGAAGAACGGCGGCACGAAAAGAGGTTTTTGATCGTTGACAGAAAGACCGACTTTAAATATGGGGAGTACCGATTTTGAATAACAATTTTGTAAAAATACCAATTTGTGCCTCTTTGATATGTGTTTTGTTTGTAAGCGGCTGCTCCAAGAACACGCCGTCGGCGCCTAACGAGATATCCGTCGCCGGCGCTGTGGAGAGCGCTGCGGCAGAGCCGTTTCCCGCGATATCGTGCGGAGTGCGTCTTGAAAGCGCTCCCGAAAGAGTGGTCAGCCTTTCGCCCGCTGCGACGGAGATAATATGCGAACTGGGCTTTGAAGAAAGATTAGTCGGGATAAGCGATTACTGCGATTATCCCGAGAAACTGAAAGCCGAAAAGGTGGGCAGTACGGAAAATCCCGACACGGACGCTATTTTGAAGCTGAAGCCCGATGTTGTGTTCACACTGTCCGCGCTTTCGGAGCGCGAGACCTACGCGTTAAATCAAGCGGATATTGCCGTGCTTACCGCTCAGCCGCCGAGTAACCTTGAGGAGTATTCCACGCTGTATAAAGAGACAGCATCGGCGTTTTACGGCAAAGAGACCGACGGCACCGAAAAGGACGCGCAAAAAGCGGTGAAGATAGGTGCAGCGGCTCGCGCGGCTCTGGAGAAAGCGGCAAGCGGCGTGAAACTCGAAAGTTTTCTTTACGTGACCGAAAAGTTGACAGCCGCAGGCACAGATACTTTTGAAAGCGCGGTGCTTAGTCTTTCGGGGAAGAACGTTTGCCAAGAAACGGACTATGCGGCTCTTGATAAGATAAGCGACGCGCCAAAGTTCATAGTTGCCGACAACTCTCTTACCGAGGAAATGCTGAAAGAAAACGAAACGCTCCGCGGTTTTATCGAGAGCGGAGCGCAGATAAAATTTGTAAACGCCGAAGCCTTTGAACGTCCCTCGGCGCGGACGGCAAGCGTTTTCAGCTTTAATTGATAATGGTTTACATCGGCGTAATGATATATCCGTTCTCGCGCCAGTTGTCTATTACCGAGCCGAGTATCTCGGTGTTGGTCTTTGAGACGGCGTGCAGCAGACAAATTTCGCCCGGGTGCGTTTTTTCGGTTATTTTTGCGAACGCGTCGGACGGGTCGGGCTGCTTTGCCGTATCCCAGTCGTAGTAGGCGAAGCTCCATAAAACGGTGGTGTAACCCAAGTCTTTGGCGCATTTCAGCACGCGCTCGGAGAACTCGCCCTTTGGCGGACGCATAACATACATATCGTAGCCGAACTGTTCTTTTATATACTTGTGAAGCTCGGAAAGCTCGTTTTGAAGTTCGGCGTCGGAGCATTCGGGCAGCGACGGGTGAGACATGGTGTGGTTGCCGACCGTGTGCCCCTCGGATATCATTCGTTTGATAAGCTCGGGATTGGACTTCGCATAGTCGTAGGTCACAAAAAACACAGCGCGCACGTTATTTTCTTTGAGAACGTCCAGAATTTTTTCGGTGTAACCGTTTTCGTAGCCCTCGTCGAACGTCAGCCAGAGCCGCTTGTGCTCGGCGTCTCCGACGAACAGACCTCCCATTTCCGAATATTTTGTCTCGGCATTTATCGCGTCCGTTGGTCTGCCGTAAGCGTCCGCCGAGGGTCCCAAGCCCCAAGCTATTTTTTTGTTGTCGTATTGACCGTAGTTCTCCGCAGACGCGGGACAAACCGTCATAACAGCCGCCATCGCCGCAGGGAACGCTCGCTTGATGAATTTCATATTTGTATTCTCCCTTTAATTTTGTCATAATATAGTTTTGACTGCGCTTTGATGAATTATTAAAGTCAATTTTACGAAAACTCGCTTACATATTTTAGAAAAATAAAAAATTCACAGATGTTCAAAAAAACATTTGTGCAATATGACGTGTTTCATATTCTGTAAATCCACTTGAATAATGCGGGAAAATATGTTAAAATATGTATGAGTGATTACAGCAGTGCAAAGGAGCCACTTAATTATGGCAAGTAACTTTTATGATTTGGTCGAGCTTTTACGCGGTCACCGCGTTTTTATACAGACCCATAACTTTCCCGATCAGGACGCCGTCGCAAGCGCTTTCGGGCTTCAGGAGCTTTTGCGGAATTTCGGCATTGAGACCATTATCTGTCATCACGGCGTCGTAGAACGCGCCGTAACGAGCAATATGGTAGCGGATCTCGGTATTGAAATGCTGTCCGACGAGAGCGGTAATACGAAAGACCTCGGTGAGGGAATGAACGAGCAGGATTATATAATCACGGTCGATTCCCAAAAGGGGAGCGGCAATATTGATGTCCTTATCGGAGATGAAGTTGCTTGTATTGATCATCACCCGACTTTCGTCGAGGTTTCGGATTATAAGTATACGGATATCCGTATAGTCGGCAGCTGCGCTACAATTATCGCCGATTATTACCGCGATTGTAAGATAGAAATGTCCGAACGCGTTGCCACCGCACTGCTTTACGGCTTGAAATGCGATACGCGCAATTTTACGCGCGGCGTAACTCAACTTGATGTGGATATTTACGGTTATCTGTTTCCGAAAAGTAATCACCATCTTATTAGAAAATATCAGGCGGCGGAAATTGAATACAGCGAGCTTAACGCGTTTTCGGACAGCTTGCGTAATATCGAGATCTACAACGAGGTGGGGTTCGCGTTTTTGAATTTTCCTTGCAAAGAGGGCTTTGTGGCGACTGTTTCGGATTTCATTCTCGACATTGATTTAGTGAAGTTCGTGGTTGTTTATACGCGCAGACCGAACGGTTTTAAATTCTCCGTGCGCTCCGAATTGGACGAGCTTGACGCGGGCGCGATAATCTCCGAGGCGCTTAAAGACGTTGGTTCGGGCGGCGGGCATAAGTCCATGGCGGGCGGCTTTGCGGAAGAGGACAAGATTCTCGCGATGAATTTTGACTTTAATAAGGTAATACAAAATTTGTTTTTGAACGTAATCAACAAGGTGCCGCCTCAGGGTATTAGATTGGAGCAATGAAACAAATTAACAGATTTAAGCGGTTGGGTTTTCGACCGCTTTTTTATTTTTTGCGGGTATTGACAAGCGCCCTTAAACGTGGTATAATTATAATGTATATTTGTTTGAAGAAGGGAAAATTATGACGATTTTTTACAAATTTGAGGGAAAACTCTATATAAATATTACCAACGGCTGTCCGTGCGACTGTGTTTTCTGCATACGCAAAAACGGCGACAGCATTGAGGATAACGACAGTCTGTGGCTGGAACATGAGCCGACGTTTGAGGAGATCTGCGCGGCGTTTGACAAGTTCGACAAAACGGGTATCAAGGAAGCCGTGTTCTGCGGTTACGGGGAACCGACCGTTCGCGCCGATATGCTGATAAAGACTGCAGAGTACATCAAAGCGAAATCCGATTTGAAGCTTCGCGTGAATACCAACGGTTTGGTAAGACTTATCCATAAGGATTTTGACGTTCAGCGCTTTAAAGGCGTTATCGACAGCTTTTCGATAAGTCTCAACGCGCCGAACGCCAAACGCTACAATGAGGTAACGCGTCCGCGTTTTGGAGAGCCTGCGTTCGACGAAATGCTCCGTTTTGCTAAAGACATTAAGTTTATGGGTATTGAGACTGCGTTCACCGTGGTTGACGTGATAACTTCCGAGGAGATCGAGGAGTGCAAAAAGCTCGCCGAGAGCCTTGAAATACCGCTTAGAGTGCGCGCTTATGTCACTGACAACGAGAGCTACACTTAAATGAGAATAATAGGTATCGACCCGGGTTATGCGATAGTCGGCTGGGGAGTTTTGGAATTTGACAACACGCGCTTTAATGTTGTAAAATACGGCTCGATTACAACGCAGCCCGAAACCTCGTTTGATAGGCGGTTAGCTGAAATTTACGACGATC
>CANRFR010000145.1 GCA_947629945.1 uncultured Clostridia bacterium | reverse complement strand
CTATATCACCGACAGATTTTTGCCCGATAAGGCAATCGACCTGTTGGACGAATCCTGTGCGAGCGCTTCCTTGGAGAACGCCGTGATTACCGAGTACGAAGCTCTTAAAGAGGAAATAGCCGAGGAAAAGAAAGAGCAGAGCGATCTCGCCGAGGCTGCCGAAAAGGACTACGAGCGTTTGGCGGAGCTTAAAACCAAAATAGCGCAGAACGAAGCCAGACTTCCCGAACTTCAGCAGCAAGCGGAGAGCGTTTGCGTTACAATGGACGATATTTCAAAGGTCATAGAGCTTTGGACGGGAATACCCGCAAATAAGATAAAAGAGACCGAATTTAAAAGAATGTCCGCGCTGGAGGACAATCTCAAAGCGAAAATAATCGGTCAGGACGAGGCGTGCGAACTTGTCGCGAAAGCGATCAAGCGCAGCCGCGTGCAGCTATCGGAAAAGCGCCGTCCCGCGTCGTTCATTTTCGTGGGACCCACAGGCGTGGGCAAAACCGAGCTTGTGAAGGTCCTTTCCGAGGAGATGTTCGACAACGCCACCGACCCGCTTATTCGTCTTGATATGTCGGAATATATGGAAAAGCACAGCGTGTCGAAGATAATCGGTTCGCCCCCCGGATACGTCGGCTACGACGAGGCGGGTCAGCTTACCGAGCGCGTGCGCCGCAAGCCGTATTCCGTTATCCTGTTCGACGAGATCGAAAAGGCGCACCCCGACGTTATGAACATTCTGCTTCAGATACTCGACGAGGGCAAGATAACCGACTCTCACGGCAGAAACGTAAGCTTTGAGAACACGATAATCGCGATGACCTCCAACGCGGGCTCGTCCGACGGTATGAACGGCATAGGCTTCGCCAAAACGGTCGAGGACATCAGCAAGGAGCGCGCTATGAAAGGTCTGCGCGACTTCCTGCGCCCCGAGTTTTTGGCGAGAGTGGACGAGGTCGTGGCGTTCAAGCCGCTGACGGAGGAGAACTACGCCGCTATCGCGAAGCTGAACCTTGAAGAACTGCGCGGACCGCTCTCCGAGAAGAGCCTTGAACTTAACATTTCCGAGGACGTTTACAAGGCGGTTGCGAAGAAAGCGTACGGCGGAAAGTTCGGTGGAAGAGATATACGCCGCGTTATCCGCACGGACATTCAGGATAAAATCGCCGAGCTGCTTATCGATAATTCGGAAAAAGAGATTAAGTCCGTAAATATCGGCGTTGAGGACGATGAGATCAAGGTCGAGGTGAAATGAGCGTCGTTTTGATAACGGGCGGCACGGGCGCTATTGGCGCGGCTGTCGCGGAGGAATTCGCCGAAACGGACGACGTTATATTGACCTATAACAGAAATCAAGAACGGGCGCGGGAACTTATGGGAAACAATATTCTTTGCGCGCCGATGGACATTGCCGACGTCGATTCCGTTGAGGAAACGATAGGGAACGTTCTGCGGGAGTTTTCGCGTATAGATATTCTGGTGAACAATGCAGGGATATCGCTTATAAAGCCGTTTCTCGACACGACCGCCGAAGAATGGCGCCGTATGATCGACGTGGATTTGAACGGCGTTTTCAACGTGACAAGAGAGGTCGCGCCGTCTATGGTCAGGCGAAAAAGCGGCGCTGTCGTCAACGTTTCGTCCGTTTGGGGAGTTCACGGAGCTTCCTGTGAGACAGCGTATTCCGCGGCGAAAGCGGGCGTTATCGGCTTTACAAAGGCGCTCGCCAAGGAACTGGGACCCTCGGGGATAACGGTAAACGCCGTTGCTCCGGGAGTGATCGACAGCCCGATGAATACCGCGCACCTTTCTCCCGAGGAACTTCGGGAGCTTGCCGAGGAAACTCCGCTCGGGCGCTTAGGCAAGCCGAGCGAGGTAGCGAAAGCTGTCCGCGCCCTCGCGGAAAACCGCTTTATCACGGGACAGGTGCTCGGCGTGGACGGCGGATTTTATTGACCGATGTTTCGTCAATGGCTTGTACGGCAGTCACTAAGTCGGCAAGCCATTTTCTCGCTTTTGTGCAAAGTGCCGAAATTCCACGGTCAAAGTTCGTCAAAAAAATATAAAAAAGCGGTTGAAATTTACGGCAAATTATGCTATAATAATTATGATTTTTGATATTATTTGTAATTCACGTAATTACAGTAAAAAGGAGACATAGATAGATGAACAACGCATTGATAATGCTGCTCGAAAGTGCCGAGGCGGCGAGCGGAGGTGCTATCGAGCGTATACAAGCGCTTCCCGACGCGGCTTCGCAGCTTGCGGACAAGGACTATTGGGGTTCTGTCGGGATTATGGCGCTTACAGGTATTCTGGTGGTTTTCCTTATTTTGGCAATCTTGATATTCTTCTTCTGGCTGATGGGAACGATCTTCAAGTCGATAGACAAATCCAAAGCGGAGAAGAAAGCCAGCGAGGCGGCGAAAGCGGCTGAGCCGAAGCCCGCGGCTGAAGCGGTCGTTGAAGCCGCTCCCGAGGACGACGAGGAAGAGCTTATCGCGGTGATAAGCGCGGCGATAGCGGCTTACGAGGGCGACGGCGGCTTCACGATAAGAAGCATAAAACGCCGTTCGGACGGCAACGCCCAAAAGCGCTCCGCGTGGGGCATGGCGGGCATTACAAGCCAATTCTGAAGAGAGGAACAACCGTAAAATGGAGATATTTACAAGCACATTTAAGGGGCTTATCGACACGTCGGGCTTTATGGGTCTGGATATCAAGAACGTTATTATGATATTGTTGTCGTTCGTCCTGTTTTATTTGGCAATCAAGAAGCAGTATGAGCCGCTGCTTATGCTGCCGATAGCGTTCGGTATGCTGCTTACCAATCTGCCGCTTACCGGACTTTACCACGCGGAGCTTTGGAATCCGGCAACAAACCCCTACTATGCTCCGCAGTTTGTGGATTCGGGTTATATCACCCGCGATACGGGGGCGACGGTGTTCCAGTCGCTGTTTACGCAGGAGACTTCTTTGGACTATGGCAAGGTGCTGCACGAGGGCGGTTTGCTTGATATGCTGTACCTCGGCGTTAAACTTCAGATTTATCCTCCGCTTATTTTCCTCGGCATAGGCTCTATGACGGACTTCGGTCCGCTGATAGCGAATCCTAAAAGCTTTCTGCTCGGCGCGGCGGCTCAGGGCGGTATATTCTTTACGTTCCTCGGCGCGTGCCTGTTGAACTTCACGGGTCTCGGCGGCGGCTTCACGCTTAAAGAAGCGGCTTCCATAGCTATTATTGGCGGCGCGGACGGTCCTACGGCAATTTACTTGACCTCAAAACTTGCTCCGCAATTGCTCGGCTCGATAGCCGTCGCGGCGTATTCGTATATGGCGCTGGTTCCCGTAATTCAGCCCCCTATTATGAAGCTGCTGACCACGGAGAAAGAGCGTTCCGTTAAAATGGGACAGCTCCGCGAGGTATCGAAGATCGAGAAGATTGTGTTCCCGATTGCGGTTACGGTTATCGTATCGCTTATCGTACCTAGCGCGGCTCCGCTTGTCGGCATACTGATGTTCGGCAACCTTATGAAAGAATCGGGCGTGTGCGACAGACTTGTAAAAACAGCGCAGAACGAGCTGATGAACATTATCACGATATTCCTCGGCATTACGGTAGGCGCTACGGCAGTTGCGGACAACTTCCTCAGCTGGAAAACGATATTCATTATCGTACTCGGACTTATCGCGTTCTGCGTCGGTACGGCGTGCGGAGTTCTGCTCGGCAAGCTGATGTACGTGATTTCGGGACACAAGATAAATCCGCTTATCGGTTCGGCGGGCGTATCCGCTGTGCCCATGGCGGCGCGTGTTTCGCAGAAAGTCGGCGCTCAGACCAACCCGTCCAACTTCCTGCTGATGCACGCAATGGGTCCCAATGTTGCGGGCGTTATAGGCTCGGCGGTCGCGGCGGGCGTGCTGCTGTCCGTACTCGGTTAATAAACAAAATCCCCTGTGTAAAAACAGGGGATTATTATACAAAGGGGATATTGCTATATGAGAACTATCACGGTAAAAGGCGTGGGCACGGCTTCAACGCCGCCCGACTATATCACGGTTTTTTTTAATATCACGGCTGAATCGCCCGAATACTCGGCTGCGTTAAGCCGCGCCAACGAGCGTATCGAGACGCTGCAAAACGCGGTCGCCGCCGTTGGATTTAAAAAAGAGGACTTGAAAACGTTGTCCTACGACGTACGTTCGATTTTTGAGAATTACAACGAAAACGGCGTTTACAAGCAGAGACCCGTTGGCTACGCGTGTCGTTATCAATTAAAGCTGTCGTTCGGTTTCGATAACAAAAGGCTCGCCGAAACGCTTGACGCGGTCTCGCAAAGCTCGGCGGACGCGGAATTTTCTATAAAATTCACCGTGAAAGATCCCGAAAAAGTAAGCGCGGAGCTGTTGAAGTCAGCGGCGGAGAACGCCCGCCAAAAAGCCGAGACGCTTTGCGCGGCATCGGGGGTGAAGCTCGGCGAATTGGTAAATATCAGCTATAATTGGGGCGAGATCTGTTTCGACTCGGCAAGCAGCTATTCCAAGCACGAACGCGGCATAACGCCGCTTGCCGCCGCGCCCGAATTTACGCCCGACGATATTAAGTCAAGCGACAGCGCAACGTTCGTTTGGGAAATCACGTAATCTTTCCGCTTGTAATTTCCGAAAAAATCTGATATAATAAAGAGCGAGGTGATCGTGTTGGATAACTACAACAATTTGATAGATATGGACGACTATACCGTACCGCAATGGAAAGAAATAATCGAGCTTGCCGAGCGCATTAAAGAAAACCCCGAGGATTATTCCGAGAAATGCCGCGGCAAAATTATGGCGACGTTGTTCTACGAGCCGTCCACGCGTACGCAGATGAGTTTTCAGGCGGCGATGCTGCGGCTTGGCGGGTCGCTTATCGGCTTTGACAATCCCGGAAATTCATCCGTCGCAAAGGGCGAGAACCTTAAGGATACCGTAAAGATAGTCAGCACCTATTCGGATATTCTTGTAATGCGGCACAACCAAGAGGGTTCGGCGAAAGCGGCGGCGCTCTGCGCGGACTGCCACGTTATAAATGCGGGCGACGGCGGTCATCTTCACCCCACGCAGACGCTCACCGATCTGCTGACGCTGAAATGCGAAATGGGTCGGCTGGACAACCTTACCGTAGGACTTTGCGGAGACCTTAAATACGGCAGAACGGTGCACTCGCTTGTGAAAGCGCTGTCCTGCTTCCCGAACAACAAATTCGTGCTGATATCAACGCCCGCGCTGGCTCTGCCGAGCTACGTCAAGGACGTTATCCGCGCGCGCGGCGCCGAGTTTACCGAAGTGAACACAATTGACGAGGCGATAAAAAATCTCGATATGCTCTATATGACGAGGATACAGCGTGAGCGCTTCGACAGCGAGGACGAATATCTGAAACAGCGCGACGTTTACCGCCTGACAAAGGCGAAAATGGAATACGCGCGGCGGGATATGATAGTTATGCACCCGCTTCCGCGCGTCAACGAGATAGACGTAGAGGTCGACGACGACCCCCGCGCCGCGTATTTTCGTCAGGCAAACAACGGTATGTACGTAAGAATGGCGCTTATTCTCTACACGTTGACCCGTCAGCCCAAGGTTAAGCCGCTTCTCACCGGAGAGATACATAACAACGTGGTTTGCACCAATCCCAAATGCGTTACTCAAACCGAAAAGTATCTGCCGCACAGCTACATAAACCGCGGGGATATTCTCGTATGCGAATACTGCGACGAACGTATTTTGTTGTAAATATAATTACAGCGTTCGGTGTGCAGTATGCAGTATGTACGTTATGAACCTTGGGAACCGGTGGAGCTAGTAGCGTTTAAGGACGAAGTTTTAAAACTTTTTCTATATTTTTTTCTTATGAAAAAGTTTTATAAAAAGCTCCCTAAGCTCACTATGCTCCCTAAGCTTCGCAAAGTCCGTTAGGGTACGAGCCAAAGCCACCTCAACTGTCGATTGCTATAAGCCGTGGTTTTTACGCGGCTTCAGCTTTCACGTTTAATTGTAAACTTTACGCACTCATTGCGAGAGGAAAACTTTTCGCTTTTTTTATATGTTGATTTGTAATGTTATGCGCCTGTTGCGAGGGGACAACCCTTCGGGAGGGGGAGAGG
>CANRFR010000144.1 GCA_947629945.1 uncultured Clostridia bacterium | reverse complement strand
TTTCCACGGAAAAGCCATAGCTCTCATTTAAATTAAGGTTCTGATGGGTAGCGCAGTAACGCTGCATGGAGCTTCTGTTTTTCAGCAATCCGTCCTTACGAAGCTCGTTTACAACGTCATTCAGTTCTGCTTTGAAAGCGCTGTCATTTAAGTCATCGCGGTTGCCCCACCATGTGTTCCAGAATTCGTTATCGCTCCCGAAATCCATTCGCAAATGCCCTACGCAAGCATTACGCAGAGCGGGATCGCAGTCCGAATAAAACATGGAATGCTGTTCCGGATCGGCACATTTTATTTGATATTTCATGATATTCCTCCCATTTCAAAATCCGAGGTTTGCTCCTGCTGCGGAGCCTCAACCATCTCATATAAATGACCGCCGTAATGCGAAACAACTCCATAGTCTGTTATCACACACTTGTTTTCACGCAGAATTTTGTTTCCGAAATTATCATTAAGAGCGCCGTCAAGAAGCGATCTGTCGAAGTCGGGCGGCAGCATTTTTGACAGATACTTCGTACCGAATTCGTAACTGTAATTTATTGATCCGTCAAATTCATAGCTGTCGAGATCGTTAAGTACGGCGTTGATTTTATCCCATTCGCGCCACAGCTCATGCTCGAGAACAGCCTTGAATTTTGCCGCGTCCTCACGGGATAATTCGGAATATCTCCGCGCTGTATCGTTCAGCGCATAGATGTCCTCCATGCTCTCGAAGCAGACGTCGGATATCTGCGGAATTGTCGATTCAAAGCCGACACAGACGCATTCGTCAATATGCTTTTCGCCGAGTTTTTCGGCAAGCTGCCGCATATATTCCTCATCGGCGGGGAGCGTTAATATTGCTTTTTCACAATCGGAAATGTCCTCCGGTCTTTCGGGAACACCTGTGACCTCAAGCTTGAAAACCCATTCCTCCATGCGTTCGGGAAGTTCTTCATCATATACAAGGGCAGGCTCGTAGGAGTCCGGTATCGCGTAATAATCGTCGATGAAAACTCCGCCCTCGCGTTCCATCATTGCTCTCCCAGCCTTCTCCGGATCGAGCATCTCATATACCTCATCGGGGATATCATCGAATTCTTCAAGCATTTCATTTTCAAGAACTATCTCGCCGTATTCGCGCAGATCCCTGCACGGATATACGGGAATGGTTTGCAGATTATATGTGCTGTTTATCGCTTCGTTGATCGTGCCAAAACCTCTTTGCAAGAGCGCTCGATAGGCGATGAGCGATGTAAAATCCTCTTCGTCAGAGGCTATTTCCTCAATTCTTTTCGCAAGGAAATTCAGTTCATCAAGCGTCGGTTCTTCCTTGAATTCGTATCCCGCAAGCTCGGGAACTTCGTCACATTCGGCTATACGCAGAGTGGCTTCGACAAATATTTTCTCCCTGTCCATTGCGTCAATAACGTCGTTTCTGTTCGCCGGAAGCGTAATGTACGCGACCTTGTCATTGCCGATTCCGAGTTCGTCTATTGCTATTTCAAGCATATTTTATTCCTCCAATATCGCGATTTTTCCGTTCTATAGCGTCTGCAATCCACCGTCCGGACTCATCATATATGCGACCTCGCGTGTCCATTGTCAGCCGCTTTCCGTCAACGAGGGCGAGGTGGATAATCTTGATATCCTCATCGCTCGCACCAATATATATCCTGCTGTCGTAATCAAATTTTTCCGTCATGCTGCCTCCCCGTTCAGATATTTGTACACTTTGGGAATCGAATACTCAATATTTTCCGTGATCTCGTACTGCGGAAACTGCTCCGAAACGTTTTGAAGAGCCGTTTCAAGCTGCTCTATCGTCAGCCCGTCAAAGCAGTTGCAGAACGCTTCGTGATCGAAATTCTCATCAAGTTCGCTACCGAAATTCAGACAATAAAACGCAGCCCTGACCATATTTCCGTCAAGGCTGCATTCCTCGTCATTCTCTTTTTCGGAAATAATTTTGTCCAGCTCGCCGAGCCATTCGCGCATATTTTCTATCACTTCGCACTGCTCATCGGTGAAATTATCAGGCATTGCCGTGCCGACAAAACTGTAATCAAGCAGATCGTTATTTGCCGATTCCACTCCCGAAACCATTCCCGCGATCATCAGTATCAGCAAAATCAGCGGCATAAAAATCGCCGCCAGCAATATGGCGAGCGCTTTCCAAGTGCGCTTATCCGTAGCCGCCGTAACGATAGCTTTCAGTACAACCGGAGATACCGCCATATCATCGACCTCCCGCCGCGCCAAACAGCGCCGCCTTATGATCGGGCGCTATAACACACAAACAATATCGTTCGTTGCCGCATTTGTAAAGGCATACGCCGCGCTGTGAGAACTGTATCAGCCCGTACTCGGAATCCTCAACCTGCAAGGTGTCGGTGTAGATTTTCTTTTCAATCGTACCAGGATAGAACAGAAATATATGCGTCGGTATTGAGAACAGCGGCTTGGTCAGCTCACGGACGTTTTCCACAAGGAAGTCCTCGATATTCTGACTCGCCAAAATAACAGCGGACTCCTTTTTGCGGACGCGCTTCATGAAGTTTCTGATGTACTCGACCGCCGTGAGATTGGTGAGGAAAAGGTAGAATTCGTCAATGCTCGCGACCGTATTTCCGCAGCTCAAAAGCTGCTCGGACATATAGGCGAGGACGTTGAACAGTAGAGCGTTGCGGATATTCTTGCTTGCCTGGAGCAATCCTTTCACACTGAACGTGACAAAGCTGCTGTCGGTAATGTTGGTATGTCCGTCAAAGAATTTGCTTTCCGCGCCTTTGCATATCGAGTGCAGCCCGAGCGCAATATTCTGCAGATTTTCGGCGGTATAGAGGCTTTTCTCTTTCGGGTTATATGCCTTAAATTCAGCTTCGACCAACTCATAAAAGTCCGAGAGAATGGGGTAATCGGTAGATTTCAGCTTGCTCCAATCCGCATCATCGCTGATATTAAATTTCTCATATAATTTAATCAGCAGCAATTCGATAGTATCAATTTCGCGGTCGGAAAAATCCTTATAGCACCTGAAAAAATCTCTCAAAAAGCTAATGTGCTGTGACAGCTTGGTCTTGGACTTGAACGCTCTCGGAGCGTCATCATCGGCGGTTTCATCGCCCCACGATTTGGGTTCAAGTACATTTATAATATACTCTCCTGACATAAGGTCGATAAAACAGCCGCCGAGATTTTTCGTCAAGTCGACGTACTCCATTTCGGGATCGAGGCAGATTATATTCTTTCCGCTCTCACGAAGATTGGTCAGAATCAGCTTGAGCAGATAGGATTTGCCCTGTCCGGAATTGCCGAGTATAAGCGTGTTGGCGTTCGTCTTGTCATCACTGCGCTTATCGAAATCCACGATTATATTTGAGCCAAATTTGTCCCGCCCTAAATAGAACCCATTCTCATCGGTCTTGCCGGAAAATGAAAAGGGATAAAGGTTGGCGACCGAGGAGGCGGGCAGAACACGCTCAAATTGCTCACGGAACATATTCCGACCGGACGGCATTACGCTCATAAAGCCGTGCTGCTGGCGCAACATCAAGCGATCAACGTTTAATTTCGAGCGCACCAATTCGGTTTGCACCTCGGTCTGTAAAATGCGAAGGTTATCCAGATTATCCGAGATCATCTCGAGAAAGACTGCCGTGTGCAGCAGCGGTTCGCGGTTGCGATGCATATCCGCGGCGAGCTGCGCCACGTCCTGCAAGTTGCTTTCAGCGGCGACCGTCTGCTGCAGATCGTTGGTGGAGTTGCGTTGCAAACGGTTCTTGTTTGCAGCGTTCGCGATGATCCGCTTTTCCTCGGCGGCGGTCACGGGGCGAGTATAAATTCGGAGCGTCACGCCGTCTTTTTCACCGAGATAGCGGAGGATAGCTTGCTCCGAGGTGCTTGTGGGATATTCCCGCAGCGCCCATACACAGCGGAATGTATTTCCGCAAATAAAATAGTCCGTGAAGAATTTTATCACGGACGGTGCTATCATATCCAGGAAGTTCTTCTTTGGCTTGGTCGCAAAATCCCTATCAATTGTGTTTATTTTCTTCTTCAAGATAAACCTCCCATTGTTTGATCAAATTTTTGATCGTGGAATAATTCAGATTCAGGTTTGAGATAATAATCTTCACTGTTCCAAAGTGAAATATATACTTCATCTTCACCAAGATTGATCGGGCGCTGCTCGAGCCCCTCTCCAAAGCCATCAGCAAACTGTCCGGTGATATACCCTACAAGGTCGGCGATTTCCGCTTTGTCAAGATCGCCGTAAGATTGCACGACCGCCATTCCGTACAAATTCCCGTTGCGCGTTTCCACCATAGGCATAATGGAATAAACCTTTTTATCAAGATTTTCATCATTAAAATATGCCGCCAGACCGCGTTCCGCAGCGTCCTCATCGCTGTTCAAATCGTCGCAGATAAAATCGTTTATTTCGTCATCGTAGCCGGCATAATTTTCCGAGCATACTTCCTCGGTATACCCGCTGCCGTCGTCAATCTCAATCTTCAGCGGGCAATATAATTTTAATTCCGTAAAATCTTTTTTTGCCACGGAAATTATATTGTTATTTTCCTCCGCCGATTCGATTTCGGGATAGCTTTTCAAAGCCTCGCAAAAGCACTTGCAAAGCGCCTCTTTGGTATCCGGCGCTCTTAGAAATTCTTCAAACGAGATATTGAAATCCCGAGAATTTTCCGCGTCCGAAATGCAGCCGGAAACCCATGAAGCAAGGTGTTCCGCAAATTCAGACATTGCCGCCGTCTGCTCATGCCGCTGAATAATTTCACGCGCATTGGGGATAAATTGCGAATATTTCGCATAATCCGCGCCCTCGGAATTTACAAGCAGCCCGTCGCCGTTTTCCTCATTCACAAACAGAACGCCGTGATTAGTGCCGTTGTAAAATCCCATCAGACTGCGGTATTGCGGGAGATAATAATTGCGCAGCGTCGGAGCTTCAATAAAGTGTTGAAATTCCGCGCCGGACACTTCTATCACCTTTTCAACCGTGCATTCTTGCGGTCTGAAACCGCTTGATTTGCAGATCATATTTGCGTTTAAAATCAGTTTATCAGCCATTTAAAACCCACCTTTCGCCATCGTTATTTTCAAATTTTTCCGTCGTGACGTTTTGCTCAAAATAGACCGCGAGGAGCGTCCTTATATCCTCGCCGCTATATCTCCGAGCGGAAAATCCGGTCTCGTTGAGCGTTTTTTCTATGCGGTTTAAGTAGGAAAATATCTCCTTGTCCTTTAAACCGCGTATTCTTACGATCAGCAGAAATTCTCGCGCCGTAGCGGTCATCGCCTGAATATGATCAAGGTGCTGTGCATCCTGTTCCAGGAGTTTCCGAACTGCGGGATTTTCCTCTTTTTTCACGAGCACTTTTAAGTGATTTTTGTTGCCCTCGAAGCTCTCGCGTGAGTTTACGCAGAGTATCTCGATCTCCGTCAAGCCTTTGAGAACGCTCATCAGCGAGTATATTTTCGCCGACAGTCCCGCCTCCGACATTACCGAAATATTGCTCGGCTTGATACTGAAAAAGACCGCCTCGTTAAAAGCAGTCTTTAAAGAATATTCGGTTATGCCCTCGATTCCGAGGAGCTGGCGGGTGCTTTGATTGTTCTGCTGTTTTTTGCTTTTCGCCAATTATTTATTACCTCCGTTCTGTTTCCTGAGCGCCGCGAGGATCGCCCTCACCTCGTCTTTGGTAAGGCTGCTCCCCGACAGCGCAAGCGTGTCATAAGTGTATTCAACCTCGAAGTCATCCTCGATTTTCTGACGGATTTCTTCGGGAATTTCACGCTTATTGACCTCGTCCATCTTCTTTTTCAGATTGCTGTAGTCCATGCTCCCAACTCCTTTCCTGTGCGGGTTCAAGAGCATTATACCACAACCGTTTTGAGAAGTCCAGCTAAATTTTCCACCTATATTCCTGCTGTTCGATAAAAAAATATTTCACGGCGTACTTGAGGAAATCCAATATAGATGTGTCCTCAAATCGTATCGCCAGGAAGCCGTAAACAATGGTTGCGATCAGCGGTATCGTGAACCCCGTCTGCGCCATAGCGAACACGGAAATTAACGCGCTGATTCCAATCACGGCAAGGTCTTTCAGCCGCCATAGGAACAGCATGGGAGCCGCTTTGAGGTTGTCGGGATAAAT
>CANRFR010000143.1 GCA_947629945.1 uncultured Clostridia bacterium | reverse complement strand
CGCCGTCTGCTGCGTCAAACCTCCTCGCAAGGCATACAGCCTTGCTTCGTCGGTTTTCCTTGCATACGGCGCACCCCCACCCGTTTTTGCTTTTCAAACCGGTTTTTAGAGATGCCCTTTAAGGCAACTCTGCAAATAATCCCCGCAGAAAAAAGTCTACGGGGATAAGTTTGTGTTTAACCTTTAACAGCGCCGAGCGCTACGCCTTTGACAATAAACTTGGAAAGGCAGAGATAAATAATTATAACGGGAAGAACCGACATCATAACTACAAGATAGTTTACACCGTAATCGGCAGCTTTATCGTTCGCGAGAACGGACGCCACCATCATCGGCATGGTCTTCTGCTTGAGATCTCCCGAAAGTAGGAGCATTGAAGGCGTATAGAAGTTGTTCCAGCTTGCTACGAATGCGAATATCGCTTGAACCGCGAACGCGGGTTTGAGCATCGGTATAGCAATCTGTATGAACGTTCTGAACTCTCCGCTGCCGTCTATTCTCGCGGCTTCAACGATCTCAATCGGGAAACTCGAACGCATATACTGCAGCATAAAGAATACCACAGATGGAGCCGCAATTGATGGGAGGATAAGCGGCGCGTAGTTGTCCGTCCAGTGAAGCCGAACCATAAAGTCCAGCATACCTACGGATACTACCTGCATCGGAATCATCATAACAGCAAGCACGAACGTTGTCGCACCCTTTTTAAACTTGAAGTCGTAGACCGTCAGACCGTATGCCGTCATTCCGGAGAAGAACACGGACAGCACCGTTGAAGATATCGCGATGAAAAGGCTGTTTCTATAACCTACCAACAAATCGAAAGAGCGATCATACAAACCAAACGCCGCTTCCGGATCATACAAAGTCTTAAAGTTATTGATGAGGTTACCCTTAGGAAGAAGCGAAACGCCGTTAGACGTGATATCAACATGCGTGCGCGTCGCGTTGATTACGATAAGGTAAATGGGGAGGAGTGAGATTATCGTAATCAAAATGCAGATGATAAATCTTATTACCTGATGGACTTTTATGCTTCGAGTATAGTCCTTAGGCGTTGTTTTGATTTCGTCAGCCATATCACTTGCCCTCCGTTGTATGCTTTTTCTTCTTTACGGGCGCGGTATTGTCCGTATTGAAGCGGTAGATAAACATACCAAGCGCCGCTGTCACAATGAAAAGCAGTACTGACGCCGCCGCGGAATATCCGTAGTTTGCGGGCGTCTGGTGGAAGTTGGTGTAAATCAGCACCGCCTGAGTTTTCAAACTGTTGTTAAGCGAATTACCCTCGTGGAACAGATACGGGATATCGAACATCTGAAGTCCGCCTATCATTGACGTAATGAACACGTACAAGAAAATCGGCTTCAAAATCGGCATTGTAATGTGGAAGAAAGTATTCGCGCCGGAAGATCCGTCAATGCTCGCCGCCTCGTAAATGGACGGGTCGATACCGAAAATTCCCGACATCAGCAGCAGCGTTGTGTTGCCGAACCACATCCATGATTGGATTATCATTACCAATATTCGCGACGACCATGCACCGTTCAAGAACGGGAACGCATCCTCAATCCAGCCCCAATCTAACAGCAAGGAGTTAACCGCGCCATATTTGTTGTTCGCGAAAAGCAAGGCGAACATTCCCGCGACAGACGCCGCCGTGATAATGTTCGGAAGATAGAACGCAACCTTAAAGAATCCCGAGCCTTTAAGCTTTATGCGAACATCGGAGAACCAAACGGCGAGCAAAAGCGAAAGCACCAATTGAATGATGAAATTGCCCACCCAAAGCAACAGCGTGTTGCCCCAACTTGACCAATAAGAGGATTGCAGTGCTCGGGCGTTTCTGGATTCGCCGCCGAACAGCAAATACTGAAAGTTCTGGAAACCCACCCATTCGTCCAAATGGGAACCGTTACCCTTAAAACTCAGTATAAAAGTATTTATGAGCGGGTAAAGCATAAAGAACGCGTATACGATAAAGAAAGGTGCTATGAATATGTAACCGTATTTGGCATAGCTCACAATTTTTTTTGGCTTTGCTTGTGTATTTTCCATAATATGCACAACCTTTCCTCGATATTAAGTTAAAAAATTACAATATACGCTTACGGGCGAACCCGCAAGCAGTATATTGCAATTAATTATTTAGCCTAAAAGGCTGCCAAAACAAAGATTACTCAACTTCAAGGTCGGGATAATCCTTAGCTATCTGATCCTTGAACCAGTTGATAGCGTCTTCCTTAGTGGAACCCCAGTCAGAAACATCGGTCTTTAAGCCGAGGTAGAGCTGAACAGCGTCGTTCCAGTAGCCCTTGATCTTCGAATCGTACTCGGTAGGCTTAAGGTCGATCTCAGAAACGTGGTTGTTAAGGATAGCAAACTGATCCTGATTGTCCTTGAGAATCGGGTTCTTATGAGACTTAGCGGCTACGACATCGTCCATAACCTTCTTGTTGTTCATGAAGTCGCCTTCGGTCTCGCAGTACTTCTTCATCGAATCGTAATCCTGAGTATAGAACTTAATGAAATCAGCAGCGGTCTTCTTGGTGTTGATCTTGGTAGCGGCAGCTATGTAAGAACCACCCCAGAAATACTTGGACGGAGCGTCGCATACTTCAAACTTGCCCACATAATCCGTGCCGCCGAACTCATAGAGCTTAGAACCTTCGGTACCGGTAAGCGCCCAAGTAGGAAGGAACTCGCCCATTGCCGTGCCGTCCTGCATTGCGGGCGTCCAGCCGTCGGACCACTGACCTACGGTAGAAAGACCCTTAGCGTCAAGCAGGTTCTTCGCATAATCCATAAAGTCTTCTGCGTTGTCCATCTGGAGCTTGTTGTCAACTACCCAAGGTTGGGTACGGCTGCACTGCCATACCTGCCAGAGACCGCCCTCTGTGCACTGGAGAGCGCACTTGTTTTCGGACTTCTCCGCAACGGTCTTAGCGGTTTCCAAGAAAGTGTCCCAATCCTTGATCTT
Source organism: uncultured Clostridia bacterium (assembly GCA_947629945.1). GTDB lineage: Bacteria > Bacillota > Clostridia > Oscillospirales > Ruminococcaceae > CAG-115. The sequence continues at coordinate 3,387 of CANRFR010000143.1, read as the reverse complement.
CTCGGTCATCTCAGCAGGGGTCTTAACGCCGAGATACTGCTCAGCGAGATCGGAACGATATACGAACGCGCCGGGTGTAGCCTGGAACGTAGGAGCCTTGAGCACTCCGTCCTTATTGCTTGCACCCTCGGATGTGTAAGCGTAAGAGTCGGGATACTGATCCTTAGTGATGCCGAGTTCGGACATCGGAAGCGTCAATGTATCGTCGTTAGCGTAAATACGAACCCAGTCTGCATCACAGATGATGAGGTCGGCATCGCCATCGCCCTTGAGATACTGAGCTATAGCCTCGCGACCTTGCTCGCCGCTCTCGCCGCAAGCTACGAACTTAACCTTATCCTCGGAAATGCCCTTATCTGCGCAGAACATCTTTATCATCTTTGCGAGGTCACCGTTAGAGGACCACGTAAGGATGCTCAATGTATCGTCATCGTCTTTAAGGTCAGTGGCAGTAGTCGACGTGTCGGAACCGTTCGACGCTGCGGGCTCGGATGTAGAACTTGTGTTCTTTTCACCGCAGCCTACGAGTGACAGTACAGACGCCATTGCAACAACTGCCGCTAAAATTTTCTTCTTCATAGGTAATTCCTCCCCTAAAAATTTGGAATTCGGTTGTAAAGTCTCCCCCGACGGGCGCTTTTAAACCGTGTTTTTTAGTTATCGAGATGATGAGTTTCGGCTTTTTAAATATATGTAAAACCGTATCTCGATTTCATTGTTATTTTAGCACATATTTTTAAACTTTGCAAGTGCTTTTTTCAAATTTTTTTCACAAAAACCACCGAAAACGTTTACAATTTTTACACTTTGTCTAAATTGACGGGATTGTTAACTAATAACCTAAATCAAATTTAACGCCTTTTTTGTTTTTATTTCGCGATACAATGCGGAATTTTCAAGACTTATTCTTTTACTTTATATTAAAGGCAATTCGGCGGGAAAAATGTAACAATTTTGTAACTTTTCTTTGTGCAATTCAACAAATTTTATGTTCCCTTTTTGTAAACGTATACAAATCACCGATTCAAAAAATCCCCGCTCAAAAACGAGCGGGGATTTAATTTTACCAAAATAATTAATAGTATACTTTATCTTTTCAATTACTTACACCGGATGAACCTTGTTGACCTTGTCAGCGTGAACCGCGTCCACTCCGACTTTCTTGTCGCGCTGCTTCTCAAAGAAGCCCGGCGCAACTTTCGGGAACATCGCATAGGTGAGTATATCCTCAACTGTCGGGTCGTCAACGTAAGCTTTCGCTTCCTCTTTCATCTTCTCAAACTCAGGCTCGAGCTTATCTGCGGGACGGCAAGTGATAGGCTCCTCCGCGCCGAGTATCTTCTTGCGGAACTCGGGGTCGATATCCACGGGAGTTTTGCCGTACTCGCCCTTAACCAAGCCCTTAAATTCTTTGGTTACGGTCTTGTAGCGTTCGCCCATAATCACGTTGAACACAGCCTGCGTACCAACGATTTGAGATGTCGGTGTAACGAGAGGCGGGAAACCGCTGTCCTTACGCACACGCGGAACTTCTTTCAAAACATCCTCGAGCTGATCCGCCTTGCCCGCCTGTTTAAGCTGTGAAAGCAGATTGGACAGCATTCCGCCGGGAACTTGATACAAAAGCGCCTTTGTATTCGTGGCGAGCATAGACTGATCCATAAGACCGTTTTCGAGATACTTTTTGCGAAGTCCCATGAAGTACTCGCGTATCTCGCCGAGAGCCGCCAAATCAATGCCCGTATCGTATTCCGTACCCATAAACGCGGCTACGACGGACTCCGTGGGAGCGTGAGACGTACCGAGCGCCAGAGGCGACATCGCTGTATCGACCGCGTCAACGCCCGCTTCAACTGCCTTTATAATGCACATTGAAGCCAATCCCGAGGTGTAATGCGTGTGAAGCTGAACAGGTATTTTAACGGCTTTTTTCAGTTCTTTAACAAGACTGCCCGCCTCGTAAGGAGTAAGCAGCGCCGCCATATCTTTAATGCAAATGCTGTCCGCGCCCGCGCTCTCTATCTGCTTAGCATAGTTCACATAATATTCGCGAGTGAAAACCTCGCCCGTTGTATAGGAAATCGCGACCTGCGCGTGTCCCTGCTCCTTTTTCGCCGCCTTTATAGCGGTTTCAAGGTTGCGTATATCGTTCAGCGCGTCGAAAATTCTGATAATGTCGATACCGTTCGCTATCGATTTCTGCACGAAATACTCGACCAGATCGTCGGCATAATGACGGTAGCCGAGCATATTCTGTCCTCTGAACAGCATTTGAAGCTTTGTGTTGGGCATTTCCTTGCGGAGAATGCGTAATCTCTCCCACGGATCCTCGTCCAAAAATCTAATGCAAGAATCGAACGTCGCGCCGCCCCAGCACTCCGCCGAGTAGAAGCCGATTTTGTCCATCGTTGACAAAATCGGGCGCATATCGTCCATTGACATTCTGGTGGCGAGCAAACTCTGGTGCGCGTCACGCAGAACGGTTTCCGTTATTTTCAATTTAGCCATATTCCGTTCTCCTTACTTAATTCAGCGTTACCACAGCCGCGCCCGTTTCTACGGAATCGCCCTTGCTTACACAGATAGACGCAACGGTTCCGTCTCTGTCGGAAACGATGTCGTTCTCCATCTTCATAGCCTCGAGAACGGCTACGACCGTACCGTTCGTTACCTTGTCGCCTACCTTGACTTTAACGTCAACGATAGTACCGTTCATAGGCGCGTTGATGGGTGCGCCGCCCGCCGCAGCAGCCTTGGGAGCCGCTTTCGGGATCGCTTTCGGAGCTGCGGGCGCAGCCGCCGGAGCTGAAGAGTCCGCGCCGTTTTCCTCTACGGTTACATCGTATGCATTGCCGTTTACCGTTATCGTGTAATTTTTCATATCTTTAACCTCTCTTATTTAGATTTAAATTTCAAAATCTTGTCCGGCTTGCTCCTTTTTGCTTTGTTCTACTCTGCAAGCTATCCAAGACCGGTCTTCTTACGCTTCGCTTCGGTCGACACTTTTTGAAATTTGTACGTCGCCTGTAATATTATCCAAATTAGTTAAAAAGCAAAATTCGCGTGCTTTCTCTTGAAATTCTCGTTCTTGGAGTAGAAACGATCCACTGCACCAATAACCGTTTCGCGAGTGTCGGCAGGATCAATAACGCCGTCTATCATACCAAGAGACGCCGCCGCAAACGGACTTGTTACCAAATCCTCTCCCATAAACACCTTGCCCGCCTCGGGACTCATCGGGGCGATTTGAGCGGTCTCGTAAGCACAAGTGAAATCCGCGCCGGTGAACGCCGCGAAAGCCGCGCCGAACGCCTTGCCCTTAACCAGATTTACCATGACGGTCGTGGAAGTCGCGTAAACCTGAGCAAGTCTCGCACAGTCGCGAAC
>CANRFR010000142.1 GCA_947629945.1 uncultured Clostridia bacterium | reverse complement strand
GTAAGCCGCTACCCGTGCGTGTGTGTGTGACCGCTTCGCGGTCACCTTCACACAATACTCTTCGCGGACAGTCGTCCGCGATTTCGCTTCGCGAAACCGAGTATTGTGCGGACGTTGCCGTACCGCCATTATGTAACAGCGGTCACTCGACAACTACCGTATTATTATACCACAATTAGTTAAATATTTCAAGTAGGTTTGTATTCGGCTATTTAAACGAATTTCTGCGCCGTCCGCACCGCTGATTTGTACACTTTGACGGCACATCACAAGAAACAAGTATAGTATCCTCGCCGATAACTTCTATTTCGCACCACTTGATGAACAGGTCGTCCTCGCGCCCGAAAAGTCCGAAAAACTTCGTGCGGCCGTAAACGATTATTCTGCATATCTTGGCGGTACAGCTGTCGAACTCCACGTCGTCGGGAAAGCCGAGCCGCGCTCCCGTTTTAACGTTAATTATCTCTTTGCATTTCAAATCGTTAAAGCTGTATACCATAAAACCACCCCGCATTGCTATATATAATATAGTATGCGGGGATAAGCGCGATAATTCGCGTTATAAGGACAAAATGTAATCCAAAGCCTTATCAAGCGCACCTTGGTTAACTCCCGAAAGGTCGGCGTTCTTGGGGTTCTCAACGAACTCCGAAGCGAGAAAACGCTCCATTCCGAGCTTTTCGGCGGGTATCATATCCTCGAGTACGCTGTTGCCTATCATCAGGCACTCCGAGGGCTTTCTGCCGAGCTTTTCGATAAGTTCCGCGTAGTATTGGGGGTTCGGCTTGCAGAAATGACTGTTCGTGTAGTCGGTTATGTAAGCGAAGTCGCTCTCGTCAAGACCCACCCACGCCAGCCGCGTTCTCACGGCGCTTCTCGGAAACATCGGAGTTGTCGCCAGCGCTACCTCGAACCCCGCGCTCTTAAAGCTCTCGATAAGCGGTCTGCGGTCGACTTGATACTTCAAACACGCTTTCACCTTGTCGAACTCGCCGACATAATACTCGTCGCAGACAGGCTCCATATCTTCCTTGTCGGGATTTTCCTCGCGGAACGTCTCCCAGAAAGCCGCTCCGTTGAGCCGCGAGCCGTCGTTCTTCACCATAGCTTCACAGCCCTTGTAAAGGTCGCGCATAAATTTTTGAGCTTCATAGCCGTGCGAAACAGCGTATTGCGTTAAAGTGCCGAAGTACAGCTTTATGAACTCGTCCTGAACGAACGGCAGCAGTGTGCCGTCAAGGTCAATCAGTATCGTTTTTATCATTATTACCCCCAAAAACAATTGATAATGTACAGTTGACAATTGACAATTGTTGTGCGGCTTCGCCGCCTTATTTAGATTGTCCGCGAACCGAAACGCAGACAATCTAAATAAAGCGCCGTAGGCGCAACCAAAACTGTCAATTGTCAATTGTCAATTGTCAATTAATCTCTTCGCGTTTTTTCGTTCCTCGCGCTTTTTCAGCTTTTCGTTGAACGCGGCGATATCATCTTCCGAAGCGGCGAAAACGGCTCTCGTGACCGTGTAGTTGCCCTCGCTTATCCGAGCGGCTTTCAGTTTAATGAGAAAATCACCGTCCGCTTCGCAATTGGAGATGGTCTTACAGCTTTTTCCGCTTGAAAACAGCCACTGACCGTGTTTCAGATTACCGCCGCACTTCGGACACGGTATCTCGACCACGCGGCGGTCGAACAGCATTTTTTTAAGGTCGCGAACGTCCTGTACCGCGTCCTTGACAAGCGGCGTTGGCAGTGCGGCAACATACTCCGAATACTCCGCCAGACCGAGCGCCATATCCAGTTTTTGGCACAGCTCCCACGTCAGATACGCGTCGTTAAACGCGTCGTGACACTGCACGTCCAACGGTATTCCAAGGCTCTCGGCGGCGGTGGAAAGTGCACATTGCAAATGCTCCGCGTTGGTCTGGCGGTTGTAGATAAGCTGCAAATTGATGTAATCGCTGCCGAAACTCGGGTCTAAGCCGTGGAGCGTTAAGTTATCCGCGAACACTCCCAAATCGTCAAAGCCCCACGTTATGAAGCGGAACTCCTCGGAAGTTTTCGAGCCGCCCTCACCCACACAACACCAAGCCTTAAAGCGCCTGAAAGCTTGCGGGAACGTCTCGCCGACGGTAAGCTGCGACTGCGTTATCCCCGTGAGCTTCTCAACGTGAGAGTTCATTATCTTGTAGTACTTCGGACGGACGTTTATCTTGATTTTGTCAATGATATTGAACTTTTCGTCCGTTTTTATCGCGCCTATCTGGATTATCTCGCCGTGGAGCATTACGGGCGTGCGTATCATTCGTGCCGCCGAGACCGCCTGATTCCACTCCAAGTCCATTATAATGTAGTTCATACGATCATTCTTTCTTTTACTTTTCTCTGCAGCCCAAAGCCCGTTCTTTGACTACACGTTCATCGTATTCGTTTACCGAAAATTCTTCGTCGAAAATTTCTTTCATTCGCTTGATAACATAGTCGCAAGCGTCAAAAAAATCCTTTTTCTCACGTTCGTCCTCAAAGCCGATATACGGCTCTCCCGCGGGAAATTCGTTTATATCCCAAATCCGGCAGTATATATCGTATATCAGCTTAACGCGCCGTTCAAGCTCGTATTCGCCCTTTAAGCGTTCCTCCGGCTCTCGAATATCTTCAGGCTGTCCGTCAAGAGTATAATAATCCCAATAAAAATATCCGTCGCCGTTTACAAGAAAGTCACCCTCACCCAATAACCATAGCGGCGTACAGTTGTAATCAAATGAAAACTTTATTTCGCGTTTCATACATCAAATCGACAGCGCTCCGCCAACATTCTCTTTTCGCCACTCCACATACTCGTCATAATTGCCCATACGGTCGTAACAGCCGTCCTCGGTAATCTCGATGATACGGTTGGGAACGGTGTCCAAAATCTCGTGGTCGTGAGAAGCGAAAAGCACGTTGCCCTTGAACTCCGAAAGACCGTTGTTTACCGCCGTAATGCTTTCGAGGTCTAAGTGGTTCGTGGGACGGTCGAGAATGAGCACGTTCGAGTGGAACAACATCATTCTGCTGAACATACACCGCACTTTCTCACCGCCCGAGAGCACGTTCACGGGCTTGTAAACGTCGTCGCCGCTGAACAGCATACGCCCCAGAAATCCGCGCAGAAAGCTCTCGGTCTCGTCGCTTGAATATTGCCTAATCCAGTCGATTATCGACAGCTCGCAGTCGTTGAAGAACGCGCTGTTGTCGTTCGGGAAGTAGCTGGTCGTTATCGTGCCGCCCCATTTAAACGTACCCTCGTCGGGTTCTATCTCCTCGGTGAGTATCTTGAACAGCGTAGTCACGGCTATTTCGTTCGTGCCGACAAACGCTATCTTGTCGCCTTTCGCGACGGTAAAGCTGACGTTGTTAAGGACTTTCACGCCGTCCACGGTCTTGGAAAGCCCCGTCACTTGGAGAATATCCTTACCCGCTTCGCGCTCCATATCGAAGCCGATATACGGGTATTTACGCGAACTTGCGGGCATTTCCTCAACGGTCATTTTATCGAGCAGTTTACGTCTTGAAGTCGCTTGTTTGGATTTGGACTTGTTCGCCGAAAACCGCGCTATGAAGTTTTGCAGTTCCTTTATCTTCTCCTCGGCTTTCTTGTTCTGCTGTTTTATCATACGCTGAATAAGCTGTGAACTTTCGTACCAGAACTCGTAATTGCCCACGTACATCTTGATTTTCCCGTAGTCTATATCCACAATATGCGTGCAGACATTGTTTAAGAAGTGACGGTCGTGAGAAACGACGATAACCGTGCCGAAGTAGTCCGCGAGGAAGTCCTCGAGCCACGACACCGCTTCAACGTCGAGATGGTTTGTCGGCTCGTCCATAAGAATGATGTCGGGATTTCCGAAAAGGCATTGCGCCAACAGAACCTTTACCTTTTCGTTACCCGTAAGTTCGCTCATCTGCTTTTGCATAATTTCCTCGGGAAGTCCAAGACCCTGAACAAGCTTTGAAGCGTCGCTTTCGGCTTCCCAACCGTTAAGCTCGGCGAACTCGCCCTCAAGTACAGAAGCGCGTTCGCCGTCCTCGTCCGAAAAGTCCTCTTTAGCGTAGAGAGCGTCCTTTTCTTGCATTATTTCGTAGAGCTTTTTGTTGCCCATTATAACGGTATCTTGCACCGTGAACTCGTCAAACGCGTAGTGGTCTTGACGGAGCACGCTCATACGAAGCTCGGGCGGGCGCGTAACCGTGCCTTTTGTCGGTTCGAGTTCTCCGCACAGCACTTTCAGAAACGTGGATTTTCCCGCGCCGTTCGCGCCTATCACTCCGTAGCAGTTGCCCGGATTGAACTGCAAGTCCACGTCCTTAAACAAAACCTGTCCGCCAAAGCTGACGTTTACATCGCTTACTGTAATCAATTTAGTTTCTCCTGTTCTTTGTATCTGTATTATCTTCCCGATTTCTTGGTCGCAAGCTCGGACTTTGTGCTCTTTACACCGTAACTCACAATCTTAAAACGGTTTTCCCATATTTTTTACTTAACGCGCCAACATCTCCGCCGCCTGTTCCTCGTCGGAAACAAAGAAAACATCTTTGCCCTTGTTGCTCTCATACATAAAATCTTTCAGCGGCTTGCTTGTATAATGGGAAAAGTCGCCGTATATCGCTATTCTGCCGCCGTAGTTTATATATTTCTGCAATATCTCGCCCGCAAGCCCCGTGCTGAGAACGAAAAACTCATCCGCTATCAACCGTTTGTCAATAATGATATTCTTGGTATCCGCTTCATATTTCGCGCTCATAAGCAAATCCAAAGCGGACTGCGCGTCCTTGATGACTTTCTCGTTATCGCACACTGCCGCGCACTTAACGCCGTTTTTTTCTATAATTTTGAACGTCATAATGCTAACCTTAAATATTCGCGAACGCCTGTTTGAGGTCGTCGAGGATATCCTCAACGTTCTCCAGACCAACCGAAAATCTGATAAGACCGCCGTCGATACCCGCCGCGACTAACTGTTCGTCGGTGAGCTGGCGGTGAGTAGCGCTCGCGGGGTGCAGAACGCACGTTCTGATATCCGCAACGTGTACCTCATTGCTTGCGAGTTTCAAGCTGTCCATAAACTTGACCGCCGTTTTCCGTCCGCCCTTTATCGAGAACGAAATTACGCCGCTCGTACCGTTGGGCAAATACTTCTTGGCAAGCTCGTGACCCTTACTTCCCTCTAAAGCGGGGTAGGTCACGAACTCTGTCTTGCCCGTGCTTTGGATATATTTCGCGACCGTCAGCGCGTTCTCGCAGTATTGCTTCATTCTTACGTGGAGCGTTTCAAGCCCCAAGTTCAGCAAAAACGACGAGTTTGCGGCGGGATAGCACCCGAAATCGCGCATAAGCTGCATACGCGCCTTAACAATATACGGCGCGAAAGCGTACTTTTCCGTGTAAACTATACCGTGATAGCTCTCGTCAGGCTCTGTCATACACGGGAACTTTCCGTTAGTCCAGTCGAACTTGCCGCTGTCGACGATAACGCCGCCGACCTGAACCGCGTGACCGTCCATATACTTTGAAGTGGAGTGGATAACGATATCCGCGCCCCACTCGATAGGGCGGCAGAGGATAGGCGTTGCGAACGTGTTGTCGACGATAAGCGGAACTCCGTGCGCGTGAGCGCATTTCGCCCACATCTCGATATCCAGAACGGTAAGCGCGGGGTTCGCGAGAGTTTCACCGAAAACGGCTTTTGTATTATCTTTGAACGCCGCGTTGAGTTCGTCCTCGGAGCAATCGTGGTCTACCCAAATGCACTCGATACCCATTCTTTTCAGCGTTACTCCGAAAAGATTTATTGTGCCGCCGTAAATCGACGAGCACGCGATAAAGCTGTCGCCCGCCTCGCAGATATTCAGTATCGACAACAGCGAAGCCGCCTGACCGCTTGACGTACACATTGCCGCCGCGCCGCCCTCCAGCGCCGCTATTTTCTTTTCCACGCAATCGGTGGTAGGGTTCTCAAAACGCGAGTAGATTAGGCTCTTAGTCGGGTCGTCGAACACCGCCGCTACGTCGTCCGTACTGTCGTAACGGTAAGTGGTGCTCTGGACTATCGGCATTACTCTCGGCTCGCCGTTTTTGGGGGTGTAGCCCTCGTGTAAACATTTTGTTTCAATTCTCATTTTCTTGCTCCTCTTCTCTTTTAGTGAATTTTGGTTATTACGTTTCTGGGTTCGAGGGGAATACTTCATATATCCCTCTTTTTACTTCATTTGAGTTATTACGTTGCTCGGTATCGAGGGGAAAACCCTTCGGGAAAGGGGCGAGGGGGGCAACCTACCTTTGAAACCCTCACAAATGCATTCTTGAATTAAACCTGCAGCGTTTTTACGGACGGCAGGAAGCCCCCCTCTCCCCTCTCCCTACGGGTTTTCCCCTCGAGCTCCCTTTT
>CANRFR010000141.1 GCA_947629945.1 uncultured Clostridia bacterium | reverse complement strand
GATATTCGCACGTGCTCATATTCAAGCCGTAAACGCCGTAGATCACGTCCTTGCCTTTCGTCACGTCGACCTCGGCGGTGACGGGCGAGGTAAATCTGTGCGTGTTGAACGTCGTGACTTCCTCATCTTCAGAATCGCTTTCATCGGGTTCTTCGCGCTCGATTTTGCGTATCTCCACGGGAGTTTCAAAGTCCGTGCGCGTCACCTTAAGATACTCCAACTCGTTCATTTCTTCGGTGTAGCGAGTTTCGGTAAGCGTAAGCTGCGCGAACCGCCGAACGTCCGACAGCGTTCCCTCAACTGCATAGTAATTCACCAAATGAACGGTGCTTTCATTGTCGGCACGGTAGTAAACGCTCGATTCGTCCGCGGGATTTTGAATCCCGAACTGCATTTTTATTTCGGAACCGTCCTCAAATTTCACAAGCGCTGTAGAGCGCGGCTCATCCAAGCTGTATTTTTGCAAGTCCTCCGCATTTTCCTCAACCAAGCTTTTTTGCGGCAGAGAGGTGAGATTGGAAATGAAATTTCTCACGGTACTGTCGCTTTGCGGAACTCCCAGAAGTTCATCGCTGGTCCAATAGTATTCCTCGGCGGAGGAAGTTTCTCCGCTTTGCGTGCTCGTTTCAACTGTGCGGGATTGACGCGTAAACGTGAAAGAGCTTTCCGCGTTTTCCACCTTGACGGAAGTCACGGTATCGGCGTCCTTATCCAAAACGTACGCGTTTACGCCGCTTGAGCTCTCGCCGCCGCTCACAACGGCAGCGTCGTTCTTCGGCTTAGTTAGCAGCAAAACCGCCAACACCCCGCCAAGCGCGAGAAAGACCGCTGCCGCACCGATAAGCGTTTTTACCGACTTGCTCATTATCTGTGCCTCCTGCGAATCCAGATCACGATCCCAAAAACGATGACCGCAACGGGTATCACGATACACAGCACAACGGAAAGCACGTTCGCGGTTTTGACATTCACTTCAAACGTCGCGGGAATCAAATTTTTCGCTTTAACGGTAATTCCCTGTTCTCTGCCCGAGGTGCTGTCCAAGATACCCACCAAAAACTCCGCGTTGTTTGAATTGCCGTAGCTCATCGAAAGCGTGGAAGCCAGCAACTCCGAACCGAACACGCAGACGCGGCTTTCCCCGCCGTTTTCGGCGGTTTTTTTGGAAATGACCGCCGCGTTAAATTCGCCGTTCTCGGCGTTCGCTATATCAAAATTCTCCGACTCCTCCCTGTCCATAGGATACAAAAACGACTTGTCGTAAGATTTTAACAAAACCTCACATTCCTCATCGTCGAGTATATTTACGGGTCTAAGATACATTCCGTAGGTAAACAGCTTGCCGCCGTAAACGTTTTTAGTGTATTCCGTATCGCAAAGCTGCTGCAAATGCACAAAAGGCGTTTCGCTGCTGATAAGATAATTGCTGTCCGTCTGCCCCACGACCTCAAAACCAACCTCCAATCCCCTATCTTTAAGGAACTCGTCGATGTTGGGAGTTTTCGGCTGCTGAGTGGACGCGAAGTACAGCACATTCTTTCCGAATTTGCCGTCGTTGTCAAGGAACTTGTCAAGCTTCGCCAGCTGTTCCTTGTCATAGTCCATACTCGGCGCAAAAAGGACAACGTAATCAATGTCCTCATCAATCTCGGGAGTAGTGTTCAACGTCAGCTTTTCCACGTCGTATCCGTTTTTGGAAAACAGACTTTGCAGCGCGGAACTGTCAGCTTCTCCGTAACCCTCTGTAAACGCCACGCGGAAAACCTTGTCGCTTGTGACGTACATCATCGACGATACAGCCTCTTGCTCTATATTGGAGCTTTCGGGAACGTACATACCATACTGCAGATACGCCTGATTGTAATTAAAGTAGTCCGTCGGTGAAACGATCCTATGTCTGCCGGTTTTCTCACTCTCAAATACAATATAATTTTCGCTGAGCGTCTCGCCCCTGAACTTCGCGGTGTAGTTCGGGTTTTGGTCGATATTCAGATAGTCGAGCTTTATATGTCCGCACTCTATCCGCATTTTATTCAAAATTTCATTTACTTGCTTGTAAGAGCTGTCCTGCCCCTCAAACGTCTTTTCGCTGTTCAAAACGGTAATGGAAACGTCGCTTTCCAGCGTTCCCAGAAACTTATCCGTGCTGTCGTCGAGCGTATACAGCCCCACGGTCGTAAGATCGGCAGAGGTGTTCACGCGCTCGGAAATTACACCGACGATAACGTTCAGCACGATGACCGCCGATACAAACAAAACCGTAAACGCGGCGGACACTGCCCCGTGTTTTAGCTTTCGCTTGTTGAGCGGCTTCTTTGTTTTCGGAGTTTTTTTGACTTTCTCCGTAACGTCTTGCGCCTGCTCCTCTTTAATTTCCTCCATGACCTTTTCTTCGGTCTCTTCGGTTTTTTTCTCACTCAAATCCCGCACCCCCTTAACTCCAGCGGCGGCGCTCTGTCGTCCGCATCGTAAGGAAGTTAAAGATAACTATAAGGCTCAAAAAGAATATTATATTCGTAAGCCTGAAAATCCCCGCGGTAAATTCGCTGTATTTGTAAAACACCGAGAGATCGTTGATAACGTTCTTCGCGGTCTCGTTGGGGATATATGTGGAGATCACGTCGAACATACACAGCGCTATATTCGCCCCGATAGAGCCTATCGCAGCTATCATCTGGTTTTCGGTGAGGTTGGAAATGAATATCCCAATGGAGATAAACACCCCGCCCATCAGCAGCATACCCAAAAAGTTGCCCCAAAAGACCGCCCACGCAAACTCGCCGCCCATATCCTTAACTGCTTCAGAAAGAAACAGCGCGTATACAAGCGTAATCAGCACGCCCGAAAAAAACACGGCAAACGCCGCCAAAAATTTTCCCGCGACTATCCCGAACAACGACACAGGACTTGTCAGCGTAAGCTGATCGGTCTTTTGCCGCTTATCGTCAGCCATAGTACGCATGGTAAGTATGGGAATAAGTATCATCATAATAAAGAACATCATCGAAAAAACGACGCTCATATCCGACTGCCCCGTGCGCAGACACCCGATCTGCAAAAACAGCCCGGAAAATCCCCAAAACACCGCCAAAAAGACATAACCGAGCGGCGATGTAAAGTAGGACGCTATTTCACGCTTTGTTATAGCAATCATTTATCGTCCTCCTTCTCCTTTTCGGGATTTCCGTAAAAGTCACCCGTGGTCAGCTTCAAGAATATCTCCTCAAGCGTAAGTTCGCTGCCGCGCATAAGCAGAATAGGCAAATTCCGCGCCGCCATTCGCTTGAACACCTCGCGCCGAACGTCCGCGCCCTCGCGGGCGTTAAGCTCGTACTCAAAAACGCGCGGCTCTACTTCGCGGCAAACGTGGACTTCCTCCATCTCGGGAATTTGCTTTAAAAGTTCGGTGACCTCCTTTTCGCCGCCCTCTATCTGAACAGTCAGCTTGTGGTCGGCGGATAGACTGCGTGAAAGATTTTCGGTCGTATCGTTTGCAATCAGCTTTCCCTTATCTATAACAACTATCCTGTCGCACACTGCCTGAACCTCCGGCAAAATATGCGACGATAATATCACGGTATGATTACGTCCCAGCTTCTTGATTAGCGAACGTATCTCGATTATCTGCTTCGGGTCAAGACCCACGGTCGGCTCGTCCAGAATAAGCGTGTTGGGATTTCCCACCAATGCCTGAGCAAGCCCCACGCGCTGTTTATAACCCTTTGAAAGATTGCGTATAACGCGGTTTTCCACTTCGTCAATATGCGTCAGCGTTTTTATCTCGCCGAGATGTGAACGCTTCGGCATTTTGCAGCGCTTTAAGTCATAGACGAAATTCAAGTACTCGTTCACTGTCATATCAAGATACAGCGGAGGTTGCTCGGGAAGATAGCCTATGTCTTTTTTAGCGCCCAAAGGGTCTTCCAGAACGTCAATGCCGTTTATCAGAGCGCTGCCGCCCGAACACGAAAGATAACCCGTCAGCATATTCATAGTCGTGGATTTGCCCGCGCCGTTCGGTCCCAAAAAGCCGAGTATCTCGCCCTCGTCCGCCTTAAAAGAAATATTGTCGACCGCAAGCTTATTGCCGTAACGCTTGCTGAGATTTTTAACTTCTATCATACAAATTCTCCTCACGGAAAAAATTATAGTACTTCAACGTGAAATTCCCGTGTACTCCGTATGAAATCTAAATAGCCGCCGACAACAGCTCTATTCCTTTCTTAATTCTCGACAAAGCGTCCTCTTTTCCGAGTATTATCGCAAGTTCCACGCCTCCGCCCGGAGTGAACTGCTTCCCCGAAAGAGCGACTCTGAGCGGGAACAGCACAACTCCGTTTTTAACGCCCATCTCGCCGATAAGTTTAAACAACTCGTCGTGAACGTTCTGCTGAGTAAACTCGCTTATCCCCTCGATAACGGGAAGTATTTTTTTCAGAGCGTCAAGAGAGGTCTCAAGCGTGGTTTTCATTTTCTTGTTGACATACAAATTGAGCGAATACTCGGGCAGCTTGTCGATGAAGTCGACCTGCTCCGGAATATCCGTAAATAACTCGCAGCGCGGCTGCAAAACAGAGCACAGCAGCCCGATATCGATATCCTCGCGCTTACAGGTCTCGCGGATATATGGCTCGGCGATTTTCGTAAACTCGTCGAGCGGCAAAGCGCGTACATAGTGAGCGTTGATAGCTTTCAGCTTCGCGGGGTCGAAAATCGCGGGCGATTTGGAAATTCCCGAAAGGTCGAACGCCTCTATCATCTCTGACAAAGAGAATATCTCGTTCTCGCCCTTGGGCGCCCAGCCCAGCAGCAGTATATAATTCAATATAGCCTCGGTCATATAGCCTTTATCAAGCAGATCTTGGAAAGACGCGTCGCCGTCTCTTTTCGCAAGTTTGTGCTGAGCGTCTTTCATTATGTGCTCAACGTGGATATACATCGGCGGCTCCCACCCAAACGCTTTATATAACAAATTGTATTTCGGCGAAGAACTTAAATACTCGTTTCCGCGGACAACGTGAGTTATCCCCATAGTGTGGTCGTCGATAACGTTTGCGAAATTGTAAGTGGGCATACCGTCTGTTTTCAGAAGTATCTGGTCGTCCAAAATGGAATTTTCAACGGTTATATCGCCGTATATCTCGTCATGGAACGTTGTCGAGCCTTCCTCCGGGATAGCCTGACGAATTACATAAGGAACGCCCTCGGCAAGATTTTTGTCTATTTCCTCTTGCGAAAGATGACGGCAATGCCTGTCGTACATCGGGTTGATGTTGGAAGCTTTCTGAACCGCCGCCAATTCCTCAAGACGCTCCTTTGTGCAGAAGCAGTAGTACGCCTCTCCCTTTTTCACCAGTTCCTCAGCGTAATCCTTGTACATACCCATACGTTCGCTTTGGATATACGGTCCGTAATCGCCGCCAACGTCGGGACCCTCGTCCCAATTCAGTCCGCAGTCGCGGAGCGTCTTGTAGATAACGTCCACAGCGCCCTCAACATAGCGTTCGCGGTCGGTGTCCTCAATACGAAGAATGAACTTACCGCCTTGCTTTTTCGCCAAAAGATAGGTGTAAAGCGCAGTTCTCAAATTTCCTATATGCATATAGCCCGTTGGACTGGGCGCAAATCTTGTTCTGACTTCAGCCATTGTTTTTTGTTTCCTTTCTTATATAATATGTCGCGACGTCCTCTTCGATTTGGCGTTTGAGTTCATCGAGATCCGCAAACTTCCGCTCGGGACGAATAAATTTACACAGCGATACCGCGACTTTTTCACCGTAAAGATCGCCGTTGTACCGTAAAATATGCGTTTCGCAGATAACGCCGCGGCTGTCGTCCACGGTCGGACGAATACCGATATTCGTTATACCTTTGTAATTTCTGCCCCTCGCCTGAACGTAGCTCTGATAAACGCCGAAACGCGGCATTATGTTGGTCTCGGGCAGTATCTGATTTATCGTCGGGTATCCTATAGTCCGACCATGCTCCTTGCCGTGAATTACCGGCAGCTTGAATTGCCACTCGTAACCGAGCAGCCTGTTCGCCTGTTCGATCTCGCCGTTTCGAATAAGCTCGCGGATATGCGTGGAGCTGATAAGTTCGCCGTCCAGACAAACGTCCTCAACGATCTCCACGCGTATACCGTACTTCTCTCCCAGCAATTTCAGACGTTCGGGAGTTCCCTGACCGCCCAGACCGAAACGAAAATTCCGCCCGCAGCAAGCAAAGCCCGCGTTCAGTTTATCGTGCAGAATTTTTTTCACAAAATCCTCGTCGGTAAGCGTGCAGACCTGCGCGAAATCAGGCGCGTATAGATAATCCACGCCCGCCTTGTCAAGCAGCTCACGCTTGTTCTCAAAAGAAATAATGTCCTCGGGACTTTGGAATTTAGGCAGCGTGGTATCGCAGTTGAACGTGAAAACAGCGGCTTTCAGTTCACGC
>CANRFR010000140.1 GCA_947629945.1 uncultured Clostridia bacterium | reverse complement strand
TGTGGGGATATCAAAGGTAGACTCCCCCCCCTCTCCCCTTTCCCGAAGGGTTTTCCCCTCGATACCGGCAACGCAATAACTCAAATTCAGCAAAATAGGGTTATATGAAGTGTTCTGGGGTTATCTCCTCGAAACCGGCAACGTAACATTACAAATCAACATATAAAAAAGCGAAAAGTTTTCCCCTCGCAACCGGCGCGTAACATTACAAATCAACATATAAAAAAAGCGAAAAGTTGCTGTATAGAGCGCGGGAATACGGCTGCGCAAACTTTTAAAGCGGATATGTTGGGTGAGAACTTGTGTATTGTGCTATCGGCTTTCCGTGTTTATGCTTTGTTTTGGACATTTTATCAATAATATGCAATAAAAAGAGTTGATATATGTAAATTTTGTAAAAATGTTATTGACTTTTTGCCTTAATTGTGATACAATTATATTATGATATTGTCGGCAGTTATGACGGATAATTTTTTAGGAGGCGTTTTTGTGAAATCAAAAAAGTTAATTTCGATTTTTACGGCGGCGGCAGTT
Organism: uncultured Clostridia bacterium; assembly: GCA_947629945.1. Taxonomy (GTDB): domain Bacteria; phylum Bacillota; class Clostridia; order Oscillospirales; family Ruminococcaceae; genus CAG-115. Next base: position 5,967 of record CANRFR010000140.1, on the reverse strand, counting down.
GCGCTGCAAATAACTTCGTTTGCGGCGTTCGCAGACAACACTGCGGACAGCGTAACCGACGCTGTGTTTACGAATAATGTTCAAGGCGCGGACGCTCTGCCCGAACAGTCCGAGCTGGAGGCAATGTATTTGGAGCAGCTTTTTTACGGAGACAGCGGCATTTCTTTGTATTCGGACTATGGGGCGCGCGTGCTAACGGGCGGTCAAAAATCAGTGTACGACTGGCTTAAAGCGAAAATCGAGGGCGTTGCCGACGGCACCATAACCAAAGCCGTTTTTCGGTTTGAGGATACGCAGAACCAATACGCGTTCAGCGGGGGGGCGGCTCAATTAAGCGAGGATTTTGGTAAGGTGTTTGATTACATATTGTTCGATCTTCCCGCTTCTTTTTATTGGTATGATAAAACGGTCGGCTGTTCGTATTCATACGGCACACGCGACGGCGTTGTATATCTGGAGGTACACTTCGTCGTATCGGAAAATTACGCCGATCCGAACAGCGATTACTATGGCAAGACGTCATATCACGTTGGCGTTGACGCTTCTAAGATAAACAAGGCAAAGACGGCTGTCGCGAACGCGAAAAAGATTGCGGCAAAGTATACGGATAAAAGCAATTATGAAAAGATAATGGGCTTTAAGGACGAGATCTGCGCGCTGACCGAATATAACTACGACGCGGTGGACAATACATCCACTCCCTACGGCGACCCGTGGCAACTGGTCTGGGTGTTTGACGGCGACGCTTCGACCAACGTAGTTTGCGAGGGATACTCCAAAGCATTTCAATATCTCTGCGACCTCGGCGGCGTTGACTGCTATTCCGTAAACGGATTTGTAAACGGCGGCGGTCACATGTGGAATATCGTTCGGCTGTACGGGAAAAGCTACGCGGTGGACATTACCAACTGCGACGACGGCATGGCGGGTTCGCCCGATTATCTCTGTCTTAAAGGTGCGCAAAGCGCGGACAGCTCGGGTTTTGTAATGCATATCGTAAAATCGTATATGGATAAAACGATAACTTACAAATATAAGCTCGATACCGTCGATACCTATACGCCCGATATTCTGACCGTTTCTACAACGGATTTTGACCCGAACGAGGTTCACGTTCACAATTGGAACGCGTGGACGGTGACTAAGGCTGCAACTTGCGCGGAGAACGGCTCCAAAACGAGGGTCTGCGCCGATTGCGGCGAAACTCAGACCGAAATTATTGCGAAGACGAACGCACACAGTTTTTCCGAGGTAAAGTACGACGCGAACGGACACTGGCATGTATGCGCGGTTTGCAAGACCGCAAAGGGCGACAAAACTGCGCATACGTTCACGGAAAAGATCACGAAGCAGCCCACCGCGACCACCGAGGGCGTTAAAACTTACACTTGCTCATGCGGTTATTCCAAGACGGAAAAAATAGGAGTTCTCGTGAACACCGCGGTGACTTACAACTCTCCCGTCAACGGCACTCTGACCGTTACCGTGAACGGCAAGAAGCTGCAAAGCGGCGATAAAGTCAAAATGGGCGACAAGATAGTCGTTTCGGCGGCTCCCAAAACGGGCTGCAAGGTCGGATATGTAAAAATAAACGGCGCCGCGCAGACTTTAAGCGGCGGAACGGTAACTTATAATGTCAAGGGTGTGGAAGGTACAGTTGCGATAACGGCGGCGTTCGAGTATATAACGCCCACCGTCGTAAAAAACTTTAAGTCAATGTCCGCGTATTCCTCAAGCGCTGTGCTGACGTGGAGCAAAAATGCGGCGAACACCACAAAATACGAGATAAATTACAGAAGCTCCGCAAATGAGTCGTGGACTACCAAAACCGCGAACGCGGCGGCAACCTCTCTTACCTTGACGGGTCTGAAGCCCAATACGAAATATACCGTGGCTATCCGCGCGGTGAACAACAACGTAAGAAGCGCGTGGACTTATGTCAACGGAACAAGCAAGACCGTTCTCACCGCGCCCTCTGCCGTAAGCGGCTTTAAGCTGAAATCACGCACGATGAATACCGCGTCGTTCACTTGGAACAAAGCGTCGGACGCGGGCGGCTACAGAATTTGGACAAAGGCTCCCGGCGACAGCACTTGGACAAGACGCGCGAATATCACAAACGTCAACACTACGTCCGCGACCGTTTCCGGATTGAAAGCGAACACAAAATACAGCGTTCTTATCCGCGCGGTATCTAAGAGCAATTCCGCTCTTTTGAGCAACTGCGTTTATCTGAACGCGCAGACCCTTGCCAAACCCGCGGCTACGGCAAATTTTGCAGTGAAAACAAGAACTATGACTTCCGCAGCTTTGACTTGGACGAAGAATGACGAAGCAACGGGCTATCGTATCTGGATATCGGCGGACGGCGGCAAAAGCTGGAAGCGCGTCGCTAATCCGACCGCGAATGCTGTTTCCGCGCAGATAAAAGGTTTAAACGGCGGCACAAAATACATCGTTCGTATGGCGGCGATGAAAGACACTGTCGTCGGTTATTACAGCGACGTTAATTTGACGACCTACGCAAAGCCGGTGAAAACCTCCGGTTTCGCGACGACCTCGGTAAAGAGTACAAGTGTTTCTTTAAAGTGGAATAAAAACGTTGACGCGTCGAGTTACCGTATCTGGGTTTCAACAGACAGCGGCAAGAGCTGGAAGCGCGTTGCGAACCCGACCGTAAACGCGGTTTCCGCGCAAATAACCGGCTTGCAAGGCGGCACAAAATACATCGTTCGTATGGCGGCGATGAAAGGCACTACCGTCGGCTATTACAGCGACGTAAATTTGACGACTTACGCAAAGCCGGTGAAAACCTCCGGTTTTACAGCGACCTCAATAAAGAGTACAAGTGTTTCTTTGAAGTGGAACAAAAACGTTGACGCGTCTAGCTACCGTATCTGGGTTTCAACTGACGGCGGCAAAAGCTGGAAGCGCGTTGCAAATCCGAGCGTGAACGCGGTCTCCGCGCAGATAACCGGTTTGAAGAGAGCCACGAATTACGTCATTCGTATGGCGGCGGTCAACGGAACTACTGTAGTATATTACAGCGATGTTAATGTGAAAACCGCAAAATGATTTTGCTTTTAATTGTTTGAATTCGATGGTATGAATAAAAAACTCGGCGAAACCGAAAGGTAACGCCGAGATTTTTATTATTTGGATATTTAAAGCTTACTGAGCCTTGCCGTCAACATATTTCTTGGAGTGCGCCTTAACGTACTCTACAACCTCTTCCGCATAACAGAAGCACAGGCTCGTGCAAGTGTCCGCGCAGCCGTAGTAGATTGCTATTCTGCCGGTGTCCTTGTCGCAGAGCGCCGCGCACGGGAACGTTACGTTCTGAACGTCGCCTACGCACTCGTAGTACTCACGCGGGTTTATCATATACTCTTGACATCTGTACTTGATCTTCCACGGCTCGTCCTTATCAAGTATTACCGCGCTGAAGCTGTATACGAAGCCGTTGCAGCTCTGCAATACGCCGTGATAGAATACCAACCAGCCCTCGGAGGTCTCAATCGGGATAGGACCCGCGCCAATTTTTGTAGACTCCCAGTCAAGGTCGGGACCCATTACATATCTGTGTTTGCCCCAATAAACCATATCCTTGGAGCGCGACAAATACATATCGCCGAACGGTGTGTGTCCGCTGTCGGACGGGCGGCTGAAAAGCACATACTCGTCGTTTATCTTGCGCGGGAACAGTACGCCGTTTCTGTTAAACGGCAAGAACGCGTTTTCGCACTGGTGGAACTCTTTAAAGTCCTTCGTCCAGCCCAAACCGATGGTGGGATGCCAGCAGTACGCGTTGCACCAGGTTATCCAATATCTGTCCTCTATCCATACGCAGCGGGGGTCGTAGCCGTACTGCCACGGATTGGCTTCTTTAGCCGCGGGGTCGTCGTTTATCCACTCTATTTTTTCGGGGTTGATGTTCCAGTGAATACCGTCGTCAGAGAAGCCCGCATGAATAGCCATTCTGCGCGCCTTGTCGTCAACGCGGAACACGCCCGCGAATTTTCCGTTGAACGGAACAACGGCGGAATTGAAAATTGAATTGCTGGTCGGCAGCGTGTCGCGTTTGATAACGGGATTATCGCTGTAACGCCATATTACGTCTTTACAGCCCTCGGGTCTGTCCTGCCACGGCATATTGGGGATACTTACTCCATTTACGATTTCCAAGCTCATTTAAAGCACCTCTCAAAAATTTTATTCGTTTTAGGTTTCCGCAAAACAGGCGCTTTATTCGCCGAATAAGCGCTGCGCACAAATTTGCAAATACCCTTATATCAATTATACCAAATTGTAAACGATATTTCAATTGTCTTTTTGGCTAAATATTACAACTGCTTTTAGTATATATATACTAAATATTGACAATCGACAAAATATATTGTATAATATATAGGAATGGAAGAGACGAGGAGTTGTTATGAACTTTTTTGGATTTACTTTACGGAAATTACGCGATAAATTTGCGGAGCTTGACGAAAATCCCGCCAAGGCGGACATTGTTTACCGCGGAGTCTATAAGGACGTCGCACGGGGGTTCGGCGGCTTTGGGTTTGCGGAGCGTACCGCAGTACGGCTTGCGGAGCTGTTTTCGTTCGAGCTGCCTGAGGTCGTGGAGAAGCGAGAGAGCGCTGACGCAGCGAAGCTGCTTTTGAAGCTCAAGGACGGCGAATTCGTCGAGACGGTGCTGATGAGGCAGTGCTTCGGGAATTGCGTGTGCGTTTCTACACAAGTTGGCTGCAATATGGGGTGTAAATTCTGTCAGAGCGGTCAGATGAAGAAGCGGAGAAATCTTGACGTTGACGAGATCGTTGGTCAAGTTGTTGCAATTTCGCGAGAATTTTCCTGCAAAATTGACGGCGTTTCGGTAATGGGGATAGGGGAGCCGTTCGATAACTTTCAAAATGTGGCGGACTTTATCTCGATAATGTCGGAGGACAAGGGTTTAGCAATTGGTAGGCGGCACGTTACAGTGTCAACTTGTGGCATTGTACCGCGCATTTACGAGTATGCAGAACTTGAAGAGCCTTGTTCTCTTGCGATAAGTCTGCACGCTCCCAACGACGATCTGCGAACCTCGCTTATGCCTATAAACAAGAAATATCCGATAAGCGAGGTTCTTAAAGCTGCCGAATATTATACGCAAAGGACGTGTCACCGCGTGGCTTTGGAATACATTTTGCTTGACAATGTCAACGATTTTGACGAGTGCGCGGTACAGCTTGCGGGACTTATCGGCGGACGGGACTTTTATGTAAATCTTATTCCGTACAACTCAACAGACGTCGATTTTTGCAAGCCGGATGCGGATAAACTTGCAAATTTTTGCAAGATCCTGAAAGAGCACGGCGTGATAGCTACTAAGCGCCGTGAGTTCGGCGCGGATCTCAAAGCTGCTTGCGGGCAGCTCCGCGCTGACTATGGAAAGGACGATTAAATTGTCTTGAAAACGAAAGGCGTCTGAAATTTCTCACATAACTATACACTCCTACTTTGACAGATCACATAACCTATTTCCCTTGACTATTACTGCTTTGTGCTGTGTGTTAACGCCGTTTTTCGCAAAGAGTCTTGCTGTCTGCTAAAAATTCCGCCAAATTGTTTTTTACTTTTTTTTAAAAACCCCTTGACAAACTTCCGGTTTTGTGGTATAATATCATTGTTGAAAATCTGGGTGTGGCGCAGATTGGTAGCGCGCTACCTTGGGGTGGTAGAGGTCGCAGGTTCAAATCCTGTCACTCAGACCAAATGCTGAACACAGTTTACAGCACTCTTTTGAGCACTGTAAGCTCTGCAAAGCAGATATATAAAACACGGAACGGTTGATGATTGAACAATAGCCGCCCCGTGTGTTATACTTTTGGAGATCCTCCTAGTTGTTACACTTTTGCTTTTGATGGTTTATCCACAGCGGCATCGCACACTGCTCCACCCGTTCTTTCTTGCCGCGCC
>CANRFR010000139.1 GCA_947629945.1 uncultured Clostridia bacterium | reverse complement strand
TTATAAAAAAATGGTCAACCTCATTGAGTGGTATAGGGGGAAAGGGGTGAGGGAGAGGGGAAAAGGGAGCTCGAGGGCGAGTGACCGCAAGCGGTCACCCTAAACCCGTAGGGAGAGGGGAGAGGGGGGCTTCCTGCCGTCTGAAAAAATACTACAGGTAGAAGTCAAGAATGCATTTGTGGGGATATCAAAGGTAGGTTGCCCCCCGCTCCCCTTTCCCGAAGGGTTGTCCCCTCGAACCCGGCAACGTAACAATCCAAATTCAGAAAAAATAGGGATATATGAAGTGTTCCCATCGAAACGGGCGCGTAAAGTTTACAATTAAACGTGAAAAAGGACTTTTTCTACAAACTGAAGCTCCCCTTGCAAAGCAAGGGGAGCTTCAGTTTGTAGGTAATCATTATCTTCATTGAGAGCAGCTTTTTTGTTTTATATCAAGCATAACTCTCGTCAAATGTGAACAAGCACGATGTCGCCGCCTTGAACCATGGCTTTAACGCGGTTTTCTACGGCGTTCACCTTGAGCACCGAAGAATTGATTCGCAATGTAACGCCCGGGTAAAGTATACGCTTTACCAATACAAACAGATTCTGCGTAAGCTGCAGCGCTTCTTCTATTTCAGATATGCGCTTTTTATTCGTCCGTATCTGGTTTTGAATACGCAGACGATTGCGGCGCGCGTCGGTCTGCATTTGCAGGCGTTCGGGTGAAAGCTTTCCTTTTTTCGCGTACTCGTCCAGTGTGAGCAGTATCTTGCCGAGTTGGTCGACTTGATCGTCCAAAGTGCTGTTCTCTTTTTCGAGAGACTCGCGTTCTTCGGACAGCACTGCGTTGTTGCCGAGCGTAACAACGGTTTTTGTGTAGTTCTCCGAGCCTATTACAGACGCTTCCACGCCGTTCAGCGCGGTGTATTTTCCGCCCACAATAATGCCCTTGCCGCCGGTTGCAATTATTTTTTCGGACGCAAAAAGCTCCCCGCCTACAAACGACGGACTTTCGATATTGCCATCGGCGGTTATGGTGCTGTTTTCACAAAAGCCGACCTTAACGTTATGTTTGCCGACTATTTTGGAATTTATTACGCCGCCTTTTATCGTGATATCGCCGTCAGCGGTTATCTCCGCGCTTGTCACCAAACCCATTATCGTAACAGAGCGTTTCGACGCCACACGAAATCCCTCAAAAACGCCGCCCTTAACGGTCACGTCGCCGATAAAGTCGATATTGCCGCTGGAAACGTCCACATCGCCGTTTATGACGATCCTTTCTTCAACGCAGAACGCGCCGTTTTTGAACACCAGATTACCGTTTACGGCAGCGATTATCTGCGTATCGTCGTTTATAAGCGACGTTCCCGCACCTAAGTTGTATTTCGCGGGAGTGCCAAGTTTTTGTGCCACACGCTTGCCCGTGATATCCGTGCCGGGCGTGCCTTCGGTAGGAAGATTTATCTCCGCTATAGGCGTGCCTTCAACGATATTGTTGATAAGTCCCAGGTTCTTGTAATCTACCACTCCATGCTCATCTTCAACAGGCGCAGCGTGCTTATCCTTATTGAAATAGTACTGAATTATGCCGTCTATGCCGTTTATGGGCGGCGTCCAACGGGCGGCGCAGATGCTTTCGTTGTAGCGCTTTTGCTCTACCGCCAATTTTATATCGTCCTCCAGTATCCCATAGGAGATAAAATTCTCGTCCAATACCCTTTTTATTTTTTCGACAGTAATGTCGCTGCCTCCGTTTTCGGGCGGGTTAAACGATATGAACGCGGCTGTACGGTTTGGGTCAACGGAAATTTCCACCACCGAGTTTACGGGTATCTTATCATCAGTCATACTTATCGCCTCCTTATATTAAAAATCGCGAAAAACCGTTCCTTTCGCTTTTTTCGTTAATACTCTTTTTATAAATTATATCACATTTTGTGCAATTTTGCAACAACTGCACGCAATTTAGGCGTTTCGCACAAATTCAATATAAGAAATTTGCCGTTTCCGATAACTATTTGATATGCTCGGTGATGTCAAACGGCGTGGTTTGATACACGAAATAATTCAGCCAGTTGGTATAGATAAGCGTTGAGTGTGCGCGCCAATTGAGTATAGGCGGCTCGTTAGGGTTGTCGTTGGGATAGTAGTGGCACGGTATCTGTGGCTTCAGACCCTTTGCCAAATCGCGTTGGTATTCGGCGTCAAGCGTTTCCGCGTCATATTCCGAGTGCCCCATGATAAAGAAACGGCTGCCGTCCTTGTTGCCGACGGCGTAAACGCCCGCCTCGTCTGATACCGCCATAAGCCGCAGCTCGGGGATTTTAAGGATGTCCTCGGCGCGTATCTCTGTGTGGCGCGAATGCGGAGCCCAAAATACGCTGTCAAAGCCATGGAACAGCCGCGACTTGGGCGTTAAAAGTCTATGCAAGAACACCCCCGACATTTTATGCTCCAGCGGATATTTTTTTACCCCGTAATGATAATAAAGCGCCGCCTGCGCTCCCCAGCAAATATGAAACGTTGAGTGAACGTGGTCGGTCGTCCAATCCATAATGCGGCACAATTCGTCCCAGTAGTCCACATCCTTGAAATCCATCTGTTCAACGGGAGCGCCGGTTATTATAAAGCCATCGTAGTTCATATCTTTTATATCATCGAATGTTTTATAGAACGCTATCAAATGCTCCTGTGGAGTGTTTTTGCCTCGATGAGACAAGGTCTGGATAAAGTCTACCTCTATCTGAAGCGGCGTATTTGAAAGACTGCGCAGAATCTGCGTTTCGGTGACGATCTTGGTGGGCATAAGGTTCAGTATCCCTATTTTCAACGGACGTATATCTTGATGCAAAGCTCGGTATTCCGTCATTACAAATATATGTTCGTTTTCGAGGACGCTCTGCGCGGGAAGTCCATCGGGTATTTTTATCGGCATTACCTATCATTTCCTTTCGGTCAAACATAATCAAATTTATTATACCACTTTCCTTGCTGTTTGTCAATATAGGCGGCTTTTTCGCAATTTGATAAATTTTTTGCTAAACCCCCTTGACAAACAAAGAAATGTATGATATAATTAAATAGTTATTAAGTCTTGCCACTGTAAAAGCCGCGATTATGACCATATTATTACGGCAGCTTTTGCGGCACATTACACATTACGATGACTGTGGGCTTCGTATTATCATATTTTGATTCACCTATTCGGAGAAATACCCAAGTGGTGAAGGGGCTCCCCTGCTAAGGGAGTAGGTCGGGAAACCGGCGCGAGGGTTCAAATCCCTCTTTCTCCGCCAAGCTATGTCAAATCCGAACCCGCCCTACTTTGTATTTGTAGGCGGTTTGTTCGGAATTGTGATAATGCGCTAAACACAAAAAACACCCGTCAAGGTGTGAACCTTGACGGGTGTTTCTACTTTATGCACAGATTATCGAGCTGTTTATTTGTTCAATATACACACAACGCCCGCCAAAGGATAACCTCGGCGGGCGTTTTGTGTTATTCTGTGTCCGAAACGGACACCTTTATTATATTTGGGGCGTATTGGTGATGTAACTTTGCAACGCACCGTTCGCCGCCCATTTTGTCTTTGCGTATTCAAGCACGGATTCTATAAGCTGTTCAATTTCTTTCGGCGTTATGAATACCGTTACAATTTTAGGTAATTTCTCGTAAATCCATTCGATAACCGTCGCTTTCTTCAACTCGCCTGTTCCCGAACCAAATTCTTTTTCAGCGCGGGAAACAAGAGAAAAAAGAACTTTTTTGACAATCTCAACGCGTCCGTGCTTGTAAAGCACTAACAAAGCCGCTACTACTGCGACAACAAATAAAATGCTATCCCAATTAGCGGCTATAAACTTTAATACATTCATTTTGTACCCCTTACTTTGAAACGTTTGCGGAATCAACCCACCCATAAACGCCTTTGCCGTCCTCGCTAACATGGTGATACGGGTGCTTGCCGTTGTGGGTTATGGTGACTTTAACCTCCATTCGTTTCATTTCGTTATATGCTTCGCGCGAACGCGCCGCAATGATTTCCGCCGCGTCTCTGTCGGCGGGGTTTATCTCACCTTTGCGCCCAAACGAATCAAGCACATACGCTTCGCTTGCTTTGCGTTCGTCGCTCTTGATATGTATGTTTGCCATTATACAGCACCTCCGCGAATAACATATTTTATTGTTGCGCTTTTTGCGCCGCCCGTAAAGGCGATTTTGAATCCGTTGCACAATTTGTCTGTTACCGTTATATTGCCAACGCTGCCTTCTGCTGAAACAACGTACACGTCAACCGTGTAATCTGTTGTGTCGCGTGGAACTTTCAGCCCAACTGACCGCACAGAATTGTTAAACGGGTATACGCTTGAATTTTCAAGTGTAATGCTCCCTGTTTCGCCCGTAAGGGTATCTATATTTCTTTCGTGTTGAAGCATAATTCGTGTCAATTCCGCGTCTATTTCGTGTGCTCCGAAAACACCGGTTTCAATGTTATTGAAATTCGCGGCGTTTTGCGGCGTACCCTCTTGTAAAGTCTCACCCTCAACGGGTATATGCGAAATTGTACCGTCCGAGTTGTTGCGCTCTCTAAATCGGTCGTTGTACTGCGTTACGTGGTCTTGCCAAAACGTCCTATTGTAGCCCATATTTTACACCTCCTTAAAGTCAAAAGTAAAGCGATATAAAACGCCTTCTTGCACATTGCTTATCACAATGTTTTCGGTTTTCGACGCCCACAAATCATTGTTTGTGTCAATAAGCTGAACTTCCGAAATTGTAACGCTTTTGCCCGCCGCGGGCGTTATAGAAAAATACACCGCAACGCGTCCGTCCGGCAAGCGTTCGCGGCGGTGAATCGGCACGTCATAATAAATGTTGCCGATTTTGTAACGCGCAAAGGCTATTTTACGTTCGGTGTCCTTTTTGTAGCCCTCAATCGCGTTAGCAGTGAGAATTGGCATTTAAATTACCCCTTTCTTGTTTAATCTTTGCAACGCTCCGTACCGCAACGCTTCGTTTTGTAGGCGAATGATTCCGCCGTAACCGTCGGAATAACACCACCTTTTTCAACGCTAAATTGTATATCGGTACGCGGTATTTCTCCCGCGCTGCTTTCGCCTGTCATATCAACCGAGAATGAAAAATTGTCCGCTTCGGCTTGCGTGTGTATATTGCTCTCAGCGTTTGAAAACTCCGTACTTCGGCGTGGATTATTACCGCTTTGTTCGGAATCAAATTGAAACGTTTCAGCGCTCGGCGCGATTACAACGTTATCATCAAAATCGCTCCACTCAACATTTTTCACAGGCTTGTTGCCGCTTTGAATGTTCTCGAACGAATATTTATCAGCGCTTGTTGCCGCTTCAATTTGCCCGTTAGCCACGCCGCCCGTTTGTCTGTAAGGAATTTCGCCCGCCGAATTTTTCCCGGTCATTCCGAGTTTATTTTTGTAAAATACTGTTTCCGCCCGCGTTTCTATCGACGTTTGATTTAAATTTGTCGTAACAGCACGATACGGCTTTGTGCCTGTGTATTCGGATTTGTAAACGCTGCTTGACGTTTTCGCCGAAACATCGATAACAGCACTTGAAATGGGCGCGGCGGCTGCCTCTCTTATCATAAACTTAAGCAGACAGGGTATCGTATTCATTCCCGCCCTGTTTATCCTGAAAGCCGCGCTCGGACTTACCGGACTTGTCTGGGCGCAACCCGCAGCGGACGTTCTCTCTATCGTTCTCGCCGTTATATTGTATGTCATTACATTAAAAAAATCAGCAAAACAGACACGGAACAGCAAAATGCTTCGGACGACGGCATAAGCCGAAATACCGCAAATTGGTCCGTTAAAAATCGAAATGGTATATAATTGCGGCTTATGATCTAAGGTGTGTTCACATTATCCGAAAGACGGGCATTGAGCGGTAATGTGAACACGCCCTAATCTTTTTGAGTCTGTTCTTTGTGGGGACGTTCCGTTTTCAGCCGCTTTTCAATGGGAGATTTTTTGTACAGTATCAGCCCGGCGGCAGCAGTCACGACTTCGGTTATCGGGAACGCCAGCCATACATAATTCAACCCGAAATTGGAGAACGCCCACGCAAGCGGTATCAGCAGCGCGATCTGCCGTAATGCCGTGACTGCGATGCTCTGTTTTCCCATTCCGATAGCCTGAAAATATGTAGCCATTACAAGCGTCATTGATAGCGGAATAAAGCCGGTTCCGATAATTCTGAGCGCGGTCGTTCCGACGTCGAGGATATTCTGTTCTCCGTCCGCGAATATCCGTAAAAGCTGCGTGGGGATCGTTTCAAAGAGCAGCGTTCCAAGCCCCATGCAGACTGCGGAAATTCCTATCGTCTGCCACAGGATAGCCTTGCATCGCGAAACACTTTTGATAGCGAGATTATAGCTGATTATCGGTACAATGCAGGTGGTAAGCCCCATTACAGGGATAAGACAAAATGTTTGCAATTTGTAATACAGTCCGAGGACGGTCACAGCATCGTCGGAAAATTTCTCAAGTATTAGATTTAACGCCACGATGTACACCGTGCAAAGTCCGTTCATCACTATATTGGGAATTCCCGCGCGGTATATCGGCTTGATA